>NZ_OY760059.1:1200000-1500000 GCF_963662885.1 uncultured Pseudodesulfovibrio sp.
TGGGCCGCGCTGTCTGCACGCGGCTGCCGTTCGGGCCGGAAGGGCGGAGCGCCCCTGTGCCCGGGAGCGGAAAAAGAGAACGGGACCCCTTTCGGGCGCCCCTTCCCTTAGTCCGCGAACGGATTATTGCCAAAAGCGAGTTGTCTGTATGTCAATTTTACCCGGTTGTCCACTTCTGGAGCGTGTTTTTACCGGGTGAAATTCGTTTTTTCGGGGAAATCGGTGAAGTTTTTACGTGTTTTTTCCGGAATCCGCCGGAAAAAACACGTTTTGGAATCCGGGCGCGGCAGGTGGCCCCTGCCGCGCCCGGACAATTCGGCTAGAAGGTCAGAATGGTGTAGCCCTTGTCCATGTAGGCGGCCATGGACGGATGGCCGGACATGTCGCCGAGCAGGGGCAGGCCCGCGCTCTCGACTGCGTCCAGCACGCCGAGCTTGGACGAGCACGCCTTGCACGCACCCGCGATCAGCCCGGCGTCCTTGGCCTTCTGGTAGAGGCCGTGGAACGGATTTTCGGATTTCTCCAGTTCAGGCACGAGCTTTACGGCCATGCCTTCGAAGACGATGATCGCTTCCTTGCCCTTTTCCTTCATGTCGAGCGCGTTGAGCAGGACGTGCACGAAGCACATCAATTCTCCGTTGAATGCGTAGAGACAGTACATGATCGCTCCTTGGTATTGTCGAACTCCAAAAAGACAGGACCACTGAACGTAGCCGCAGGGCTGTCTCAACGTCAATTCCGGTTTGGCAAACCCGGGAAGACTCGTCTTGTCTTCCGGTACGGGCGGCTCAGGAAAAAAGGGGGGGCGAGCTACTTGGCGTTTTGGTCCACGAGAAACGCCGAGTATTTGGAGTCGGAGCGGCTCATGTGTTCGGTGGTCCAGTCGCGCAAGAAGAGATAGACGGACAGGTCCAGGTTGGCGTGGTTTTCCCGGTACATGGCTATGTAACAGTACACCTTGTCGGTCAGGGCCGTGTGCTCCTTGCGGTGTTCGGCCAGGAGGTCTTCGGGGTAGCCGTGCATACGCAGCAGCGTTTCCTCATGGGTGAAATGGTAGGCTGCGTAGTCGGCCAGATCGTTGAGAACGCCTTCCAGCTCGGCTTCACCGGCTTCATTCATGATGGCCTGGAAAAGGCGGTTGGTCAGGGCCACGAACCGTTTGTGCTGTTCGTCGATGGAGGGAACACCCACCGAGTGGGATTCATCCCATTCAATCTCTTGCATATGCGTCTCCGGAGCCCAATCCCTAGGCTCTGACGAGTTGTCTACTGTCCGTCAAACGCTTCCCGCAGGCGCTCCACCCGTTTGCGGTTGGCCCCGAAATCCGAATAGCCGACCCTGGACGCGGAGCGCACCTGAATACTCCCTGACTCTTCGTCGTAAAGGCACTCCAGGTCGTCCCGGAACCGCCACAACCGGCTGGTAAACACGGCGCGAAGATAGTTGCCGCGCCTTTCGGCCACTTCGCCGCCCTCCATGGATTCGAATACCCGGGACAAGCGGTTCATGACCTCGTCAACCGGTCCGGTCGCGTTCAGCGGCGCGATGCGCCGTTTCGCCTCTTCGGCCTCGGACGACACGCAGTTGTCCGGCCCTGGGCAACCCATGAGTCGCCCGTCAATCGGCCCTATGCGGTCCGGTGTGCGGGCGGACATGCGGGAAAGGCCGAACAGTGCTCCCAGTATCGCCACGGCAAGTATCAAGAGGTATTTCATATATTACAGGATAGTTCCGAAACGGGCTTAATGGCAAGGGTTGCGGAAAAAAAGGCCCCGGACAATGTCCAGGGCCTGAATCTGCTGGTCGGAGTGGAGGGATTTGAACCCCCGACATCCTGCTCCCAAAGCAGGCGCGCTACCAGTCTGCGCCACACTCCGTCAGGTGGCTGAGGATTCCCTCTGGCCGCGTTGCTGGGGAAAAATCAGACACTTCGTATCGAGATACGCAGCGGCCCTGATTTTTCTTGCGCCTTGCCAGGAGAAATCCTCAACCGCCTGACAAGGTTCGCCGTTGTTGGCGACATTCGCGCGAGGGTGTGCATACCTACTGAAAAAGCGATTTGTTTGCAAGCCGTCAGCCGAGGTCGATCCCATGGATGGTCCTGCCGCAGGCCTGGCACTTACCGTCCTCGATACCCTGCACACTGGACGAGAAGCCGGTTCGGTTGATGAGCTCCTTGCCACAGCCCGGGCAAAGGGTGTCCTGCTTGTTGGATCCGGGCATGTTGCCCACGTACACGTATTCCAGCCCCTTGGCCTTGCCCATGGAGTATGCCGTGTCCAGCGAGTAGCCGGACGTGGGCGGGGCGTCGGTCATGCGGTAGTCGGGGTGGAACCGTGAAATGTGCCACGGCGTGTCCGTGCCGATCTCGTTGACCAGAAAATCGGTCAGCTGGTCCAATTCCGCGGTGGAGTCGTTTTTGCCCGGAATGAGCAGCGTAGTCACCTCGAGCCACCAGCCCAGCTCGTGCTTGATCCGTTTCAGGTTGTCGAGCACCGGTTGGAGCCGCGCCCCGGTAACGTCATTGTAGAACGCCTCGGTGAAGCACTTGAGGTCCACGTTGATGGCGTCGATGTCGTCCTTCAACGCGTCCAGACACTCGCTGCTCATGAACCCGTTGGAGACCATGATGTTCTTCAGTCCGGCCTTGTGGGCGAGCCGGGCCGTGTCCTGCATCAGCTCGAAAAATATGGTCGGTTCCGAGTAGGTGTAGGAGATGGAGGCGGCCTCCAGGCGAACGGCTTCGGCCACCAGTTCCTCGGGCGTGGTCACCTGGCCCCGTATGTCCGCGCCTGTGCGCGGCGGTTGGGACAAGGACCAGTTTTGGCAGAAACTGCAGGTCAGGTTGCAGCCCATGGTGGCCAGGGAAAAGGTCATGGACCCCGGCTGGAAGTGGTAGAGGGGTTTTTTCTCCACCGGGTCGAGATTGATGGCCGCTACCTTGTCGTAGTTCAGGGAGTAGAGCGTGCCGTCGTGGTTCTCGCGCACTCCGCACTGGCCGCGTTCGCCCGGCTTGATCGCGCAATAATGGTTACACAGGCGGCATTGCACCGCACCGTTCTTGAGGGGTTTCCAGAGTCTGGCCTCAATCATGATCGAACCTCCCGGATAAGTTGCTCCAGGGGGCCGCACCGCCGAGCGGTCCCGGTCATTCCTGCGTGGTCGTGGTGGTCGTCGTGGACGTGGTGGTGTTCACGCCGTCCGTGGTTGTGGTTGTTGAAGAGCTGGACTTGGAATTGGGCCAGGACACGTCCGGGTCGACCGCGATGATCACCTTGTCGTACCAGTCCACCTCTTCCTGCTTGGGCTGATGGGAGTCGATGGTTGTGTCGCCCGCCTGGTTGGTGCCGAAGGTGGTCACCGGGTTTTGGCCTTCTTCCGGTCGGGTGCCGAAGGTGTTGGTCTGCCGATTCTTGGCCGTGTCTTCGTTCTTGAATTTGTTCTGGGCCAGGCCCATGGTCGGCGTCAAAAGAGCAACGGCCAGTGCCAGTGCGGCTAGAACGCTGAAATGGCGCATGGTTTCCTCCTCGGCATTACGATACTGCCACATTCCTATACTATAGATAGCGGATACTCCCTTGGCAATGCAAATGGCGGGCCGCACACTTGTTGCTTGAACTTGGTCCGCCTTCCATCTATAAGCGACCAAAGCCAACCAGGAGAGACCCATGAGCGAAAGCGCCAAGCGATCCCAGGCATACACCGAAGCCGGTGTGGATATAGAAGCGGGCAACGAATTCGTCCGCCGCATCAAGGACATGGTCAAGTCCACCTTCACGCCCGGCGTGGCCACGGACATCGGCGGCTTCGGCGGCCTGTTCAAGCCCGAAATCGCGGGTATGGAGGCCCCCATGCTGGTGGCCGGAACCGACGGCGTGGGCACCAAGCTCAAGCTGGCCTTCATGTTCGACCGCCACGACACCGTGGGCATCGACCTGGTGGCCATGTCGGTCAACGACGTGCTCGTTCAGGGCGCGGCACCGCTTTTCTTCCTCGACTATTTCGCCACCGGCAAGCTCGAACCCGGCGTTGCCGCCCAGGTGGTCTCCGGCGTGTGCGAGGGCTGCCGCCAGTCCGCCTGCGCTCTGCTCGGCGGCGAGACCGCCGAAATGCCGGGGTTCTATCCCGACGGTGAATACGACCTGTCCGGTTTTGCCGTGGGCATGGTCGACACCCCCAAGCTGGTCACCGGCAAGGAGATCGCCCCGGGCGACGTGCTTATCGGCCTGGCCTCCTCGGGCGTGCATTCCAACGGTTGGTCTCTGGTGCGCAAAATTCTCGGCGAGTCCGGCTTGGCCCACGAAGACACTTTCCCCGGCACCGACAAGACCGTGGCCGAGGTGCTCATCGAGCCGACCAAGATCTACGTCCGTCCTGTCCTCGAGCTGCTCAGCGCAATGCCCGTAAAGGGCATGGTCCACGTCACCGGCGGTGGGTTCTACGACAACGTGCCCCGCGTCCTGCCCGAGAACGTGACCGCCTCCTTCCAGTTCGGCTCCTGGCCCATGCTTCCGGTCTTCGAATGGATCAAGGCCCAGGGCGATCTGTCCTGGCCCGAGATGCTGCAGATCTTCAACTGCTCCATCGGCTACATCCTCATCGTCGACCCGGCGCATGCCGACGAGGCCCTGGAAAAGCTCGACGCCCGCGACGACGTCGAAGCCTACCGCATCGGTGAAATCACCAAACGTCAGGAAGCCGCCGAACAGGTCGAGGTGGTCTTCCCGTAGTTGGGATCGTATAGTTCATAAAAAAGGGCCGCTCCTCGAGGAGCGGCCCTTTTTTTGTGCCTCCGGCGGCCGGGGGAAGGGGAGAGGGAAACCCTTTGAGAAAAGGGTTTCCCTCTCCCCTTCCCCCGAACCCCCATCCCCTCTCCCTCCCCAAACTTTATCTATGCGCATTCGCGCGTGTGAGGGCGCGCGGAATGTCGTGCGTTCGAACAGCAAAGGGAGGGGCTGGGAAAATTGAAGTGAGAAAAAACGGATTGTGCGGACGCACGGCCTTGCCGCAGGCACACAAAAAGTTTGGAAGGGGAGTCCAGAGGGGAAACTTTTCCAAAAGTTTCCCCTCTGGCCGCCGGAGGCATTCTTCCTCCGGGCTATCCCAAATATGGGTTGAAGTAGCCGTATTCGATCCAGGGCAGGGCTTTTTTCAGGCGTTTCTTGAAGTTGTTGAAGCCCATGGACGGGGAGTGGCCGAAGGGTTCCATGAGCTTGAGGTAGAGTTCGGGGTCGAGGTTGAGGTTGCGCAGCTGGATGAAATCGTAGCGGCAGGTCTCGCCCAGTTCGACCAAGGCGTCAAACTCCTCTTCGGTGTCGGTGATGCCAGGGAAGAAGAGCAGGTTGAGGGACACGAACAGCCCGACGTCGTGCGCCTTGCAGATGGTTTCACGCACGTCCTCGAAAGTGTAGCCCTTGGGCCTGTAGTATGCCTCGTAGGGGCCTTTGCGGGCGGAATTCAGGCTGACCCGGATGGAGTTGACCCCGGCGATCTTGAGCGCGGGCATGGCCTGATGGCGCGAGCCGTTGGTGTTGACGTTGACCGTGCCCAGACCGCCCTCGCGGCGATACTGGGTGATCGACTCGCAGATCAGCTCGGCCTCGAGCAGAGGCTCGCCTTCGCAGCCCTGGCCAAAGGAAAATATGGGACGGCGTTCACGCGATTCGTGGCGGCGCATGATCTGGACGATCTCGTCCGCGGTGGGCCGAAACGAGATGCGGCACTGCGGGGACGGGAAGCCGGACTCCTCGGGTTGGTACGAGATACAGCCGACGCAGGCGGCGTTGCACACCTGGGAGGTGGGCAGCGGACATTCGAACCGGCCCAGAGCCAGGTTCTTGGCCGCCGGGCAGCCGCTGGTCAGGGCGCAGCCGGCCAAGTGGTTGACCAGCCGGTTTTCGGGCATTGCTGAGAGCAGTTCGTGCGCGCCCGCCTCGATGCGGTCGGGCGGGATGTGGGTGAAGACCTGTCGCTGGTCTTCGTCCACCTTCTTGGCGCAGACCCAGAACTTGCCGTTGGCGTAGCCGATGGCCGCGTAGGAGAGCAGGGGCAGGATCGGGGCGTCGTCGTCGGACTCGTAGGCTGCGACGCCGGTGACCGTGTGTGCCGGACAGGCGAACGCGGCCACGGCCAGTTCTTCCATGACCTCGGCCTGTCCGTCCTCCTGGCTGTAGCCCATGGCATGCCTGCCCGGGAGCATGAAGAATTCGGACTCATCGGGCAGGGGCATGATCTCGTCGGGCCGGGGCAGGCCGAACTCGTCGCCCCGTCGGACCATCAGCAGCAGGTCGGGATGATCGAAAATTTCTCCTTCAGGGGAGGCGAACAGCATGCGAGGCTGCGGTTTCTTCTTGGATGGCATAGTGAAGGTATCCTAGGGCCAAATCTGCGCCCGGGCAAGAAATGAATGGGATTTTTCCCCTGATCGACGCAAAGCCGGGTGCTTTTGGCACAAAAGCTCGCGAGCCAACGTGAAAAGGTCGGCATCCTTTCGGATACCGACCTTGGGTGGTCTGGGTGTCCCAGTCTCGGCTTAACGCTTGGAGAACTGGAAGGAGGCGCGGGCGCCGCGGAGACCGTACTTTTTGCGCTCTTTCTTACGAGCATCGCGGGTCAGGAGACCGGCGGGCTTCAGAACGGCGCGCAGTTCCGGGTCCAGGGCGCAGAGGGCGCGGGAAATACCGTGGCGCAGGGCCTCGGCCTGTCCGGACACGCCGCCGCCAGAGCAGTTGGCCTTGATGTCGAAGCGATCGAGCATCTTGACCAGCTTCAGAGGCTGCTGAACAACCATCTGCAGGGTCTTGCGGGGGAAGTAGTCCTCGAAGGGACGGCCGTTGACGGTGATCTGGCCGGTACCAGCGTAAAGGCGGGTACGGGAGATCGCATTCTTACGTTTGCCAGTGGCGTAGGTGAAATCGCTCATGATAATCCCCGATTAGAAATCCAGAGTTTTGGGAGCCTGGGCCGCGTGCGGGTGCTCGGGACCAGCATAGACCTTCAGCTTCTTGAGCTGCTGGGCGGCCAGCTTGTTCTTGGGCAGCATACCCTTGACAGCGGCAGTGATGACGTTCTCGGGCTTGATGTCCAACATCTGGCGGAGAGTCTTTTCCTTGAGGCCGCCGGGATGGTTGGTGTGCTTGTAGTACATCTTGGCGTCCATCTTCTGACCGGTGACTTTGATCTTCTCGGCGTTGATGACCACCACGAAGTCGCCCATATCCATGTGGGGGGCGAACTCAGGCTTGTGCTTGCCGCGCAGACGGTTGGTGATCTCGGTGGCCAGACGGCCCAGGATCTTGTCCGTGGCGTCGACAACGAACCATTCGCGGTTCGCGTCTTCCGGCTTCGGGCTATATGTCTTCATAAAAATGCTCCTTGCAAATTCTCAAGAAGGGGACCTTTACGGGCATTGAGCCCGCCTGTCAACCCATTTCAACTATATATGAGTGGTCGCGCGATCAGGACGCCGGACCCGGGAGAACGGGGTTGTAACGGGTTGTTCTCCTAAGCCGGTGTACAGACCGGGAAGAGGTACTTACCTGAAAAGGGAATGGCCCACAAGCTTTTTGTTGGTCTATATCGTTGACGCGGGGCAGTCGTGAAAGGGGGCAGGGTGGACTTTTTTCCGCGAATGTGTTGATGGATGCAAGTAAATATCAATTTCCCGGAGTTAGCATGACGAGAATCCAAGAAGCCGAGGCGCGGTCTTCCCTGTATCGGGAACTGCTCAACGGGTTTCGGGTCCACATCCCATTCATTGCCTATATCCTCTGCTACATGGCCCTGCTGATCATGGTGGCGTATCTTCAAGGCAGGACCGAAGTCATTCGGTTCAATATGTACGACGTCCTGCCGATCGGGTCGCTTATCTTCATCCTGGCCTATTTTCTCGGGCGGACGCTGAACATAGTCATTGTCGAGCGGCCTGCGGGCATGGGGCGGTATATCGCCAATGACATCCGCCAGCATATTCGGGAACGGCTTCCCATAGCGTTGCCGGTGATGGTTTTCCTGCCGCTGTTCATGTCCACATTCACCGCTTTCAAGGTGTTGATTCCGGTCAACAACCCCTACTCCTGGGACGCCACCTTCGCCGCCCTGGACGCTTTTATCCACGGCGGGGTGCAGCCTTGGCAGTTGACGCATGCGCTGATCAATGGTCCCCAGGCGACCTTTTACGTCAATTTCGCCTACAACGCCTGGTTCTTCACCATGTTCACCGTGATAAACTGGATGGCCTTCAGCATCGAGAAACCCCGCCTGCGGATGCAGTTCCTTCTGGCCTTCATCATGACGTGGTCCCTCCTGGGCTCCGGCCTGGGCACATTGTTGTCTTCGGTCGGGCCTTGTTATCTTGAACGCCTCACAGGCGCGGACACGTATGCCCCGCTCATGGCGCATTTGCACCAGCTGAGTGAGGTCAGGCCCATCTGGGCTTTGGGGACACAGGACATGCTGTGGAATTCCTTTTCCAGCAAGGAAATCATACTCGGGAGCGGCATTTCGGCCATGCCGAGCATGCACGTGGCTTCGGCTCTGCTTTTCGCCCTGGTGGGGTGCCGGAGCAACTGGGTGTTCGGCACCATTTTGAGCGTTTTCTTCCTTTGTATTCTCGTCGGCTCCGTGCATCTGGGCTGGCACTATGCAGTGGATGGCTATGTCTCCATCGTTTTGACCCTGGTGATTTGGTGGGCTGTCGGGCGAATGGTAGGGCGCCTGTTGCCGGAAGATCCCGCTCCGGCCTGATGAGAGATCGGTGTACCCGCCGAGGAAAGCACAAAAGAAAAACCCGGGCCAAATGGCCCGGGTTTTTTTGTTGATCGGATCAGACGGCTGATCAGGCGGCGACCAGCTCTCTGAGCTTGGCCAGGGCCTTGTCGATGCCTTCGGGGTTGGAACCGCCCGCGCGGGCCAGGTCCGGGCGTCCGCCGCCCCCGCCGCCGACTTCGCCGGCCACGGGCTTGATCAGGTCGCCGGCCTTGAACTGGCCGTGCAGGTCCTTGGTCACGGACAGGGCCACGGAGACCTTGCCGTCCTCGTGCGGAGCGATGAGGCAGATGATGCCGGACGGCAGCTTGGAGCGCAGGGCGTCCATCTGCTCGAGCATGACGCCCATGTTCGGGGCCTCCAGCTTGACGGCCAGGACCTTGACGCCGTTTATCTCCTCGACCTCGCTCATCATGTCGCGGCCCGCGCCGGAGGCGAGCTTGGCCTGGAGCGACTTCATCTCCTTGTTCATGTCCTTGACCTGTTGCTGGAGGTCCTTGACCTTGCCGGGCAGATCGGCGGGCTGCGCCTTGAGCATGGCGCCGGCCTCGGCCACGGCCTCGCGGCGTTCGTTCAGCCAGGCCACGGCGTTATGGCCGGTGGCGGCCTCGATGCGCCGGATGCCAGCTGCAACGCCGGACTCGGAGGTGATGACAAAGGATCCGGCTATGCCGGTGTTGTCCAGATGCGTGCCGCCGCAGAATTCCATGGATACGCCAGGCACTTCGATGACCGAAACCGTGTCGCCGTACTTCTCGCCGAACAGGGCGGTGGCGCCCTTGGCCTGGGCGGCCTCGATGGACATGACCTCGCGGGTCACGGGGATGGCGTCGAAGATGGCCTGGTTGACCAGCTTCTCGACCTCGGCGATCTCCTCATGGGAGAGACCCTTGATGTGCGTGAAATCGAAGCGCAGCCGGTCCGGGCCCACCAGGGAGCCAGCCTGCTTGGCGTGGTCACCCAGCACTTTTTGCAGGGCGGCGTGAAGCAGGTGGGTGGTGGTGTGGTTGCGCATGGTGGCCAGCCGCTGGGTGCGGTCCACGTTGAAGAACGCGGAATCGCCGGGCTTGAGGGAACCTTCGGTGACAACGACCTTGTGCGCGGTCAGCTTCTGGGACGGCTTGACCGTGTCGAGCACGTCGGCCTTGCCGCCGGAAGCAGCGATGGCTCCGGTGTCGCCCAACTGGCCGCCGGACTCGCCGTAGAACGGGGTGAGCTTGGACACCAGCCAGCCGGACTCGCCTTCATTGAGCGCGTCCACGACGGTGCCTTCCGGGGTCAGCACGTAGGCAACCTCGGACTGGTCGGCCATGGTCTCGTAGCCGGAGAATTCAGAAGTGACGTCCTGTTCGAGCAGGGTCTGGAAGATGGAAGCGACATCCTTTTCGCCGGAGCCTTTCCAGGCCGCCTTGGAGCGCTGCTTCTGTTCCTGCATGAACTTGTCGAATTCGGCTTCGTCCACGCCCATGCCCTGCTGTTCGGCAATGTCGCGGACGATGTCGATGGGAAATCCGTAGGTGTCGTAGAGCTTGAAGGTAGTCTCGCCGGGGACGATGGCGGAACCCGCCTTCTTCAGTTCGGCCAGCTCCTCCTCGAGCATCTCCAGACCCTTGTCCAGGGTCTTGGCAAAGGATTCCTCCTCGCCCTTGACCACCTCGACCATGAAGTCGCGGGTCTCTTCCAGCTCCTTGTAGTGGCCGCCCATGTCGTCGATGACCTTGGAGGCGGTCTTCCACAGGAAGGAACCTTCCAGCCCCATAAGTTTGCCGAAGCGGTAGGCGCGGCGGATCAGGCGGCGCAGGATGTAGCCGCGTCCTTCGTTGGACGGCAGCACCTGGTCCGGGATCAGGAAGGCGATGGCCCGCGAGTGGTCGGCGATGACCTGCAGGGCGGTGTCCACCTCTTCGCTTTCGCGGTATTTCACGCCAGCCAGATCGGCGGTGTACTGGATGATGGACTGGAACAGGTCGGTCTCGTAGTTGGAGTGCACGCCCTGGGCAACGGCCGCGATGCGCTCCAGGCCCATGCCGGTGTCGATGGACGGCCTGGGCAGATCGGTGCGGGTGCCGTCCTCGGCCTGGTCGTACTGCATGAACACCAGGTTCCAGATCTCCAGGTAGCGGTCGCAGTCGCACTTGCCTATGCCGCAGTTCGGGCCGCAGCCGACTTCCTCGCCCTGGTCGTAGTGGACCTCGGAGCAGGGACCGCACGGGCCGGTGTCGCCCATTGACCAGAAGTTGTCCTTCTCGCCCAGGCGGTAGATGCGGTCGGCCGGGACTCCGGCCACCTTCTGCCACAGCTCGCCAGCCTCGTCGTCATCCTTGTAGATGGTTATGTACAGGCGGTCCTTGTCGAGCTTCAGCTCTTCGGTCAGAAATTCCCAGCAGAACTTGATGGCGTCTTCCTTGAAGTAGTCGCCGAAGGAGAAGTTGCCGAGCATCTCGAAAAAGGTGTGGTGGCGGGCGGTACGGCCCACGTTTTCCAGGTCGTTGTGCTTGCCGCCCACGCGCAGGCACTTCTGGGCGGTGGTGGCGCGGATGTAGTCGCGCTTTTCCTGGCCCAGGAAGAGCTTCTTGAACTGGACCATGCCCGCGTTGGTGAAGAGCAGGGTCGGGTCGTCCTTGGGCGTCAGGGGAGAGGACTCCACAATGGTGTGTCCGTTTCTCTCAAAATACTCAAGGAAGCGTTTGCGGATTTCATTGGCTTTCATCGTGTTCATGTTCTCCAGAGAAAGGTATTACCGATATAAAAGCGCCCCGGGGCTTGCGGCCCGGGGCGCTCGTTTCGGGCTGAAAGTCGGGTTATTCGCCAGCGTCCGGCGCGGCTTCGGCCTCGGTCTCAGGCACATCGCGGAATCCGAGGTGGGTCATGAGATCCTCCTCGATGGCGTGGGCCAGGTCCGGGTTGTCCGTAAGCAGGGCGCGGACGTTTTCCTTGCCCTGGCCGAGCTTCTCGGAGCCGTAGGCGAACCAGGAGCCGGATTTGTCTATGATGCCGTTGTCAACGCCCATGTCGATGAGCTCTCCCATGCGGGAGATGCCCTGACCGTACAGAACGTCCACCTCGGCCTGCCGGAAGGGCGGGGCCACCTTGTTCTTGACCACCTTGATGCGGGCGCGGATGCCGTAGGCCTCGTCCTTGTCCTTGAGGGTCTGGATGCGGCGGATGTCCAGGCGGCAGGATGCGTAGAACTTGAGCGCGTTGCCGCCGGAGGTGGTCTCCGGGTTACCGTAGCCGGTCATGCCGATCTTCATGCGGATCTGGTTGATGAAGATGACCACGCAGTTGGACTTGTGAATGGTACCGGTCAGTTTTCTGAGGGCGTGGGACATGAGCCGCGCCTGGCCGCCCACCTGGGTCTCGCCCATCTGGCCTTCGAGTTCGGACTGCGGGATGAGCGCGGCCACCGAGTCGATGACGATGACGTCCAGGGCGCCGGAGCGGACCAGCAGGTCCGCGATTTCGAGCGCCTGTTCGCCGTAGTCGGGCTGGGAGATGAGCAGGTCGTCGGTCTTGACGCCCAGCCGTTTGGCGTAGCCAGGGTCGAGTGCGTGTTCGGCATCGACGAAAGCGGCCGAGCCGCCGGCCTTCTGGGCCTGAGCGATGATGTGCAGGGCCAGGGTGGTCTTACCCGAAGATTCGGGGCCGAAAATTTCGATGACACGGCCGCGCGGAACGCCGCCGATGCCCAGGGCAATGTCCAGGCCGATGGAACCGGTGGGGATGAACGGGATGGAATGGGACGCCTCGCCGTCAAGACGCATGATCGAGCCTTTGCCGAACTTGCGTTCAATGGTGGTCAGGGCGGTGCCCAGCGCTTCTTTGCGCAGGGCGTCGGGGTCTACGGCTTTACGAGCCATGGGATCTCCTCCGGAATTTACGGGCGGCAACAAACGAGCAACACGTTCAGATACCAGATACGCCCTTCGCGGGCAACACCCATATATATGGATAAAAAATCACGGCCGTGCAGATGGTTGCACTGTAAAAACCGGTGTGCCCGTCAGCCTGTGGCGTTCGCTATAACGGGGTTGCGGGGGAATTTGGCCCTCGGTAGGGTGGAGCATGGACAACTGGAGAGGCGCGATGAAAAAGAGGTTCGAACGCTTGCGCGGGGCGCTGATTGGAGCGTGTCTGGCCGTTTGTCTTTTCGCGGGGGTGGCCGGTGCCCAGGGGCCTGTCTTCGAGGTGGCGGCATACCTGTTGCCGCCCGTTTCCTATCAGGACGAGGACGGCGTACTGCATGGCAAGAACGTGGACATGATCGCACGGATTCTCTCGGCCATGGGGTACACGCCCAGGTTCAAGGTCATGCCGATCCGGCGCTGCCTGGAGGCCATGCGGGACGGGGCCGTGCCCATGATGCTCCCTTGCGTGGTCAGTATCGAGCGGCAGGCCTTCATGCGGTTTTCCGATCCTGTGGACTACATGCAGACCGTGCTCTGGAAAAAAGGGGCGGACCCGGCCGGATGCTGGAAAACACTGGACGATCTGGCGGGCCTGCGTATCGGGGTGATCGGGGGCTATTATTACGGGACCAAGTGGCAGGAGGCCCTTGCCGCCGGTACGTTCCGGGTCGAAGGCAGCATCGGTAGGACTCCCAACAGGACGAATTTTCTCAAGCTCCAGGAGGGCCGCGTGGACATGGTCGTGTGCGATCTCCGGCTTGGACGTTTCCTGCAGAAATCGAACGCGCCCCTGTTCGACAACATGGTCCCCTGCCCGGGCGAGATCGGCGAGAGCACGCCCCTGTGCGCCCCCGTCTCCATCAAGTATTTCAAGGAACGCGGCCTTTCGCCGGATGAGTTCCTGGATCGTTTCAACGCCCGGCTCAAGAATCTGAGCGGCTTTTAGCTCCGTATTGCGGGGTTGCCCTCAGCCACGATCTCACATAAGTGACCCTCCCATGGCGGAACGAAACACATACGACGCACTGGCGCTGCTTTCCGGCGGCCTGGATTCCATCCTGGCCACGCGGACGATCATGGACCAGGGACTGACGGTCCTGGGGCTGCACTTTGTCACGCCCTTTTTCGGCAAACCCCATCTGATACCCTTCTGGCGGGACCACTACGGCATCGAGGCCGTGGAGGTGGACATCCGGCAGGCTTACGTGGACATGATCCTGGACGGTCCGTCCCAGGGATTCGGCAAGTGGCTCAACCCGTGCATCGACTGCAAGATCATCATGCTCGAACACGCCCACGGCCTGATGGAGACCTACGGCGCGAAGTTCCTGATTTCCGGCGAGGTCATCGGTCAGCGGCCCATGAGCCAGCGTGAGGACGCGCTCAACCTGATCACGAAACGGGCCGAGGTGCGTGACGTGCTCCTGCGCCCCCTGTGCGCGAAGAATCTCCCGCCCACTCCCATGGAGGAGTCCGGGCTGGTGGACCGCGAGAAGCTGCACGATTGGTACGGCCGTGGACGCAAGCCGCAATACGCCCTGGCCGAGCACTACGGGTTTACCGAGATCCCCACCCCGGCGGGCGGCTGCTGCCTGACCGAGGCCCAGGGCGCTGCGCGGTTCGTTGAGCTCCTGAGTCACCGGGATCGCCCGACCCCCAACGATTTTACTTTGGCCCGCACCGGACGGCAGGTATGGGCCGGGGCGCACTGGCTGGCCTTCGGCCGGACCTCCGAGGACAATGACGCGCTTACGGCCTGCGCCGAAGAGGGCGACTACGTGTTCAAACTGGCCGACTTCCCAGGCCCGCTGGCCGTGGGCAGGCCGCTTTCGGGAGACTGGGAGCCGGATGTGATCCGCGATGCCGCCGCACTGATAAGTTCCTATTCCGGCAAGGCGCGCAAGCAGTTCGAGGCTGATGCCGAACCCATCCGGGTGACCGTCCGGCGCAAGGGGCTCACCGAGACCGTGGCCGTGGTTCCGGCCCGCGAAACCGCTCTTGGCTGGGCCGAGCCCAAGCCCGAGATCGTCCGCGAGTGGAAGAAGGCCGAATAACGATCATTTGCAGATTCGGTGCACGGGCTCCAATCCCAGTTGCTGGGCGAGATTGACCATGTCGTTGTCGATTTTTATGTTCGCCAGGTCGGAAAGGATCAGCCTGTAAAATTCAAGATTTTCCTTCGTGTTGTCGAAAAGATACAGCACGCCCTTGAGATCGTCGATGATGATCGGCACGGAGAGCACGTACTTGATCTTGGGGTTGCGCCTCTCATGGATGACCGGCGTCGAGTTCTTGGTGCAGAAGGTGAATTTGTTGTGCAGCTTGTCGAAGTCGTCCGCGTCGGGATGCTTCGTCCAGATGTAGCTCGGCGAGTATATGGTCTCCATGGCCGCGGCGGTGCAGTTCGTCAACTCGATGGTGATGCCGAGGATGTCCCGGGCATACTCTTCCATGGAAGCATAGTTCTTCTGTGAGATCCTGTTGGAGATGTTGTCGGCTTCGAAAAGGAACTCCCGCCAGATCTGGAGCTTTTCAAACTTTATGACGCTGGCGGCCTGGTCATCCAGGAGCTTGTTTTCAACGTCCTGAAGAAGATCCCTGAAGAACTGGATGTTCGACCACAGGGTTTTCTTCCGCACGACACCCCAAAAGCCGAGATAATTGTCGTAAAAGCTGATGGGGACGACAAAGAGATCATACTGTTCCCCGGAGATGGAGATCAGGCTGTGAAAGAGATCGTTTCTCGTCTCGCAATGTCTGTAGATTTTCTCCTTGATGTCCTGGGTGATGTTTTCCGCCAGCTCCGTGGATGAGTAGACGATATTGTGCCGCAGGATCTTGATGAAGGAACAGTCGATCGGGAAGATGCTGTTTTTGAAATTCGTGGTGATGAATTCGTTGAATTCATTTGAGAAGGTGACGCAATCCATGCGCCGGTCCGGGTCTGAGATATGATTGCGGATATGGTCGTAGGCCGAATTTATTTTTTGAAAATCAATGATGGATGATAGAAAGACGGTCAGGATACATGTTATCAGGCTCAGCAACAGGCCCAGAAAGAAGCCGAGTTTCAAGTCGTACAGGGAACTGACGACGTAGCCCGCAAGGACGCTGCCGCCTAAACCCAAAATAACGAATGAAGAAGTTATCAGCCTGTATTGAATGGAGAAAATGAAGTTGTAGAGAGATATTCTTGACATCCCAACCTCCTCTTTTCTTGCAGTCTATATAGGCTTAACAATAAAATCAACAAGCGAATAACGCAATGTTTATAGACATCGTCACATTCAGCGTATCCGCGCTGCTGCTCTGGTTCGGAGCCAACTGGATCGTCGCCTCGGCGGCGCTTATCGCCCGTAAATACAACGTGTCCGAGTTGGTCATCGGGTTGACCATCGTGGCGCTGGGTACCTCGGCACCGGAGTTTCTGGTGACCATCAACGCGGCCTTCCGGGGGCAGAACGACATCTCCCTGTCCAACGTTGTCGGGTCCAACATCTTCAACCTGGGCTTCATTCTCGGGCTCATGGCTCTAATCAAGCCCATGGTTTCCACCCGGACAATCGTGTACCGCGACGGACTGCTCCTGTTCCTGACCACGGCGGTCATCCTGGCCGTGTCCTTCACCGGCACCCTGGGGCGAGTCTTCGGCGGTTGCCTGGTGGCCCTGCTGATCTGCTACCTGGTCTACCTGGGCATGAAGCGCGAGCCCGTGGGCGCGGAGGAGCTGGAGGAGACCCGGGGCAAATCGGCGACATGGCGCGACGGGATCTGGCTGGTGGCCGGATTCGTGGCCATCGCGGCGGGTGGTGATCTGATGGTCACAGCGGCCACGTCCATCGCCACCCAGCTCGGCGTGTCGTCCTGGGTCATCGGCGTAACCATCGTCGCGGCGGGGACGTCCCTGCCCGAGCTGGTCACCTGTCTGGCCGCATCCATCCGGGGCAAGAACGAAATGCTTCTGGGCAATCTCATCGGTTCGGATTTCTTCAACTTCGCGGGCGTGCTCGGGCTGACCTGTCTGCTCAAGCCGCTGCCGGTTTCGGCCGAGGCCTCGTCCGGTCTGATCGTCCTGGTGGGTATGGTCGGGCTGGTCCTGATCCTCCTGCGCTCGGGCTGGAAGATCAACCGATGGGAAGGGGCCCTGCTTATCGCCGTCAACCTGGTCCGCTGGACCCACGATTTCATGCAATAGGCCGGGCCGCCGGCCATCGGGCCTCTAGTAGACCATTCCCATCTTCGCCTTGACCTCGGCCAGGGTTCCTGCGCCGATCTCACGAACCCGGTCACGCCCCTTGTTCAGGACCTCGCGCAGGAAGCCGGGCTCCTTTTCCAGTTCCTTCCGCCGTTGCCGGATGGGCTCGAGGAAGGCGTTGATCCCGTCGGCCAGGGCCGGCTTGAACTCTCCCATGCGCTCATTGGGCTCCATGCCGAACAGCTTGCCATAGGTGAACAGGGCATGCCCCTCGCCGGAGTAGGCCTTTTTGATCTTGGCGTTCACCGTGGCTTCGTCGTCCGTGAGGTTGATCACGTTGTTCAGGGATTTGGACATCTTGTTCTTGCCGTCCAATCCCGGCAGCCGGGGGAAGGCGGAGACCTTGTAGTCCGGGATGGGGAAGACCTCGCCGAACAGGGTGTTGAAGCGGCGGGCGATTTCCCGGGTCTGCTCGATGTGGGGTATCTGGTCCTCGCCCACGGGTACGAGGTTTGCCTTGGGCAGCAGGATGTCGGCCGCCTGGGACACCGGGAAGGAGAGGAACCCGAGATTCATGTGCTCGTAGCTGGTTCCGGCCTGTTCCATCTCGGCCTTGACCGTAGGGTTGCGCTTGGCCCGGCCCACGGAGACAAGGAAGGTGAAGAACATCGCCAGTTCGGCCAGTTCCGGGATCTCGCTCTGCACGAAGAAAGTGACCTTTTCCGGATCAAGACCGGCGGCGAGGTTATCGAGCAGGGCCTGGTAGACATTGGCGCGGATGGCGTTGCCCTTGTCGTCGCCCAGGTGGTCGTAGAGGACCTGCATGTCCGCCAGAATGATGAAGGTCTCGTATTCGTCCTGTAATTCTATCCGCGATTGCAGTGATCCGAAGTAGTGGCCTATGTGCAGGTTGCCGGTGGTTCGCTCCCCGGTAAGAATTCTTTGCATCGGTTCGTCTCCTTTCCTTTTTTTGATTTGGCAATGAAAAAGGCTGCCGGATAGCCGACAGCCTTGAAAAAAGACGATGCCGTCGGCCATGCATGCCGACAGCTCCGGTACTAACGTATTACGCCGGGGGCATGCTCTTTGAAGCCTGCCACCACCAGCGACGGGATTGCGTATGGTGCTTGGATGAACGCATGCCTTGTCTTAACGGTGTGCCGGAGGCGGTGTCAAGACAGGGCTGCCATCGTGCCGAATCGGCCGCGCCGGAATCAGGCCGACGCCTTGTCCCAGATGAGCAGGTCGATAGTGTATTCGGTGCGCTCCACGTACTCGCCGGGACTTTCCTCAAAGGCAGCCAGATAGCTCAGCAGATGCCGCCGCTCGGCCGTGACGCCATATTGGGACAGGAAGGTGGTGCAGGAATCGGTCAGCTTTTCCAGGGAACTCCCGACCGTCCAGGTGCCCTCCACAGGGTATGCGGAGTAGGGGATTTGCTTGTCGTCCAGCCAGTCGCGCATGTCGGTGCCGTTGGCGAACACGCGCGGGGTCACCCCGTAGTGGGCGTACAGCCCGCTCATGACGTCGGATTTCATCAGTCCGGCAAAGCCCATGAACACGGTCTTGCCGTGCGCGTGGCCAAGCAGCTTGAGGCGGGACGCCTCGCTCATGATCGCCGGGGTCATGGAGCAGAACACGATGTCGAACGTCTCATCGCTGTCGAATTCCATCCAGTCCGCGCGGACGTAGTCGATGTTGTCCAGCGCCAACGCCTCCGCGTCCTCGCGCAGGATGTCGAGCATCACGTCCGAGACGTCCAGGGCCGTTACCCGGGCGGCCTCGCGGGCTATGCGTATGGTGTACATGCCGCTGCCGCATCCCACGTCCAGCACCGACGCACCGCCAAAGTTCACGCCGTGTTCCTTGATCATGCGCATCACGCCCGCTTCGTAATTGTCGTCCCCCTCTTCGAAGCGGGGGAAGCTGCGAGCGTGGTTGTTCCAGTATTCCTTGCTTCGGGGCGGAGTCTGCGTGGTCGTGTCCATGTCGGTTGGCTCCAGGGTTGTCACCGTACGCCTTGCACGGCTTTTTGTGGATAAATATGACTGAATAGTGGCACGATTGATGATTGATTCCATGACAAGTATTCATCAATCGGGGCCGGTTTTCAAGCCAATTCCGGATAAATCGTATCTTGCCAGCCTTCCCCGACTCTCAGAGACTCCCGGTTTATGAAGTAAAATCAGATTGATGTGGCCGTGACCTATTTGTCACCGACCCGTGACCTGTTTTTCGTCTTGTCTCATGTTTCTGTAACCTTCCAGGCGTAGACAATGGGTACTTAAACAACACCCAACGGACTGAGGAGTTTTGACATGTTGAAAGTGCAGAAACTGTTTGTCAGGAGCGTGCTGGCGCTGGCCCTGGCCATGGTGTTCATGGCCGGTTCCGCCTGGGCCAAGGACGCGAAATACGTATTTTTCTTCATCGGTGACGGCATGGGCCTGCCCCAGCGCGCGGCAAGTTCCGCCTACCTGGGCAAGAAGCTGGCCATCGATTCCATGCCCGCCCAGGGCATCACCACCACCTTTGCCAACGACCGGTTCATCACCGGCTCCGCAGCTTCTGCCACGGCCCTGGCCACCGGCGTGAAGACCAACATCAACTACATCGGCGTGGACCCGTCCTTCAAGCCGGTCAAGACCATCGCCGAGATGGCCCGCGACAAGGGCATGAAGGTCGGCATCGTCTCTTCCGTGTCCGTTGACCACGCCACCCCGGCCGCGTTCTACGCCCACGTCAAGACCCGTTCTATGTACCACGAGATCGACCACGCCCTGGCCGACTCTGGTTTCGACTTTTTCGCCGGCGGCGGACTCAAGGACCCGCAGGGCAAGAAGTCCAAGGCCCCCATGGGCGACGCCCTGGAAAAGGCCAAGGCCAACGGCTACAAGGTCATCACCGACAAGAAGGACTTCATGGCCCTCAAGCCGGGTGACGGCAAGGTCATCGCCTGGAACGCCTGGCTTCAGGACGGCAAGGCGCTGCCTTACGTCATGGACATGACCGACAAGGACATCACCCTGCCCGAGTTCACCGGCAAGGCCATCGAGATGCTCGACAACGACAAGGGCTTCTTCCTGATGGTCGAGGGCGGCAAGATCGACTGGGCCTGCCACGCCAACGACGCGGCCGCCTCCATCGACAACACCGTGTCCTTTGACAAGGCCGTGCAGAAGGCCATGGCCTTCTATGAAAAGCACCCGGACGAGACCCTGATCGTGGTCACCGGCGACCACGAGTGTGGCGGCCTGACCCTGGGCTTCGCCGGTACCAAGTACGGTTCCAACTACGAAATCCTCAGCCACCAGAAGGTTTCTTTCCAGAAGTTCACCGACGAGACCCTGGCCGACTTCAAGAAGAAGGGCGGCGATTTCAACGCCATGAAGTCCATCATCACCGCCGACTTCGGCTTGAAGTTCGAGGGTGACGCCAAGACCGATCCCATGGTTCTGGCCGACTACCAGCTGGCCGACATCGAGCAGGCCTTCAATCGCTCCATGGCCGGTGAAAAGGTCAAGGGCGGGGATTACCTGCTGTACGGCGACTACGACCCGCTGTCCGTCACCCTGACCCACGTGCTCAACCAGAAGGCCGGCCTGGGCTGGACCTCCTACAAGCACACCGGCGTGCCGGTTTCCACCTCCGCCATCGGCGTGAACTCCCAGGCCTTCAACGGCAGCTACGACAACAAGGACGTGGCCACCAAGATCATGGCCTCCATGGGTATGCCCGCCCATGCCGTGTACTCCAACGGCGCCAACGTGAGCGTGGCCGCCAACTAGACGCAACCCACAACACCTTCGGCGGGCGGACCGAATACGGTCCGCCCGCCACTTTTTCGGGAATTTCATGTACGCACCCAGCAAAACCACCCGCGACTGGCTTCTTGTTGTCATCTTCATCATCATTTCCGCCGGGCTCTACTATCTGCCCACCGGGTTCGAATCCACCAAGGACAAGGATGCGGTCCACTGCACGGGCAGGGTTACTGCTGTGGATGACGCCCATGTCCAGAAGCTGGGCATGATCCGCGCAGGCGAGCAGGAAGTGACCCTGACCCTCCTGGACGGGCCGTTCAAGGGGGAGACCTACACGGCCAACAACCAGCTCCTGGGGCAGCTTGACCGCGACAAACTGTTCAAGGCCGGGGACACGGCCTACGTCATCCTGACCGTGGACGGCGCGGGCAAGGTCATCTTCGTCAATCCCCAGGACCATCATCGGCTGGGGCTCGAACTGTTTCTGTTGGGACTGTTCGCCGCGCTGCTGCTCCTTTTTGGCGGGCTGACCGGGTTCAAGGCGCTGCTCTCGTTCGTGTTCACCGGCCTGCTGCTGTGGAAGGTGCTGGTGCCCATGCTGCTCAAGGGGGTGGACCCGGTCTGGCTGACCCTGTGCGTGGTGGCCGGGCTGTGCGCGGTGATTATCTTTCTGGTGGCCGGGATCAACCGCACGGGCCTGACCGCCTTTCTCGGAGCCTTTCTCGGGGTGGCGGCCAGCTGCGCTCTGGGCATCTATTTCACCGGTCAGTTCCATGTTCACGGCGCGGTCATGCCGTTCGCCGAGACCCTGCTTTACGCGGGGTACGGCCATCTGAACCTGACGCGCGTGTTCATGGCCGGGGTGTTTCTCTCGTCCTGCGGTGCGGTCATGGATCTGGCCATGGACGTAGCTTCGGCCATGGCCGAGGTGGTCGACAAGAAGCCCGGCATTTCGCGCATGGAGGCGGTCTGGTCCGGCATCCGCGTGGGCCGGGCTGTTGTCGGAACCATGACCACCACCTTGCTGCTGGCCTATTCGGGCGGGTTCGTGACCCTGCTCATGGCCTTCATGGCCCAGGGCATCCCGTTGGACACCACGTTCAACTTCATCTACGTGGCCGCCGAGGTCCTCAAGACACTGGTGGGCAGCTTCGGGCTTGTCACCGTGGCGCCGTTCACGGCTTTGGTCGGCGGCCTGCTCATGACCACGGCAAAGCCTGCCGCCGGTACGCTGCGCCATTGACGAACGCGTCTGGATGGGCCAAGACGATAGCTGTAAAAATCAAGCGCAAGGAGTTTGCATGCTTTCGTTTATCGGCAACGTAATCTGGTGGCTCATCGGCGGGGCGTTCATGGCACTGGGATGGCTTTTCGCGGGCTGTCTCTTCGCCATCTCCATCATCGGCCTGCCCTGGGCCAGATCCGCCTTTGTCATCGCCGGGTTCTCGCTGATGCCTTTCGGCCGGACCCTGGTCCGGCGCGACATGGTCACCGGGCGACCGGACATCGGTACTTCGGGATGGGGGCTCGTGGGCAACGTCATCTGGTTCGTGTTCGCGGGCTGGTGGCTGGCGCTGGGGCATATCCTGTCCGCCCTGGGCTGCTTCATCACCATCCTCGGCATCCCCTGGGGCTGGCAGCACCTCAAGCTGGCGGCGGTCACCCTGGCACCCATCGGCATGACCGTGGTCTCGGTGGAGCAGGCCGAGCGGCTGCACGGCGTGCGCACGGGCCTGTAGTCCAGGCGGATTGTGCAATTTGCTGCATCCTCTTGCCACCACCGTGAAAGCTGATTAAATAAAAGCATTGCCGGGGAATTCCCGGCCGCAAGCACGTAATAAATTCGGAGGAATTTCAATGACTCAGTATCCCAGCATGCAACGTACGGAGACTTCCCGGGCCGAAGTCCTGAACGCCTTCATGCGCGGCGTTTACGGCTGGATGTGCGCGGGCCTGGGCCTGACAGCCCTGATTTCGTTCGCCACCCTGACCGTTCCCGCCCTGACCAACCTGGCGTTCGCCTACAACCCGCAGACCGGCATGTACGCGCCGACCATGCTGCCCATGATCGCGCTGTTCGCCGCCTTCGGCATGGTCTTCTTCCTGAGCTTCAAGATCAGGACCATGAACCCGAGCACGGCGACCACGCTGTTCCTGGCTTTCAGCGCACTCAACGGATTTTCCCTGGCACCGATTCTCTATGCCTACACCACGGCCTCGGTCGTCTCGACCTTCATCACCACCGCAGGCATGTTCGGCGCCATGTCCATCTACGGCATGGTCACCAAGAAGGATCTGACCGCTTGGGGCAGCCTGCTCTTCATGGGCCTGATCGGCATCATCATCGCCATGGTGGTGAACATGTTCCTGCAGAGCGCGGGCATGTCCTTCGCCATCTCGGTCATCGGCGTGATCATCTTCGTGGGCCTGACCGCCTACGACACCCAGAAGCTCAAGACCATGGGCGAGAACGTTCCCATGGGCGACACCGCCGCCATCCGCCGCGGTACCATCCTGGGCGCCCTGACCCTGTACCTGGACTTCTACAACCTGTTCCTCATGCTGCTCCGTCTCATGGGCGACAGGCGGTAGACGGCCCATACCCGGCCACAACGAGCCAGTCACGTATTCAAAAGGCCGCGTCCCATCGGGATGCGGCCTTTTCTTTTGGGCGTTGTTTCATCCAACTTGCGAATCTGCGGCCAATGTACGGCGCCCCGGCCTGGAGAGCCAAAAAAAGGCCGGGCATCCCTTGCGGAACGCCCGGCTTTTGTCTTGTGTGCTTATTGCCTACCAGAGCTGGTAGCTGAATCCGAGGGTGACGTTGAGATCGGACATTGTGTCGTCGTCGCAGCCCAGGGCGAAGCCAAGGGCGGTGTTGGCGGACAGCCGCTCGGTGACGTCCCAGCTCGCGCCCAGTCCGGTGTCGGCCCAATCCTGATCGACCCTGGAGCCCGCATAGGTAAACGAGCCCAGGCCGAGGGAGGTGCCGCCCAGACCGGACGACTTGTCCTCGAAGCGGTGGTCCCAGGCGATCCAGGCCCAGGTCGCGACCTTGTCCAGCAGGGAAGCGTCGGCGCGCAGGCCCGCGCGTAGGGAATTGGAGGTTTCGTTACGGCTGTCGAAGCTGGCCGGGAACGGGCCGCCGGATTCGGAATAGCCGTCGATGTGCGTGGTCTGCCAGGTGTATTCGGCAAAAGGCGTCAGGGCGAGCTGGTCGGTCCAGTTCCGGGCCCACTGCACCCGGCCGGACAGGCCGAACACGTCGGCGTTGGTGGAGCCTTTCGAGGTGGCGGAGCCCGCGCCGTTGGCGTAGCCGCGCTTGAGGTCGAGGTCCACGGTCTGCCACAAGCCGGAGACACGGAACTCCAGCCCGGTGCCTTCGGGGGTGTAGGCCACGAACGCGCCGGGGCCCACGGCCTGGATGTCCTGGTTGCCGTTGTAGCTGGTGTCCAGGTCTCGGGAGTCGCCGAACAGGCCGCAGCCAACGCGCCATTCCCCGCGCTCCCAGGTCAGGCCCACGCCGCCGTGCAGGCCGAGGTCGTCGCCGTTGAGTTCGATGTTGGTGCCCACGGTGCCGACCACCCAGAGGTCAAGCCGCCCCGGCATATCGTCGCCCGAGGACAGGCCGGTTTCGCTCCCCGTACCGGCGGAAGGCGCTCCCGTGGCCGGGCCGGGGGCGGACACGGCGAAATGCATGCCCTGGCCGCCCGCCACGCTGCCCAACCGGCTCATGGAGAGTTGCCCCATGCCGGTCACCGCCGGGCCGACCTGGCCCATGGCCCCCAGTGACTGGTAGAGCGCTTCGGTCGTGCTCAAGCCGCCCGCAGGGACATTGGCGATGAACGTGACATCGGAGTTTGAAAGGGTTCCGGCACCAACAATATAGGTGCCGTCGTCGCTGGCTCCGGTCGCCTCAATCAAATTCCAGCCGGTCATGTCGACATCTTCTTCTTCCAGGGTCTCCAGCAGGTTGTGCATCGTGTAGGAGGTGCCGGACCCCGTCCAGTACAGGGCCTGAGCTTTCCCGTCGAACGTGCCGTATCCTACCAGAACCGAGCCGCTCGTATTCATGCCGAGCACTTGAGACGCGGTGGCGGTGCCCTGGTACAGCGAGGTCAACGCTCCGGAACTGGTACTCCAGATGCTGGCACGCGCTACATTGTTAGTACTAACCGTGCCGGCAACCAGCGTGCCGTCCGCATTGATCCTCATGCTTGATACAATGCCGCTGCCGCTCTCCAAATGTGCTCCGGCTGTCACGGCGTGTGTCGATTCGTCGACGTAACAGATGTTCCCAGTTCCGTAACTGAGCACGGGAATCACCCTTTTCCCATCTGCGTTCACATTGCTGACATCGCTTGGCGTCGTCGAGGTGGTAAAATCGACCTCCGTCCAATTCGAATAATCTTCGGTAAGCCAAAGGAATCCATGCTGTGAAGGCCCGTTGAGATAAGACCCTATGAGAGCTTTTCCATCGGGGCTCATCCCTAGAAAAGTATCATTGGTGACATCAGTGAGCTGAAGTGGGGTGCCGTCGTCGCTGCCGGAATAGAAGTAATAGTATCCATCTGCTCGTCGTGCCAGGATGTAGGAACCATCTGCAGACATACCGCGAATTGAAGCTAACAGGGTGGAAGTGGCGCCATCCTTTTGAACAGAATAGGAATAGCCGCCGCCGTAGAACACTGTGGAGCCGTCTCCAGTGATGTAGATCTCGGACCCCGCCAGGTCCTCGATGGAAACGGCCCCGGCTTGGGGGCAGACGAGAAGGATGCAGGCAATGACTGCGGTGATATACAGGGGAAATGAGAAATATGATCGGTAACAGGATGGGGTAAACAAGCGGGCTCCTTTCGGACATGTTTCAAGAAAATGGAAAGTTACGTCCTCCGTATCAGGTGTTGAGGGCCGCGTCTGTCCGTCAAAGCGCGTACAATGGTAAGGTCGTATCCCGTAAAGGTTTCAACCGAACATAATGAAGCCGGACGTTCCGCAAGGAACGCCCGGCTTCTGATTCTTGTTTTTGCCGTTTACCAGAGCTGGTAGCTGAATCCGAGGGTGACGTTGAGATCGGACATGGTGTCGTCGTCGCAGCCCAGGGCGAAGCCGAGGGTGGTGTTGGCGGACAGCCGCTCGGTGACGTCCCAGCTCGCGCCCAGCCCGGTGTCGGCCCAGTCCTGATCGACCCTGGAGCCCGCGTAGGTGAACGAGCCCAGGCCGAGGGAGGTGCCGCCCAGACCGGACGACTTGTCCTCGAAGCGGTGGTCCCAGGCGATCCAGGCCCAGGTCGCGACCTTGTCCAGCAGAGCGGCGTCGGCGCGCAGGCCCGCGCGCAGGGAGTTGGAGGTTTCGTTACGGCTGTCGAAGCTGGCCGGGAACGGGCCGCCGGATTCGGAATAGCCGTCGATGTGCGTGGTCTGCCAGGTGTATTCGGCAAAAGGCGTCAGGGCGAGCTGGTCGGTCACGTCCCGGGTCCACTGCACGCGGCCGGACAGGCCGAACACGTCGGCGTTGGTGGAGCCTTTCGAGGTGGCGGAGCCCGCGCCGTTGGCGTAGCCGCGCTTGAGGTCGAGGTCCACGGTCTGCCACAGGCCGGAGACACGGAACTCCAGCCCGGTTCCCTCGGGTGTGTAGGCCACGAACGCGCCGGGGCCCAAGGCCTGGATGTCCTGGTTGCCGTTGTAGCTGGTGTCCAGGTCTCGGGAGTCGCCGAACAGGCCGCCGCCAACGCGCCATTCCCCGCGCTCCCAGGTCAGGCCCACGCCGCCGTGCAGGCCGAGGTCGTCGCCGTTGAGTTCGATGTTGGTGCCCACGGTGCCGACCACCCACAGGTCAAGCCGCCCCGGCATATCGTCGCCCGAGGACAGGCCGGTTTCGCTCCCCGTACCGGCGGAAGGCGCTCCCGAGGCCGGGCCGGGGGCGGACACGGTGAAATGCATGCCCTGGCCGCCCGCCACGCCGCCCAACCTGCTCATGGAGAGCTGCCCCATGCCGGTCACCGCCGGACCGACCTGGCCCATGGCCCCCAGGGACTGGTTCATCTGGGCGGGGGTGATCACGCCGCTGGTACCAGTGCCGGAGAGCCGGGCGATGAACACCTCGCCTGAGCCTGTATCGGTCAGTCCGACAATGACGGAGCCGTCGTCGGACACTCCGGTGGCTTCACGTAAGTATGAGTGGGTGGACAACGCCACGCCCTTGGCCGTAAGCGCGTCATAGAGGGTCTGGAGCGTGTAGGAAGTGCCGGACCCGGTCCAGTATGCGGCATTGGTAAAGGCACTGCTGACAGCCCCCACGATAACCGAGCCATCGCTGGTCACGGCCGTCGCCCTGGAGCTCGTGTATGTCGTCGTGGCGTCCGAAGTGGGAAGGAGGGTCAACGCCCGGGTGGCAAGATTCCATGTCGCGGCGTTGCTTCCCACTTTTCCCACCGCCATGGCGGCGTTGTCGGTGATGTCGTTGGCTTGACCGGAGTTGTAGTAAATGCCGTTGTAAAGGAGCCCCAATTGGGTTTCCACCAGATCCGTCCCGGACGTCTTCCACATCACCGGGATATCGTCGTAGCGGGTGCCGACGACCGTCCGTACCCCGCCCACATTGTTGCTGACGGCGTTCAGGGTGGGCATGCCTTCTCCCGCACCGTTGTAATTTATTTTATATCTCGTACTGGTTGCCCAGGAATCGTTGGTAACAATAAGCATCCCCGTATTGTTGCTACCGACCACCGCACTCATTATGCCGAATATGGCAAGGCCGTCGGAGCTGATCCCGGCGCCCTCAAACCCGTTGTAAAGGTCACCTATGCCACGTGGTTCCGCACCGGAATAGAGGTAATACTGTTTACCAAGGCCATACTCTCCCCCAAGTATCGTCCCGTTCGATGTTACGCCCAGGAGGGGAGTGGAGGAAGCTACACTGTTGCCGTCACCGAAAGTCCCCGAGGTGGAATAGATGCCACCGCCCTGCTGGTAGGCGATGGTCGAGCCGTCGCCGCTGACGACGATCTTCGTGCCGCTTGCGGCATCGACCCCGGCGGCCATGGCCGGCGGGCAGAGCAGCAGGGCGAGCAGCAGCGGCAGCAGCGCGAACCGGGTGAACAGGTTGCAAAGAGCGTGGAACGGATGGCGAATGGACGGCACGGATGATCTCCTCGGGTAAATGGACGCGCCGGTGTTGTCTCCCACGGCGCGGATGTGTCTCACTAAGCAGGCAAACCCCGAAGGTCCGATCGCAACCGGCTGTTTTTACGGCCGGTTTGATGACGAAGACCGGGTTGGCCCATAGTATTCGTGCCCATACCCGATTGCGGCGGAGGGGTTCAATATCACCTTGGGTGATAGTGAAAAAAAAGACCAATTATATAGAATTGTTAGCTGATAAAATTAATTAATTCGCCTCACCTGGAGATGATAAAATCCCACCCGGTTCCGCCGCGTTCGTCCCTCCGGGCGTCCCGTCACCCGGTCGTCCGCCGCGGGCGACACTATCCCTTGCCAGCGGCATGGGAGGGACGTATGCTTCTTCAATGACGAATCTTTTCCCCGGAGCGACATGTCCGAGACCGTGACCCATCTGCAACGCGCCCTGTATCCGCTGCTTCGCCCGTTTTCCTGGGTGTACGGCGGACTTATGCGGGTCCGCGCCGGTCTGTATCGCCGGGGGCTGCTGCCCCGCTGGGAGGCCCCGGCGCTGACCGTGTCCGTGGGCAATATCGGTTGGGGCGGCACGGGCAAGACCCCGGTGGCCGACTGGCTGCTTGGCTGGGCCGAGTCCAAGTCCATTCCGGTGGCGTTGCTGACGCGCGGCTACCGGGCCAAGCCCAAACATCTGCCCTATGAAGTCAAGCCGGGCGCGTTGGCCGAGGAGGCCGGGGACGAGCCGCTGATGCTCGCCCGCGCCCATCAGAATGCCCTGGTCATGGTGGACCCGGTCCGTTCCAGGGCCGGGCGGCTGGCCGTGCAGAAGGCGCATCCCGAGCTGATCATTCTGGACGACGGATTTCAGCACATGGCGGTCAAGCGCCATGTGAATCTGGTCCTGCTCCGGCCCGAGGATTTGCGCGAAGGGTGGAACCGGGTCATCCCGGCAGGCTCCTGGCGCGAGCCGGAGGCCGCGTTGCGGCGGGCCGACGCCTTCATGATAAAGGTCGGACCCAAGGGGTTCGCTTTGCTCAAGCCGCGGATTCAGGAACGGCTGTCACGTTACGGCAAGCCGGTGTTCAGCTTCCGGCTGGCTCCCACCGGGTTGCGCAGCGTTATCGGCGGCGAGACGATCCGAGACTTCGAGGGCGCGCCTTATCTGCTGGCCACGGGCGTGGGCGATCCGGCACAGGTCCGGGCCACGGCCGAGGCGTATTTCGGGTATCCGCCCAAGAAGCACCGTGTCTTCCGGGACCATCATACCTATTCCAAACAGGACGCGCTGGACCTGGCCCAGGAGGCCGCACGGCTGGGCTGCGCGGCGGTCCTGTGCACGCCCAAGGACGCGGTCAAGCTCGGCTCCATGTGCACCGAGGTGTTCTGGCAGTTTGACCTGAGCCTGGAGTTCGGGCCGTCCACCCTGGGCAAAAATTCGAAATTTTCCACCTGGTGGGACCGGCGCTACGATTCATTCAGGCTGCGCCGCGAAGACCGCATCGAACACGAGGCGGACTACAAGGCCCGGCACTAGGCGGTCCTGCCGACCCCCAAAGGGAGATACTCATGGCTAAGAATAAACGCAGTCAACCCAGGCCCTCCGCGCCGCCGCTGTCGGCGGCCGCGCTGCTCAAGCTGTTCAAGGAAGTGAAGCGGCCCATGTCCCGGGCCGAGGTCATCCGCCAGCTCAAGCTCAAGAAGAAGGACAAGGCGCTGGTCAAGGACCTGCTCAAGGACCTGGTCCAGAAGGGTAAGCTGGTGCGCATTCGGCGCGGCTACGGCCTGGCCGAGTCCATGCACTGCATCACCGGACGGCTGGAGATCCAGCGCCAGGGGTACGGCTTCGTTGTCCCGGAAGACTCCCGGCGCAAGGACGTCTTCGTCAACCAGCGCGATCTTCACGGCGCCTGGCACGGCGACCGCGTGGTGGTTTCGGTGGTCGGCGAACCCAAGGCGGGACGCAACGCCGAAGGGCGCATCGTCCGTGTCCTGGAGCGCGGGCGCAAGGTCCTGCCGGTCAAGGTGGTCAAGCGGATGACCGGGGGCGAATGGCTCTGCCGTCCGTCGGACCCGAAACTGAATTTCGGGATTATCGCCACGCTCAAGGACGAATCCATCGAGGTCAAGCCGGGCGAGATCGCGCTGTGCGCGCCGGGCGACCGCATCGACCCGAACATGTGGGAAGGGGAGATCACCAAGCGGCTGGGCGTGGAGACCGACATCGCCGTGCAGGAGGCTCTGGTCAAATCCAACCACAATATCCGCACACGGTTCCCGTCCGGGTCCATGACCCAGGCCGAAGGGCTGCCCACAGAGCCCTCGCAGAAGGATTTTTCGGGCCGCCGCAACCTGACCAAGAAACCTTTCGTGACCATCGATGGGGCCACGGCCCGCGACTTCGACGACGCCATACTCGTCGAGCGCCTCAAGAAGGGGTACCGGCTGTGGGTGGCCATCGCCGATGTTTCCCACTATGTGCCCGAGGGCTCGCCTCTGGACCGCGAGGCGTTCGAGCGCGGCAATTCCTATTATTTCCCCCGGTCCGTGGAGCCCATGTTCCCGGAAAAACTGTCCAACGGGCTGTGTTCGCTGAACCCGGACGTTGAGCGGCTGACTATGGTGGCCTGTATGGACACAGCTCCGGACGGCCACACGGTGAAGACCGAGTTGTTCCCGGCGGTGATCCGCAGCCACGCCCGGTTGACGTACTCTCAGGTGCGCGACGCGATCATCGAGAAGCAGGACGAGGCCCGCAAGACCATAGCCCCGGACCTGATCGAGATGCTCGAACTGGCCGAGGAGCTGGCCCGCAAGATCAACGCCCTGCGCGTCAAGCGGGGGTCGCTCGACTTCGATCTGCCCGAGCCCGAGATATTCTTCGACGTACACGGCGAGACCGAGGACATCCGGCCCAAGCAGCGTAACTTCGCCAACCAGCTTATCGAGGAGTTCATGATCGCGGCCAACGAGGCCGTTGCCCATTTCCTGGTGGAGCGCGAGCTGCCCTGCATGTTCCGCATCCATCCCCCGGCTGACGAGGAAAAGCTCAAGAACCTGTTCCGGCTGCTTTCGCGGACGGATAAATCCGTGGTCATGCCCAAGGAGATCACTCCCAAGAAGCTCCAGATGCTGGTGGCTTCCATGGCGGGCACGGACAAGGAGTACATCGTCAACCGGATGCTGCTGCGTTCCATGAAACAGGCCAAGTATTCGCCGGACAATGAAGGCCATTTCGGCCTGGCGTCCGTTGAATACGCCCACTTTACCTCGCCCATCCGGCGCTATGCCGACCTGGTGGTTCACCGTCTGGTCAAGGCGGCCCTGGTCGATGGCGAGAGCGGCCCCATGCCGGTGCCCGGGCACAAGAAACTGCTCAACGTGGCCAACCATCTGTCCGGTCGAGAACGGGTGGCCATGGACGCCGAGCGCGAGATTCTCAAGCGCGTGACCGTCCTGTTCATGCGCGACAAGGTGGGGCAGACTTTCGAGGCGATCATCTCGCACATCACCGACTTCGGCTTCTACGTGGAGCTTAAGGAGGTCATGGCCGAGGGGCTGGTCCGGCTGTCCACCATGGACGACGACTATTACACCTACTGGCCGCAACGCGAGATGCTGGTCGGCGAGCGCACCGGTCAGTCCTTTTTCCTGGGCCAGACCGTGGAGGTGGTTCTGGAAGAGGCCAGCGTGGAGCGTCTGGAGCTGAACTTCAGCCTGCGTTCCGTGACCGCCGCTGCGAAGGACTACAAGGATTTGATCTAGTCGAACTTCAGTTTCGGCGTCCCTTGGGGCGTTCTACACGACAATCGACATGCGGAGGGCCTTGCCTTCCGCATGTTTGTTTTTGTCCTCCATCAAGTGACAAAAACTATTTCAATAGTTGACAGGTTGGTTAATCGATAGTAAACAATTTGTCAGCAACATTCATTAACCAAGGCGCAACAATGAGCAACGGATTTGAAGCGTTTTTCAAGCGACTCTGTTCGGAAACAGAGATCAAAAACCAGTCCCAACTGGCCCGGGAGTTGGACGTGGGGCGGGCCGCGGTGTCTTTGGCCAAGCGCAAGGACTCTGTGCCCGCCCGCTGGATTCTGGACCTGTCCGCCCGGTTCGGTCTGAACCCCCTGTGGCTGGAGCAGGGCAAGGGCTTTCCACGGCCCGAGGCCGCCTTGGCCGCAGCAGCCGAGGACGGTGCCTGCTATGAGGAGATACCCAAGGTACGCGCAAGACTGTGCGCTGGGGGCGGTTCGTTCGAGACCGAAGGCCAGGTGGAAGGGTATTACTCCTTCCGCTCCGATTGGCTGACCCACCGGGGCAATCCTGCGAATATGGTCCTCATGGAGGTCATCGGCAACTCCATGGAGCCGGAGATCAAGGAAGGGGACATGGTCCTTATCGACCAATCGCGCACGGACGTCCTGTCCGGCGGCATCTACGCCGTGGGCGTGGAAGATACGGTCATGGTCAAGCGCGTGGAGCGCCTCCCCGGCACCCTGGTGCTGCGCAGCGACAACGTGGACTATTCCCCCATTCATCTGTCCGGCGACGAGCTCGACAACGTGCGTGTCATCGGGCAGATCTTGTGGGCTTCAAGGGAATACCGCTAACTTTTTTTCGACCCTGAAATAAATCCCCCGCAGCGCGCGCCGCTGCGGGGGATTTTTTATATCGTTGGAATTAAAGCATGTTTTGTTGTTTAGACAATTTGTTAGAAAAGACACAACAAAGTGTAAAAAATTAGTTGACAAAAAATCGGAGGATTGTTTATTAAATAGTCACGTTCAGTCAACGAATACGACACACGCACTTCAGTGCGATACAAGGCAAGGAGAGAGAGTCATGCAGGAACGTTTTTGCAAGTGTGGTCACAGGCTGATGGTTCAGTACACTCTTGACGGTTTCATCCCTTGGGAGGCGGTCATCCGCGACGACGAGGGCAGGACCACCCCGGTCAAGGTCTGCCCCTGTTGCGGCAGCTACCTGTCCATTCATTTTCTCCGCTAGTCCTTCATAGTTCCTCGCGGTCGGTTGATCCTTGCAACCGGCCGCCCACATCCCTGTTGAGGGTCACGCGCTTCCCCGGGCGCGTGGCCCTCTGCCTTTTTGGTCGGACCCGGATTGTGGTGAGGCGATGAAAATTTCGAGGTTGTGCTAGGCGTATCGAAAAAAGTCAGGCGCAAACCGTGCTGCCACCGCTTGCTGTAAGGATAAGAACCTATGGGAAAGGATGTGTAGTGTCGGAAGAGGGGGGGGTAGCCCCTTTCACCTGCTTGCTAGTGCTGCAACTGATCGGCGTCGGGTATGCAGATGGCTTCGGTGCGGTTGCGTCCCGAATGTTTGGCCTGGTAAAGCGCGCGGTCCGCGGCCTGGATGAGGTGCTCGGGGGTGGTGTCGCAGGTCGGTATGGTGGCGGCCACGCCGATGGATACGGTCACGTTGCATGCGACCTTGGATTTGGGATGGATGATGCAGCTCTTGGCCAGGTTGGCGTGTATGTTTTCGGCCACCACGCGCGCACCGTCGAAATCGGTGCCGGGCAGGATGATGGCGAACTCCTCGCCGCCGTAGCGGGCCACGAGGTCGCCGGGCCTATTGGTGGCGGCGCGGATCGCTCGGGCCACGCCTCGCAGGCAGACATCGCCGTCCACGTGCCCCAGCGCGTCGTTGTAGGCCTTGAAATGGTCTATGTCGATCATCAGCAGACCCAGGGAATTGTCCTCGCGACCGTTGCGCACCCATTCGCGGATGAGGGTGTCGTCGAAGCAGCGGCGGTTGGCCAGCCCGGTCAATCCGTCCTGGTTAGACATGCGCTCCAGCTTGCGGGCGAGCCGTTCCAGTTCGCGTTCGCGCAACATGCGCTTGAGCATCTCGCGACGGAGCTGCAGAGCGGACCGGACTCGAGCCCTGAGTTCGGTACGCCCAACGGGTTTGACGATGTAGTCGGATGCTCCGGCCGCAAAGGCTCGGTCCAGTTCGTCTGAGCCGTCGTTGGGTGCCACGGCGATGATCGGAATGTCCTCGAACTCGCGGTGGGATTTGAGCGTCAGGATAGCCGCGATGCCGTCGGTGTCGTGGTTGTCGAGATCGATGAGAACCAGGTCCACAGGCGAGTCTCCGGACGCGGATTGTTGCAGGGAATGCAGCGCCCGCTCCAGGGAATCGACGTCGGACACGTCGTTGTAGCCCGCACCGCGCAACATCTCGGTCAACTGCGTGGCAGTGGCTTTGGAATCATCGATAATGATTATTTTCATTCGGAAATTCTTCTAGCAGATATCGTATCTGATTGCGAGACTGGAAATAGCCATCCAGGCCGTTTTATGATGCTTTGCACAGTCCTTTGAAAGGCCGTTGATAGGAAGGGGTAGAGCGAGTTTGCTCTCATAATGGCCGGGGTGATATTCTTTGTTATATTTTTGCAAAATCGCTCGGGGCCGTGTATCTTGAAGGCTAGGCACTGATACTTTGTCCCTGCGCAATCTCGAATCAACCCCGGAGGACCGATGAATCGGCCATTTTTTTACGCCGCCCCGCTGCTCGCCGTAGTGCTTTTTCTCCTTGCCCCTCTTGCCGACGCTCACGCCGCCGGTTCGGTTCTGGCCGTATATAATTCCGGCCAGGCCCAGGTGACCGAGTCCCGTGTTGTGACCCTGCCCCAGGGGGCCGCGGCCGTAGTCTTTACCGATATCCCGACGACCATCGACGCCTCGTCCATCCGGGCAACGGCCCCGGACATGACCGTCGAGGACATCCAGTATGCCTACAAGCCCATTACGGCCGGGAACCTTCTCGACGCCTATCTGGGCAAGGAACTGTCCGTGATCCTGCCCGATCCGTCTGATGCCAACGCGCGCATCCTGCGCAAGGCCAAGCTGCTCGCCAATGCGGACCGGCCCATATTCGCCATGGGCAAGGAGGTCTATGTCGGTTCCTACGAGGCCCTGCTGTTGCCCGAAATGCCCAAGGGGCTTGATGCCGAACCGACATTGACCCTGACCACGAGAAGCTCGGTTGCCGGGCGCAAGAATGTGGCCTTGAGTTACCTAATGGGGGGGCTGTCCTGGAGCGCCGACTACAATCTGACGGTGACCCAGTCCGGCAAGGCCGCCGACCTGGACGCGTGGGCCACCGTGGACAACCGGTCCGATCACGCCTTCTCCGGCGCGGACCTGCGACTGGTGGCCGGGGACGTGCAGCGCGCCGCAGCGCCCAAGATGCTCATGCGGGCCAATGCCGTGATGGCCGAGGGAATGGCCATGGATTCGGCTCCGGCCCCTGCCTCCGAGGAAGCCTTTTCCCAGTACCATGTCTATGATCCGGGCCGTTACGTCTCCATCCCGGCATCCGGTTCCAAGCAGGTTGGGCTGTTCTCGTCCGCGAACATTCCGGTCAAGACCGAATTGTCCAGCCGTTTCCGCAGCACGCCGAATCAGCGCGCGGGCAAGATCTCCCAGAGCGTGGAATCGGCCCTGTTGATCACCAACACCAAGGAAAACAACCTGGGCAAGCCCATGCCCGCAGGCATTGTCCGCGTGTTCATGCCCGATTCCGGTGGAACCAAGCTGCTGGCGGGCGAGGCCCACATCGGCCATGTCGCCGAGGGAGAGGACGTTCGCCTGGTTATCGGCCGGTCCTTTGACGTGAACGTGGAGCGCGTGCAGACGAGCTTCCAGCGTATAGGCAAAAATGCGGCCGAGGTCGGCTGGCGGATTACCGTGCGAAACGGCTCTGCCGAGTCCAAGGACATCAAACTGATGGACGCCATGTCCGGCCAGTGGACCGTGCTCAACGCGGACACCCCCTACATGGCAAAGGACGCCGGGACCATTGAATTTGATCTGAAGGGCGTGGCTCCCTCCGCAGGAAAGGAAGGGAAGGTGATCAATTACACCGTACGTTTCGAATATTAATCAAGGAGGGCCGATGGCCGGTATCGATCGGGTTGAACTGAAGACATTGAAGGATTTCTACGCGCTCATGGCCGCTTCCCGGAATCTCCGGAAGCGCGCCGTGGCCGCGGTTCTGAACGGGGAAACCCTCGATCCGGACATCCCGGCCTCCCTGGCCAATCTGCTGGAATCGCTTGAGGCCGTGCCCGAGGAAGAGGGTGGCAAACGATTGCGACTGGGGGGCGGCCGGACCATCTTTCTGGATATGGCCTATGAGATGGACGAGACACGCAAGGATCTCTTCTATCTGGAGGAGGGTGAGGACACCTTCCTCGAGATGCTCGCCGACTTTCATCCGGGCTTCGACGAGTACGTGGACAGCGGCAAGGAGCTGTTACGCACGGTCGATCTGGACACCCTGGTCACGGATCGCGACGGTACGGTCAACAATTACTGCGCCCGATACCTGACCTCCATCCAGTCCATATACAATGCCGTCTTTCTGACCCGCTTCGCGCGCACCCATGTGCGCAAGCCGGTCGTTCTGACTTCCGCTCCCCTCGACGGCCTGATCGAGATATCGGTCAACCCGGACGGCGAGTTCTTCTATGCCGCGTCCAAGGGACGCGAATGCCTGGACCGTGACGGCAGGATCCGCCGGTTGGACATCTCCCCGGAAAAACAGGCGGCCATGGACGCTCTCAATTCGCGCCTGAGCGACCTTACCGGCCGCCCCGAATACGAAAAATTCACGCTCATAGGCTCAGGCCTACAGTTCAAATTCGGCCAGTCCACCGTGGCCCGACAGGACATCGGCGGTTCCATCGACAAGACCGAATCCGAGGCTTTCCTGGCAACGCTTGAAGCCCTTGTGGCCGAGCTGGACCCGGATGAGCGCAATTTCCGCATCGAGGATACCGGCCTGGACGTGGAAATCATCCTGACCGTGGAGGCCGAGGGCGAAGGGCTCAAGGATTTCGACAAGGGCGACGGCGTGAAGTTCCTGGACAAGGAACTCGGATTGGGCCTGGCCAACGGTGTCGGGCTGATCTGCGGCGACACCGGTTCGGACGTGCCCATGCTTGAGGCCGCATTGAGCGTGTCCCCGCAAACGCGCGCTATTTTCGTTACCCGCAAGCAGGAATTGGCCCAGCGGGTAACCGGGCTGACTGGCGCGGCGCTTATCGTGCCCGAGCCTGACATGCTCGTGACCATTCTGGGTACCCTGTGACCCGGACACCGGAGAATCAACATTCAAAGGAGTGATCCGTGGCAGCAATCACACTCAAGGGCGTCGTTTTCGATCTGGACGGCGTCATCACCCGGACAGCAAAGGTGCACGCCCAGGCGTGGGAAGCCTCTTTCAATGAATTCCTCAAACATCATGCCGATGAGACGAACACCCCGTTCGAGCCCTTTGACCGCACCAGCGACTACCAGAACTACGTGGACGGCAAGCCGCGTTTCGAGGGTGTCCTCAGTTTCCTCAAATCCCGGAACATCCGCCTCGACCCCGGTACCCCGGAAGACGAACCGGGTTTCGACACGGTTTGCGCCATCGGCAACAAGAAGAACGCGCTCTTTCAGGAAATCCTCAAGGAGCAGGGGCCCGAGGTCTTCGACACCTCCGTGGCCCTGGTCAAGGACCTCAAGCGAAACGGCGTGCTCGTGGCCCTGGCCACGTCCAGCCGCAACGGCATGCTTGTCCTGGAAATGGCCGGGCTGACCGATCTGTTCGACGCCTTTGTCGACGGTATGGTCTCGGCAGAGCTGGACCTCAAGGGAAAGCCCGATCCGGATATCTTCGTCGCCGCAGCGGAAAAGATGGGCATCACCCCGGGCGAATGCGTGGTGGTGGAGGACGCCCTGTCCGGCGTTCAGGCCGGTTGCGCGGGCAATTTCGGGCTGACGCTCGGCGTGGCCCGGAACATCGGCGGCGAGATGCTCAAACGGTTTGGCGCCGACATGGTCGTATCCGACCTGGGCGAAATTACCGTGGATGACCTCATGGAATGGTTCGAGTCGGGCATGGCCACCGACGAGTGGTACCTGACCTACCACGGCTTCGAGCCCGGCGACGAGAAGCTGCGCGAGACCCTGACCTGCGTGGGCAACGGCTATCTCGGCTCGCGCGGTGCCTACGAATGCGAGTGCTCCTCCTATTATTTCTATCCCGGCACCTACATTTCCGGCATTTTCAACAAGACTCCCAGCGATGTGGAGGGGCGCGAGATCTGGAACAACGATCTGGTCAACTGCCCCAACTGGCTGCCCGTATCCGTCAAGATCGGCAACGGTGAGTTCGTCTCGCCCCTATCCATGGAGATACTCAGTTATTCGCATCGGCTGAACATGCGCGAAGGCGTTATGGAGCGCCATATGGTGGTTCGTGACGCGGTGGGACGCATCAACCGCATCTCTTCGCGGCGGGTGGCGTCCATGGCCGATCCACACCTGCTGGCCCTGCAGTTCGACTTCACTCCGCTGAACTACTCGGCCAAGTTGACCTTCCGTTCCTCGCTGGACGGCAACGTCAGCAACGAGGGCGTGGCCCGCTACTCCAGCCTGAATACCCACCACCTGAACCGGGTGGGCGGTGGCAAGGACGGGCAAGGCATCTACCTGCACGTGGAGACCTCGCATTCGCGTTACCAGATCGTCATGGCCGCCAAGACCCGCATGCTCGAGGACGGCAAGCCCTTCGAAGTCCGCAAGAAAGTGGTTCAGGACCGGTCCATGGTGTCCGAGGAGATCTGTGTCCAGGTCCGTGAAAATCACTGCTATGGCCTGGAGAAATTCGTCTATGTGCACACCTCGCTCGACCGTGAACCGGGCGATCTACGCGAGATGTGTCTGGACGGCCTCAAGTCCGTGAAGACCTTCAAGGGTGTCCACGGTCCGCACGCAAAGTCCTGGAAGGGGCTGTGGCAGAAGGCCGACATCCGGGTCAAGGGCGACCGCTTTGTCCAGCGGGTTCTCCGGCTGCATGTTTACCACCTGCTGGTCACGGCCAGCCCGCACAACGCGGGCCGTGACGCGGGCATGCCCGCCCGGGGACTTTCCGGCGAGGCTTACCGGGGCCACATCTTCTGGGATGAGGTCTACATCCAGCCCTTCTTTGACGCCAACTTCCCGGACATCTCCAAGGCGCTGTTGATGTACCGCTACAACCGGCTCGACGCGGCCCGCGAATACGCCCGCGAAAACGGCTATGAGGGGGCCATGTTCCCCTGGCAGACCGCGGACGACGGCAGCGAGGAGACCCAGGAGGTTCACTACAATCCCGAATCCAAGTCCTGGGGCCCGGACCTGTCCCGCCGCCAGCGGCACGTATCCATCGCGGTCTTTGTCAACGCCTGGCGCTACGTGTCGTGGACCGGCGACCAGACGTTCCTGCGCGAGCACGGCGCGGAACTGATGCTCGACATAGCCCGGTTCTGGGGCAACATCGCCACCTACGATGAAGGCAGTGGAAAGTACCATATCGACGGTGTCATGGGGCCGGACGAGTTCCACGAGAAGCTGCCCGGCGCGACCGAACCCGGTGTGCGGGACAATGCCTACACCAATATCATGGTCGTATGGCTCCTTGAGAAAGCCCTGTTCATCCTCGAAGCCCTGCCGCCCAAGGTCAAAAAACAGGTCGCCGCGCACATCGGTCTGACGGATCAGGAGATCGAAAAGTGGCGTGACATGACCACGAAACTCAACGTGATCGTGACCGATGACGGCATCATCAGCCAATTCGACGGCTATATGGACCTGCCCGAGCTGGATTGGGATTCCTACCGCCAGCGGTTCTATTCCATCCACCGCATGGACCGCATCCTCAAGGCCGAGGGTGACTCGCCGGACAACTACAAGGTCGCCAAGCAGGCCGACACGTTGATGACCTGGTATATTCTCGAACCCGACGAGGTGGCCCGCATCCTGCGCAAGCTTGGCCATGAGGTCCCGGACCCGATCAAGCTGCTCAAGGACAACTACGACTTCTACGAGAAGCGGACCAGCCACGGCTCCACCTTGTCCAAAGTGGTTCACGCGGTCATTGCCAAGTACATCTATACGAGCAACGTTGCCTGGGATTGGTTCATGGAGGCCATGGATTCGGATATCCATGACACTCAGGGCGGGACCACCGTGGAAGGCATCCACACCGGCGTCATGGCCGGGACCCTGGAGGTCATCAAACAGGACTTCGCCGGGCTCAACCTGTCTTCCACGCCCATGAAGGTGGACCCGGATCCGCCTGCGCACTGGGGCGAGATGCGTCTGTCCTTCCTGTGGCGTTCCATCTGGTTCGACCTCGTCATCGAGCAGGACCGGGTGAACATGACCGCATTCCACCAGGGCGACAAGGTCGTGCCCGTGGAAATATTCGGCAAGACCTACGAACTCAAACCCGGCAAGACGGTCGAGGCCAGACGGCCCGGGGAGTAGCGGGGAGGAGGCACGGAGCGTGTCTTCACTCGGTCTGAGGAGAGAGACTCAGGCCAGTCGGGTTCTTCGCCTTCGGGACCGGAACCCGGCTGGCTGTGGTGGGACGCCGTATTCAATGTCATTGGGTATATGGTCTGTGGAATGTGCAGGTTGCCACCTTTACGGAGCCGTATTGATCGTGGCATGTTTTTTTGCTGTCATTCTCGGTGTCGGATCGGGACGGCTTGGAATGCGATTCGAACTTGTTCCCATAAACATAAAGAGTTGAGTGGGTATTCGTGGACCTATGCGCAATAAAATAGCGATCATAGTAATTGTCGTACTCATCACCGTCGCTTCACTGCGGATCTTCTCCGCGCAAACCGCTTTTGTTCAGGTTTATGATGAGCCTGCTCATATCGCGTGCGGAATGGAGTGGTTGGACAAGGGAACGTATCAGTATGAGTGCCAACACCCGCCTCTGACCCGGATAATGGCCGCGCTCGGCCCTTACATCGCCGGGAGTACCAGTATGGGAAAATCGGACATGTGGGATGAAGGCAATGCGATCCTTTACTCGGGCAACTACATGGAGACGTTGCAAAGAGCCCGGTTCGGGAATCTGCTTTTCTTTCTTATCGCAAGCCTGGGCGTCGCCTGGGTCGCCTGGAGCCTCTTCGGGCCCGCGGAGTCGGTTGCTTCGGTATTCGTGTTCACCATGATGCCGTCGATTCTCGGTCATTCGGCTGTGGCCACTACCGATATGGGACCGGCGGCTTTTCTCGCGCCAACCATGCTGATGTTCGTTATCTGGTTGAATAAACCATCCATGGTCAATTCCACCCTGCTCGGACTGTTGGTTGCGGGCAGTGTGTTCACGAAATATTCGAATGTCCTTTTTGTCGGGGTCGGGGTAATCGCCGTGTTGCTTTTATTCCTCCTCAAGGGAAAAAAGTCCGTTCGCAGCGTGCTGCAATCCCTAAGGAGAACGCCTGTCGTTCTCCTCGTTTTTTTTCTGGCTGCCTGGGCTTGCTTCAGGTTTTCCGTTCGGCCGGTCCTGGGGTTTGAGAAGGAGATGTTCTGGATTGAATATCTCAGCGCCAAGTTCCATGTCTCAAAAGAGTTCCTGCTGTCCCTGGTATCCATTCCTATCCCCCTCAGCGAATTTGTCAGGGGGCTTGCCGCCGTTGTCAAACATAACGATATCCAGGGGCATATGGCCTATCTGCTGGGCAAAACCAGCCCGCATGGCTGGTGGTACTATTACCTGGTCGTGCTGGCTGTGAAGATCCCGCTGTCCGCGCTCGCGGCCTATGCGACAGGGCTGTTTTTCATGGTGCGGGACACCGTGAACAAAACGAACCGGAAATATTGGTTCCTTACCGTGCTGCCCTTCGTGTTTTTGTTCAGCGCCATGTTCCTGTCCCATATCAACATAGGTATCAGACATATACTGCCGCTCCTGCCGTTTATAGCCATCACGGCCGGATTTGGGCTGGTCCGTCTTTTCCATCAATCGGGTCGGGTCGCCCTTCTGGGTGCCGTCCTTGCCGTTTCCCTGGTAGCGACGTCTGTTCTGGCGCATCCCTATTATATTTCCTATTTCAATCTGATCGCCAGAAAAGAACCCTATCGCTATCTGGTCGATAGTGATTTGGATTGGGGGCAGTACGTTGGGGAGCTGTCGGCCTATCTGAAAGAAAATGAAGTTCCCAGGTTGTCCATTGCCTACGCCGGAACCGCCGATTTATCCAAACAGGGGCTTCCACCGTATCAAAACATCACCAAAAAGCCTCCGAAGATGGTGGAGGGGTGGTTCGCCATCAACGCGATCGCCCGTTTTCTGAACCCCAGGTTTACATGGCTGCAGCATTACGAACCGACGGCGGTAATAGAGAATTCATTTTTTGTTTATTATTTCAGTGAGCCCGTATCGACAGGACACTGATGATGGAACGTGATGCCGTGGCACCGCGTGAGAGCGAATTGGTCTATGCTGACTGATATGGTGTTGATTGCCTGAGGCGGTCCGTGCCGTTTCAACAATTTTTCTGGTCGGGTCTGCAGCCTGAATCCACCCGCGCTGTATGCCCCCCTCCCTTCCCTTGCCTCATTGCGGGAAGACGGGTAAAGGAGAGAGCCGCGCCGGGGTGTGTGTTCCGGCAATCTTTTTTTTCGGGAGTTTCCATGTCGCTGAGTATAGGTATTGTCGGGCTGCCCAATGTAGGCAAGTCCACGCTGTTCAACGCGCTGACCAAGGCCCAGAATGCCGAGAGCGCGAACTATGCGTTTTGCACCATCGAGCCGAACAAGGCCGTGGTGCCGGTGCCGGATGCCCGGCTGGATGTCCTGGCCGGTCTGGTCAATCCGCAACGGGTGCAGAGTTCCACCGTGGACTTCGTGGATATCGCCGGTCTGGTGGCTGGCGCGAGCAAGGGTGAAGGTCTGGGCAACAAGTTTCTGGCCAACATCCGCGAGACTCAGGCCATCCTGCACGTGGTTCGCTGCTTCGATGACGACGACGTCATCCACGTGGCCAATTCCGTTGACCCGCTTCGGGATATCGAGATCATCGAGACCGAGTTGATTCTGGCCGACGTCCAGGTGCTCGAAAACCGCCTCGAGCGCATGGAAAAGATGCTCAAGGGCGACAAGACCCTGGCCCCCAAGATCGAGGCCGCCAAGCAGCTCATGGCCCATATGGATCAGGGACTGCCCGCATCCACCTTCGAGAGCGATGCCAAGGCGTTGCCCGAGCTGCTCAAGGAACTTCGCCTGATCACCGCCAAGAACGTCATCTACTGCGCCAACGTGGACGAGGACGGGCTGACCGCTGACAACGACTACGTCAATTCCGTGCGCAGCCTGGCCGAGGAACGCGGTGCCGAGTTCGTCAAGATTTCCGCACGGATGGAAGAGGAGCTCGTGGGCCTGGAAGACGAAGATTACCGGGAGTTCCTGGAATCCTACGGTATCACCGAGTCCGGCCTGGACCAGATCATCCGGACCGGGTTCCATACCCTCGGGCTCATCAGCTACTTCACCGCCGGAGAAAAGGAGGTCCGCGCCTGGACCATCCATGACGGCGACAAGGCCCCTCGCGCGGCGGGCGTCATCCACACCGATTTCGAACGCGGCTTCATCCGTGCCGAGGTCATCTCCTACGACAACTTCGTCAAGCACGGCTCCGAAGCCAAGTGCCGCAGCGAAGGCGTGCTCCGCGTTGAAGGCAAGGAGTACGTCATGAAGGACGGCGACGTGGTCCACTTCCTGTTCAACGTCTAGGTTGGACCGGGAAAGGGGATAGCCGACCGGCTTTCATCAGGGAAGCGTCTCCATGACGTTTCCATGCGAAGCCGGAACCTGCGCTCCAGCCGTCCGATACAAGCCAATAAAAAGTCCCGCCCAGGATATCCTGGGCGGGACTTTTCTTGTCTGTCATTCGTTGGTCTAGTCGTCGAAGTCGCCGTGGGGACCCTTGTCCGTATCGATGGCGGCTGCCCGGGCCTTGATTTTTTCTTCAGTCCATTCGGCGGGGTCTTCGAACCGTTCGGCCTTGGGGCCGAGGTCGAAGGAGCCGGCTTCAAGGATGAGGTCGCAGGCGATGGGCGCGGTGTCCTTGGCGTTGAACACGTTGACCAGCAGGTCGTACACGAAGTCCTGCACGGCACCGGCCATGCGGTTCTGCACGGATTCGCTCTGGCCCTGCCAGCGGCGTTCGAACACGAGGTTGAGCTTTTTGTAGTTGCCGCCCTTGATGCCGTTGGCATCGGCGTAGGCGACCATCTCGTCCCACAGGGCGTCTTCCAGGCCCTGGCCGGGAACCTTGGCGAACTTGTCGCCTTCCATGATGGCGTTGCCGAAGTCGTTGACCTTGACGCCCCAGGCGATCATCTGCAGCGCGGTGGCTACGTTGGCCTTGGTCGTGGAGGTCTTGGCGGCGATTTCACGCAGCCGGGCGGAATCGTTGCCCGAGGTGCCGTGCTGTGCGCCGGAAGTGCCGTAGGCTTTCAGGGCCTCGTGGATTTCGGCGGTCAGGTCGACCTGGATGCCTTCGCCCGAGGCCTCGATGCCGTGGGTCGTGCCGTTGTTCAAGGCGATCCAGTCCGGGCACAGGGAATGGGCGTTGAGGCCCTGGATGAGGTACTTGGCCTCAACCGGGCTGGACAGGCCGAATTCGCCCTTGATTTCGCCGATCTCGGTCTCGTAGCCGGCCCAGGCCGGGATGGACGGAGACACGGCAATGTTGGCCAGCAGGTTCAGATCGTCGGTCATGTGCGACGCGTCGATGGCGATGGAGGTCACGCCCGAGTCGAACACGGACGGGATCTCGGCCTTGGCTTCGGCCACGTCATCCCATTTCTTCATGAAGTAATGGTCGGCGTGTACGGCCACGGGAACGGTGATGCCGAGCTTGTTGCACAGGTAGTCCACGCGACGGGCAACGTTCCACAGCGTGGTCGGGCAGTAGGTGGCTTCCGAACGCGCAATCTCGATGATGATGGCGGCATTGGCCTTTTGGGCGGCCAGAAGCGCGCCCTCGATGATGAAGATGTTACGGCCGTTGGCCGCAATGGTCATGCATTGGCCCTTGGCGCGCATGGCCCGGTCCACGACCTTGCCGCTGACGATGAGCGCCTGCGAATTGGGGAAATTCTTGACGACGTTCGGCGGACGGCCGACGGCGAGTGCTTTTTTGAATGTATCCTGGGACATGCCCTTCCTCCTTGGAGCGTTTGATTGCTTGCGTCAGTAAAAACCAATCGATGGGCAAAGTCAAAATGAAAGGGGCCGTTGGATGGCCGGATCTTCAGGAATCACTGCCCGGAGCATGGTATGCACGCCCCGGGCAGTGATCTGTTGCGCCGAACACGGCAGGTTAGTTACATGGTTGCTTCCTGTTCATGAGGACGGTGCGGCTTGACGCCCTGCCTGACGGGCTGTTGCCCGTCGACCGGCCTGAGCGTGTAGCCCAACTCGCGAGCCATGAATTCCAGGACCGAGATGTTGTGTGTCGCTTTGACTATCTCGAACATGGTTTCAGCCCCGAGCTTGGCATGGGCGTCAAAGGGATTGAGCTCTCGAAGCAGCGTTGAATACGGCTTCTTGATCACCCGTGACACCTCTTTTGCCGGGATGTGTCCTTCCAGAACCAGGTCCTGCATCTTCTTGGTCAGATTCTTCTCGAACATGTTTACCCCCCACATGTTGGATTTTCTGCCTAGTAGAGGAAGTTAGTCCATTTTTTCGTTTTTCGTCAATGAAATTTAAAAAATGAAGGCAAAAAAATGGATTTAGTCACTGAAGAGGGACTATTTTGAGGTGGGAAACATCAGTTTTCCCGGTTTGTTGGAACGGAACAAACCGTTAGGAGATTTTATATTCGCTCGTGAATCAAGGTTCGCATTTGCCCATGAACTGCATGACCAGCATGGTGATGTCGTCGGATTGTTCCGCACCCCGGGCAAATACGCGGATGGCCTCACCCACGTCCTTGACCAGCTTCGGCGCAAACGGTTCCTTTTCATCCGAAAGCATGCCCATGAGCCGATCGTCGCCGAACAGGCCCCGGTCCGGGTCCATGGCCTCGGTGACGCCGTCTGTGTAGATGAACAGCAGGTCGCCCGGTTTCATGGTCATGGTCTTGGTCGAGTACTCCATGCCTTCCATGATGCCCGCCACAGGTTCGCCCAGGGGGGGGACCCACTCCGGCTCGCCGCCACAGGGCAGGAACACGGGCGGATTGTGTCCGGCGTTTGCGTAGCGGGTCTCGCCGGTCTCGATGTCGATGATGGCCAGGAACAGGGTCACGAACATGCACGACTCGTTTTCCGAGGAAAGGTCGGCGTTGACCCGGGTGAGGATGTCGCCGGGGTCCAGACCGCGCTCGGCAACGACCTTGAGCAGGGTCTTGGTCACGGCCATGAAGAAGGCGGCGGGCACACCCTTGCCGGACACGTCGCCAACCAGGAAGCAGAAGTGGGTTTCATCCACGAAGAAGAAGTCGTACAGGTCGCCGCCTACCTCTTTTGCCGGTTCGATGGAGGCGAAAACCTCGAATTCGCGGCGGTCCGGGAAGGCCGGGAAGAGCTTGGGCAGGATGCCCATCTGTATCTCCCGGGCGATGCGCAGTTCGGATTCGATGCGCTCCTTGGCCGCGGTGGTCGTGGTCAGATCCTGGATGAACTCCTTGAGCGAGGTCTTCATGTATTTGAAGGATTCGGCCAGGTCGCCGACTTCATCGTTGGCCCGGATTTCAGGGAGCTTGAGGTCCAGATTGCCCGACGCGATCTCGCGTGCGGAAGCGGACAGCTCGGACAGTGGATGGGTGATGCGCCGGGCAATACCGATGGTGATCAGGACCAGAAGAACGAACCCGACCACGCCGATGGCGATCATGGATTTGGACAGGTGGATGACACCGGCGAGCATCTCGTCCCGAGGGAATACCACGCCCAGGGACCAGCCGCCGTATTTGAGGACGTCGCTGAACATGTAGCTGTCCTTGCCCGACAGGAGCGTACCCACGGGCGTGAACGCGGCCTCGCCCGAGAGCATGCGTTGGCCCAGGTCCCTCAGTTCCGGGGAGTTGCGTTCCTCGGCCAGGGAAAAGATGGTCTGGTTCATGACCAGATTTTCGTCCGGGTGGGTGATGAAGGTGCCGTGCCGGGACAGGAGGAAGGCGTACCCCGAATCGTACAGGTGGATGGAGCCGACAAGATCCTGGAGCCAGCTCAGGGAGATGTCCGCCGTGACGACGCCCGCGAAAACGGACTGGCCGTCCACCGTGCGATAGAAGGGCACCGAGTAGGTGGCCATGGGCACGCCGCCCCCGCCCTCGTCAAAGTACGGTTCGGTCCAGGAGCTGCGGCCCATTTCCTTGGGGATCTGGTACCAGTCCATGTAAAAATAGCGGTACTTGGCGTCCCCGAGCATGGTGAAGCCGATGCGCCCGCCCGAGCGGAAATAATAGGGCGCGAAATAGAGCTTGTCGGGTTCCAGGGAATACGGCTCGAACGCGATGGCCATGCCGTATATCTCCGGGTTGTTGGCCAGCACCCTTCGATTCAGCTCAAGGATTTCCTTTTTGGTCAGGCTGGCGTCTTCCAGGGAAAAGGCGATGTTCTCGGCGACCTTCTGTACCCCGGACAGGACCGAGTCGATACGTTCGGCGGTCCCGGCCACGAGCAGGCGGGAGTTGTCCTCGGCCTGACGCAGGATGATGCTGCGCGAGGAGATGTAGTTGTAGGCCACGATGGCGGCCACGATGACAAAGGCGCAGGACAGGATCAGAAAGGTCAGCTTGAAGGCGATGGGATAGCGTCTCATTGCGCGGCCCCCCTGTAGAATTCCTCATAGCTCGGTGCGGTGTCCAGGAACCCCGTTTCGGTCAGGGTCTGGGCCACCCGCTCGAAGTCTTCGCGGCGCAATACGCCCATGGCCCAGTGCTCGGCCATGGTCACGTCCTCCATCCGGTCGAGCATCCAGCGTTGGTGCGCCCGGCTGGCCGGGACCTTGGCCGCCTCCATGTGGGCAATGACGATGTCCAGGGCTTCGTCCTTGTGGGCAAATGCGTACCGCCATCCGTTGAGTGTGGCCCGGACGAGTTTATCGCACAGTTCCGGTCGCTCCTCGGCGGTCTTTTGCAGGCAGTAGATGCCGTCTTCAGGGAAATTCAGGCCCGCGTCGTTGAAGAACAGGGGCTGGAGGTCGTCCTCGTCCAGGCCGTAGGTCAGCAGGGTATGGTACTCGTTGTACCACATGGCCGAACAGGCCGCCACGCCGCCGCGCATGAACAGGTCCAGTGAAGAGGTCTGCGGGACCACGGTAACGGCGATCTTCTGCCTGCGGAACAGGGCCCGCGCCTGGATTTGGAATTCGTTGGCCCACAGCCCGACCTTCTTGCCATCCAGGTCGCTGAAGCTTTTGATGCCCGAAGACTTCTTGGCGATGAGCATGAGCGCCGAGTGCTGCACGATCTGTCCGACATTGACCAGGGGCAGGGACTCGCGCCGTTGCAGCCCGGTGGTCAGGAACAGGGTGGCGAAGTCCGCCCTGCCGTTCTCGAGGTAGTCGCTGGCCAGGATGTCCGGTCCGCCGGGGAGGATGTCCAGGTCGATGCCTTCCTCCGCATAGAAACCCTTGTCCTTGGCAACATAGTAGCCCGCGAACTGGGCCTGAGGCAGCCATTGCAGGATGATCGAGGTTTTCTCCGTGGCCTGGGCCAGTGCCGGAACGGAGGACGTTGCGAGCAGCGTGGCCGTGAGCAGGGCGAGCAGGAGAATATGAGCGGGCGAGATGGGGGAGCCTGTGCGCATGGCTATTTGCCTTTGGCGGAGTTGAATTCGCGGACCTTGTCCTGCCACAGCGCGGTGCCGGGTTTTCCCTTCCAGGCCAGCCTCGGGTCCACCCGGACGATGAGCATGCCTTGCAGAAGGGAGTGTGCGGCGTAGCCCAGGGAGGACAGCCTTTGGACGGAGTTGATCAGCATGGGGGCGGCGATGCCGGTGTCCCGGCCCAGCTTGTCCATGTCGATGACCACGTAGTTGTTGAATTTGACGTTGGCCAGCAGGTAGCTGACCACCCGGCGGTCGGCGTTGTCCAGGCGTTGGTCGGCCGTAAGCGTGAGGAGCATGGACTGGTCGCTGGCCACGGTGCGGTCGATCTCGATCACCGGCCGGACCAGAGCCGGGTCATCCGCGATGGAGCGGATGCCGCCGTCCAGGAAACCGTAATCGAAATAATCGTACGCTTTGAGGAAATATTGGAGCCAGCGGATCTGCTTGCCCACAGCGTCGAAGAAGAGCAACCGTTTTTCGGTCCAGATGCGCGAGGTGACCAGGTCGAGCAAGGGGTCCAGGGGGATGGATCGGATGCCTGCAATGCGGGGAAGCACGTCCCGCTGGAACGGGTCACGGATGTCGATGACCAGAGTATTCGGGTCCTTGGCTTCGCGTTCGAATTCCTCGAAGGAGAGCAGCCTTCGGTTCAGGGCTTTCTTGGAGAGCACGCGTTCGCTTCGGGCCGGCGTCTCGTCCATGAGCGTAGCCTTGTCCGGTGCTGCGGTGATCCAGTCGAAGATACCCCCGTCATAGGCGAAAACATGGCTGAACCCCAGAGACAGGGCCAGTTGGGCCGCCTGGTAGCTTTTGGCGCAGGAATGGCCGTTGCAGTAAAAGACCAGCGGATCGGACGCGGGTTTGGGGCGCAGCTCCTCGAGTTTCTGGGCAAAATCGTCCAACCCGAGGGGCAGGAGAACGGCCTTGTTGATGTGGGCCACCTCGTATTCCAGCCGGGAGCGGATATCCACGACCACGGCCGCGTCGTAGTCGGCCAGGAGCTGATCGGTGGTGATGTACGGAACCTCTGGGTAGTAGGGCCGCAGCGGGAAGTCCTCGGCCAGAGCCGGATGGACTGAAAGAACCAGGGTCGCGCAGAAAATAATCAGACGTAAGGCGGAAAGAGAGCGGGTCATTCGTTGTCCCCGAGGTCGGCCATGGTCCGGGAGAGGAACCGGGCGAACAGGATGCACAGTGTGTCGGTGGACCCTTCCAAACGGTGGCCGTCTGCCAGGACGTGCAGGGTGGCCTTGTGGGTCCGGGCAAAGCGGATGGCGTTGTCCACCGGAACGACGTCGTCGTCCCAGCCGTGGACCACGGTGACGCGGTCCGGGAGGTTCGGGAAGACGTGCACGGCATAGCCGGGGAAATAGAAGGCCGGAGCCAGGAGAAAGATTGCGGGAACAGCGGCCTGCATGGCGGCTGTCGCGGCCACGTAACCGCCCATGCTGGACCCGGCCAGGATAGCGGGCCGATCGTCTTCGGCAAGGATGGACAGTAGGCGCTCAACCCGTTCATCCGGGTCGGCAAGGTCGCTGAAGTCAGGGCCTTCCATGGTCAGACCAAACTCCCTGGCCACGTCTGACAGGGCCAGGCTTTTGGTCCCCCACGGGCGGCTCAGGGAGCCGTGACACCAGAACAGGCGGCAATCAGGCATGGTCCGATCCCTCGGTATCGTCCGGGCGTTTGGGAGCGTATTCGCGCAGGGTTTCGAACAGGGTGCTCTTCTTGACCGGTTTGGGCAGGTGGGCGTTTGCCCCAGCCTGGATGCACCGGCGGGCGTCCTCGTTCATGGCATAGGCGGTCATGGCCACCACGGGCACCGCGGGCAGGCCATGCTCCTTTTCCCACTCACGGATGGAACGGGTGGCTTCAAAGCCGTCCATGCCGGGCATCTGGATGTCCATGAGGACCAGATCCCAGCCCCCTTTCTTGAAAAGCTCAAGCCCGGTGGCCCCGTCTTCGGCCACGGTCATGGCGCAGGGGGTGGAGTCCAGATAGGTCTGGGCCACGAAGGCATTGTACCGGGAGTCCTCGAACATGAGGATGTTCAGCGGCGGCAGGGGCGGCTCCTCGGCGGTTTTGACCGGGGCGGCTGGCTGGGCTGTCTCGGAGCCGGTGGCGGCGCCGAACCGTGCCGTGAAGTGGAAAATGCTGCCCTTGCCCGGCATGGACTCCGCCCAGATGCGGCCGCCCATCATGTGGACCAGCTCCTTGCTGATGGCCAGGCCCAGACCGGTCCCGCCAAATTGGCGGGTGGTGGAGCTGTCCGCCTGGGTAAAGGCTTCGAAGATGGCCCCCAGCTTGTCGCCGGACACGCCCACCCCGGTGTCCGAGATGGAGAAGTGCAGCAGTGCGGTCTCGCCGTCTGTTGAGGCCAGGTCCACGTTGAGGGCGACCGAGCCGGAGTCCGTGAACTTGATCGCGTTGCCCATCAGGTTGAAGAGTATCTGGCGCAGCCGGGTGGGATCGCCGTTGAGCCGAGCCGGGACCGAAGGCCCGGTCTTGCAGCTCAGGGCGAGGCCCTTCTTGGCGGCCTTGGCCTGAATCACGTCGCAGGAGCGGTCGAGAATTTCAGCCAGCTGGAACCAGGTCTTTTCCAGTGTCAGGTGCCCGGCCTCAATCTTGGACAGATCCAGGATGTCGTCGAGGATTTCGAGCAGGCTTTCGCCCGCTGTGCGAAAGACGTCCACATAGCGCGCCTGATCATCAGACAGATCGGTTTCCCAAAGGATATCCGCCATGCCCAGGATGGCGTTCATGGGCGTGCGGATTTCGTGGCTCATGGAGGCCAGGAAGCTGCTCTTGGCCGCGTTGGCCATTTCGGCGGCCTTCTTGGCCCGACGGACCTGATCCAGGGCGCCGTTGAGGGATTCGTTCTTGCGTTTGAGTTCTTCGGTCCGTTCCTTGACCTTGCTCTCCAGCAGGTTCTGGTGGTTCTGGAGTTTGGCGTTGGCCTCCTGAAGATCATTGATCAGGTGGCGGACGGACTGCCGCATGTCGTCGATGGCTCGGGCCAGACTGCCCAACTCGTTGGATGCCGAAGTATCTACGGGCGCATCCAGATCGCCGTCGGCGATGGTCGTGGCCGCTTCTTCCAGGTCCACTAGCGGGCTGATGAAGTGCTTGCGCATGTAGCGGACTGCGGCAAGGGTGAGCGTCAGGGTCAAAAGCAGGCCCATGGCCAGGGTCAGGCCGATGTACATGGCCATTTCCTGGACATACCCCTCGGTGGACACGGCCAGGTTGAAAGAGCCGATCCAGTCGCCGAACTTGCGGATTTCCACCGATTTGGTGAGGAACCGCCGGTCTCTGGTGAAATAGTCGAAGTCATGCCCGGTAAAACGGGGGCGGCTTTTGGCGGCCATGACCTCCCGACCGGTGACCACCTGGGCAAAGGCCACGGTGTCGTCCTGGAGCACGGCGTCGATGAAATCACGGGCCGAGGCGTAGTCCACCTGCCATACGGCGCTGGCGAGGCTGGTCCGGGCGAGATGGGCGATGCTGTCAGCGCGTTCGGAAAGGCGGACGTGCAAACGGTAGGCGTTGAACAGTATCAGCGCGCAGGAAAACACGAGGACAATGGCCGAGATGAAGGCCAACTGGGCAAGTTTGGCTCTGCGGCCGAGAGAGTCGGCTCTGGGCAGCCTGGCTCCTTGATGTATGCTCATGTGTCGCTCGACGTCCTCCGGTTGAGAGATACTTGTGTATTTCTAAGCCGAACGGGCAACATTGGCAAGGAGCCATAAATGATTCAAGGACGTCTGTTAAAGGCAAAAAAAAGGCCGGGCACGAAGCCCGGCCGAAAATCGTTCCCGGAATCGGCTAGGCGTTGCCGGTCTCCAGGTTGAAACCCATCTCGGAAGCCATGAACTGGAGCGGACGGATGTCGTGGGTCACCTTCATGATTTCGAGCAGGGTTTCCGCTCCCAGCTTGGCGCTGGCGTCAAAGGGGTTGATCTCCCGCATCAGGGTCGAATACGGCTTGTTGATCTTCTGTGCGACGACCTTGGCCTGGATACCACTGTCGAGAATGCAGTCCTGAACCACCTTGGTTACGTTCTTTTCAAACATCGTGCCCTCCCGCAGAGTTTGTTGGTTGCTGGCGAAACGTTACGAACTATAAAGCAACCGGCGTGCCAAAGTGGTTTTATTGTCATTATAACTTGCAATATCTGCAGGTTATAAAAAGTATAAACAAAACGACATTCTGAAGATAGTGTCGCATCAATGTCGCACATGTCGCAAAGCGCGACAGTATGCTACACTAGTGTCGTATATGCGACAGGTGATGACGCACAAAAAAAGGGAGCCGCTTGCGCGGCTCCCTGATACCCGGCTGAGCCGGGGTGTCCGAAACGTATCTGTCAGGCTGTCAGGTGTGGGTTGCGGTCCATTTCTGTGCGCCTTTAGGAGGTGGTGATCCGTTCGGGACTAAGGGTGCTGTTTCTTTGCCCAGTCTTCCGACCAGGACTTGAAGGAATCCATGTAGTTCAGCCAGGCACGGCTGCCCAGGATGATTTCCAGTATTCTGGCGGCGGTAAGATTCTTGAACATCTTCTTTACCTCTCGCGTTGAATTATCGTTTCCGTCGCGCCTTATTGAGCCAGGGGCAGGCTGTTGGAAGCTCTGCGACCCTCGGTCTGATCGGCGTCGATGGTTATGCTGCGTTCCACATGGTTGATGGTCTCGGCAAACAGCCCGGTCGAATCATAGGGGGACAGGAGGCTGGTACGGACAGAGCCGACGATGTTGCCGTAGATGATCAGCGCGGTCTGCTCCAGGGGGAGGGAGCGGATAGTGCCGTCCTCGATACCCAGGGCGACGCAGCGTTTCAGTTCGTCGATGAAGATGCTGAACTTCTCCTTCACCCTGGCGCCGTCGACACCGGGCTCCATGTGGCTGAAGGGGGAGCAGCGCAGCAGGACGGGGAAGCCGACCCTGTGCTCTTCAGTAAAGGCGAAATATGCATTCATGTAGGCCCGAATGGCCTCCATGCCGTTTTTGGCTTTTGCCGTGGCCTCGCTGAGGCAGAGGATCAGGCGGTCGGCCATATCGAATCCGGCGGCCAGGAACAGGTCCTGCTTGCTGCCGAAGTAGTGGGAAACCAGGCCGAAGGAAACATCAGCGCGTCCGGCCACATCCTTGACGGTGGCGGCGTGGAAACCCAATTGCCCGAAGGCCTCCTGGGCTGCTATGAGTATTGCTTCCTTCTTGGTCATCACGTCGTTTCCTCGCATCGATTGATTGTGCAATCAGTCGTTGAAGAAGGTATAGATTGATTGAGCAATCAGTGTCAAGCGTGAATTGTTTATTTTTTTGCAGGGCAGGGAAAGGCTACAAAAAAAGGCCGCACAAGGCGGCCTTTTCATTATCAATTTACTTAAAACCTAGTCGGTCTTTTTCTGGATTTTGGCCCAGGTGTCGCGCAGGGTCGTGGTCCTGTTGAAGACCATGGCGCTGCCGGGCTTGTGGTCGCGCAGGTCCGCGCAATAGTAGCCGGTGCGCTCAAACTGGAAGTTGGTTCCAGCGGGCATGTCGGCCATGGCGGGCTCCACCTTGCAGCCGGGCAGGGAGGTAAGGGAGTCCGGATCGACGTAGTCGGTGAAGGACTTGCCCTCTTCCACGGCGTTGGGATTTTCCTTGGTGAACAGGGGACCGTAGTTGCGCACTTCGGCGTCCAGGCCGTGCTTGGCCGAAACCCAGTGCAGGGTCCCCTTGACCTTGCGACCGCCTTCCAGCCAGCCGCCCTTGGACTCGGGATCGTAGGTGGCGCGGATCTCGGTAACCTTGCCGTCCGCGTCCTTATCGTAGCCGGTGCACTTGACGTAATACGCGCCGCGCAGTCGCACCTCGCGGTCCGGGCCCAGGCGGAAGAACTTCTTGGGCGGCTCTTCCATGAAGTCGTCGCGCTCGACCCAGAGTTCGCGGGTGAACGGCACCTTGCGGGCGCCGTAGGACTCGTCCTCGGGGTTCAGCGCGATCTCGAAAACGTCTTCCTGATCCTCGGGGTAATTCTCGATGACCAGCTTGACCGGGTCCATGATGCCCATGTAGCGCGGGGCGCGCTTGTTCAGGTCCTCGCGCAGGCAGGCCTCGAGCAGGGCGTATTCGACCATGGAGTCGGCCTTGGCCACGCCGATCCGCTCGCAGAAGTCGCGGATGGACTCGGGAGTGAAGCCGCGTCGGCGGAAACCGGAGATGGTCGGCATGCGCGGATCGTCCCAGCCGCTGACGAACTTTTCCTGGACCAACTGGATGAGCTTGCGCTTGGAGAGCACGGTGCCGGTGATGTTCAGCCGGGCGAACTCGTACTGGCGGGGCCGGTCGGTGAAGCCGGGGAGCGCGGCCAGTTCATTATATATGGCGGCGTTCTCGCCGAACAGCTCGGGCTGCTTCAGTCCTTCCATGAGGGTGTCCACGCACCAGTCGTACAGGGGGCGGTTGTTCTCGAACTCCAGGGTGCAGATGGAGTGGGTGATGCCCTCGATGGCGTCGGACAGTCCGTGGGTGAAATCGTACATGGGGTAGATGCACCATGCGTCACCGGTCCGGTGGTGATCCGCGTGCTTGATGCGGTACAGGGCCGGGTCGCGGAGCATGACGTTGGGGGCGCCCATGTCGATCTTGCCGCGCAGGATGCATTCGCCGTCCTTGAACTCGCCGGCGCGCATGGACCGGAACAGGGCCAGGTTTTCCTCCACGGTGCGTCCGCGATAGGGCGAATCCTTGCCGGGCTCCTTGAGGGTGCCCCGGTTCTCCCGGATCTCTTCGGCGGACTGGTGGTCCACGTAGGCCTTGCCCATCTTGATGAACAGCTCGGCGATGAAGTAGAGCTTCTCGAAGTAGTCCGAGGCGTAGAAATTGTTGTTCCAGTCAAAGCCCAGCCAGTGCACGTCCTCGCGGATGGAGTCCACGTATTCCACGTCTTCCTTGACCGGGTTGGTGTCGTCGAAGCGCAGGTTGCACTTGCCCTCGTAGTCTCGGGCGAGGCCGAAGTTCAGACAGATGGACTTGGCATGGCCGATGTGCAGGTACCCGTTGGGCTCGGGCGGGAACCGGGTGTGCACGCGGCCGTGGTATTTGCCGCTTTCCATATCCCTGTCGATGATCTGGCGGACGAAGTCCTTGCCCTTTTCCGGGGCCTCGGGTTTGCTGCTCATGAAAAACCTCTTGGTATGAATGGACCGCTTGCCGGTCGAATGGTCGTAAAGAGGGCAAGATTTCCCATCCTGCCCGTGGCACAGGAAATACGGTAAAACCGCTTGCCGGTCAACGCAATGCTTGCCGCCATGGGCGCAACAGGACACACTGGGCAGGTTACCCCTCAAAGGAGATACCATGCCGTTGTTCACTATCGATGAGACCCGCTGCAAGCGGGACGGACTGTGCGCCGCCGATTGCCCGGCCGGGTGCATCGTTTTTGAAAAGGGCGGACTGCCCGAACCCCATGACAAGAAACAGGCCTACTGTCTCGATTGCGGCCATTGCATGGCCGTCTGCCCGGCGGATGCGATTCGGCTGTCGTGTTTCTCCGATGCGGGAGAACCCGTGGACCGCTCCCTGAACATATCCTTTGATCAGGCCGAACAATTTCTCAAGGCCAGACGGTCGGTACGCGCCTTCCGCGACGCGCCGGTGGAACGCGACCTGCTCGATCGGATTCTGGTCGCGGCCGAGTACAGCCCGTCAGGCCATAACGCCAGACCCATTCGTTGGGTTGTGGCCGATGGGCGCGCCAAGGTTGCCGGAGTGGCCGGGGCCGTTGCCGAGTGGATGCGCGCAGAATCCGAGGACGAGTCGAATCTGGCCCGAGCCCTGCATCTGCCCGGTATTGTCCGCGCATGGGACAACGGCACGGACATGATCTGCCGCAACGCTCCCGCCCTGGCCGTGGCCGTGGGGCCGAAGCAGGGCATCACCCCACGTGAGGACGGGGTCATCGCCACGGCCTATTTGGAGCTGGCCGCCACGGCTGCCGGGCTCGGAGCGTGCTGGTGCGGCTATCTGATGGCCGCCGCCGCGCACGCCGCGGGAGTGCGGGAATTCCTTGGACTGAAAGACACCGAGGCCGTCTATGGGGCGTTGATGCTCGGCCACTCGGCGCGGCGCTATCCGGCCATCCCTCCGCGTCCGGCCCCCGAGGTGGACTGGCTGTGACCGGCGGTCCCCGGCTGGACTCCACGCTGGAGTCAATGTAAGGACCCGGTATGATGTGTAGATTGCGCCCCCTGATCATGGCGGCGGCATTGGCCGTTCTGCTGTTGACCGCGACTGTGGCCCAGGCGCGCGAGGTCCGGGTCGGCGTTGGATTCGCTATCGCACCCTATGCCCTCAGGGAGCAGGATGCCGGACTTGAGGTGGACCTTATCCGGGCGGCGTTTCGTGCCGCTGGAATGGACGCGAAGTTCGTCTATCTGCCTAACCTGCGCCTGCCCCTGGCTCTGGCCGAGGGGGAAGTCGACTGCCTGGCCACCAGCGTGGGGTACGACATGGCCGAGCGCACAGGCCGCCCGGTCTTCTATTCCGCCCCGACCGTGACGTTCCAAAACTATGCCGTGACCCTGGCCAAACGGGATCTGCAAATCAACTCCATCGCCGATCTCTCGGGCTACGTAGTCCTCGGGTTCCAGGACGCGGCCAACTATCTCGGTCCTGCGTTCGCGGCCGTGGCCAATGGCAACGACCTGTGCAGCGAACTGTCCGACCAGTCCCTGCAGGTGCGCATGCTCTTCTCCGGGCGGGTGGACGTGGTCATTTCCGAGCGGCGCGTATTTCTCTACTGGCGCAACCGGCTCAAGGCGTCCCCGGCAGGCCGGGCAGTGGATCTGGATCAGTACATAACCTTTCATTCGATCTTTCCGCCCCAGCAACGGCAGGTGGTCTTTGCCCGAAAGCCCTTGTGCGACAAGTTCGACAACGGCCTGACCGCCATCCGCAGGAGCGGCAGCTTCGACCGGATCGTCAGGGCCTACGATCGGGCGGAATTCATTAAATAACCAGTAAACCGGGCGCATGAGCCCGATGGATAGACGGAGTGCGGCATGGCTGACGCCCATTATGCCTTTGGTTCGGTTCAGGTGGAGATCAATTTCGAGGCCATTGACGCGCTTTTCGGTCAGGCCCGAGATCAGGGGCGTGATTCCCTGTTCGAGTACGAGGTCTACGACCTGCTCAAGGCCTCGGGCGCGGAGACGCCGCCTCGGTGCGTGCTCCTGCCTCGTTCGGGCCGGTTCACGGACGAACAGCTCTCTGTCCTGCCGGGCGACAAGGTCGTGCTCAAGATCGTCTCCCCGTCCATCGTGCACAAGACCGAGGCGGGCGGGGTGCGCGTGGTCGAAAACCGGCCGGACGCCATCCGTTCCGCCGTGCGCCGCATGCTCTACGAAGTCCCGGAAAACTTCGGGGCGGCCCTGGAGCGCGATCCCGGTTCCGCGCCCGTCCCTTACCGGGGGCTTGCCGGAGAGTCCCTGGCCTCGGCGGTGTCCCGCGACCTGCGCGGGGTGCTCATGGTCCAGTTCATGGAGCCGGACTCTACCGCGTTCGGCAACGAGCTGCTGGTCGGCATTCGCCGGACCCGCGAATTCGGCATGGTGATCACGGCCGGGCTCGGGGGTACCGATACCGAACTCTACGCCCAGCGTTTTCGCAAGGGCCAGGCCCTGACCATAGCCTCCACGACCCTGACGGACGGAGGGCGTTTCTTCGAGCTGTTCCGCAAGACCCTGTCCTACCGCAAGCTGGCCGGGTTGACCCGCGGGCAACGGCGGATCGTGACCGACGAACAGCTCATCGAGTGCTTCTCCTCGTTCATTGACATGGCCAACCACTACTCTCCAGACAATCCGGACGCGCCTTTCTACATCGAGGAATTGGAGATCAACCCGTTCGCCTACGCCGACTACCTGATGGTCCCCCTGGACGGATTGTGCCGTTTTTCGGCCCCGGATTCAGTACGTGCGCCGCGTCCCGTGGAGCGTATCGCCAAGCTGCTCAAGCCGTCGTCCATCGGCATCATCGGTGTCTCGGCCTCGCGCATGAATTTTGGCCGGATCATCCTCAAGAACGTGCTTGAAGCCGGTTTCAAGGCGGAAAACGTCCGTCTGCTCAAGCCGGGCGAGACCGAGATCGACGGCGTTACCTGCGTACCCGACCTGAAGTCCCTGGACCGGCGGCTCGATCTGTTGGTGGTGGCCGTCAATGCCAAGCAGGTTCCGGCCCTGGTGGACGAACTGGTGGAGCTGGACTGCGCCGAATCGGTCATGCTCATTCCCGGCGGCATGGGTGAGACCGAGGAGAGCCGCGAGCGCGCGGCGGGCGTGATCGCCCGCATCGACGAGGCGCACGGCCGGGGCGCGGGGCCGGTCTTCCTGGGAGGCAACTGCATGGGCGTGGTCTCCCGGCCCGGCAACTACGATACCTGGTTCATCCCGGAAGAGAAGCTGCCCGCTCTGGCCCCGGGCGACCATCACCGGGCGGCCTTCATTTCCCAGTCGGGCGCATTCATGCTCACCCGGCTCTCCCAGTGCCCCTTCCTGAATCCGGCCTACATGGTCTCCATGGGTAACCAGACGGACCTGACGCTGGGCGACATGGTCTCGCACTTCGCGGAGGCCGACGACGTGGACGTCATCGCCGTGTACGCCGAAGGGTTCAACGACATGGACGGGCTGAATTTCTGCCGGGCCGTTCGCCGGGCCGTGCTGGCGGGCAAGGACGTGGTCTTCTACAAGGCGGGCCGCACCCCGGAGGGCAAGTCCGCCACCAGCGGACACACGGCTTCACTGGCTGGAGACTATGCGGTCTGCGAGTCCTGCGTGCGCCAGGCCGGGGCCATCGTGGCCCATTCCTTCACCCAGTTCGAGAACCTGTTCATGCTGGCCGAGCGGTTGAACGGCAAGACCATCGGCGGCAACCGCCTGGGCGCCGTTTCCGGTGCGGGCTTCGAGGCCGTGGGCATGGCCGATTCCATCCAGACCGACGACTATTCCATGGTCCTGGCCCCGCTGGCGGATAAAACCCGCGAATTGCTGACCGCGCTGGTCGCCGCCAATCGGCTGTCCGGGCTGGTCACGGTGACCAATCCCCTGGACATCACCCCGGCGGCGGACGATCAGGTCCATGCCGAGGCCGTGCGGATTCTGGCCACGGACCCGGGCGTGGATGCGGTGGTGGTCGGGCTGGACCCCTTGTCGCCGGTCATGCGTACTCTGGCCGACCCGGACACGCCGCTGACCATGGACAATGAACGGTCCATCGCCGCGCTGTTGGCCGACCTGCTCCCCCGGCTCGACACCCCGGTCATCGGAGTGGTCGATGGCGGCCGCCAATACGATCCCCTGGTGGACCGCCTCAAGGAAGTCGGCCTGTGCACCTTCCGCACCTCGGACCAGGCCGTGGCCGCCCTGGCCCAGTACATGGAAGGGCGGCTCAACGCGGCGCGCATCCGCGGACGCTGAGTCCGGGGCGGATCACTTCCGCCCAGTTTATAATATAAATAACCGCCATATCCTCCTAATCTTCTATAGATGAAAGGAGTTCGCTTTCCTGTGGGTCAAACTGACGTTTGTGGAGGGTCCAATGAAATTGGCGGATGTCCCCATCGGGATGAAAATTATTGGCGGCTTTCTGATTGTCGTGGTGCTTTTCCTGGGAGTCGGCGTTTACGTCAAGGTGGCGCAGGACGATATGGTCGCGTCCAGCCATATCGTCGATGCCGCTCTGGAGATGCGGTACTCGGTACGCTCGGATATGCAGATGGTCATGGAGTTCCTCGACGCCCCGGACGTGAAGGTCCTGGACGAGAACTGGGCCGAGCATCAAAAGGTCTCGGGCGATTTCGAATTTTTTGCCGGGGGTATTCTGCAGGGGACGTCCACTGAACGGGCTGAGATCAGGGCCGCCAGGAATCCTTTCATCCGTGAAAAGACCGCTCAGGTCAGAACTCTGCACACGGAACAATTCATCCAGGGCATACGGAAGGCCTATGACCTCAAGCGGTCCACCTTCGGCGTTCTGGAGCGGCGGGCTTCGGCCATGAAGAAGATGGAAGAGGCTCACAATACGGTGACCGCCGCGCTTGAAAACTTCGAAAAGGGCGTGGACGAACTCGTCGATAGACGGATTGTGGACGGAGCCGACGCCTTCGACATCCTTTCGCGGGAGATCTCCTGGGCCGATATGGGCATGGAGATCAAGAGCAATATCGGCTTGTCCCGCATTGCCATGGAAGAATTCATCCAGCCGGGGGCAGAGGAGCAGAAATCCGCCCTGGAGAAAAGGTATGAGGCGACCCTCGCGCAATTCGACCAGTTGGTCGACGCCCTGCTCAATGGCGGCAGCGTGGACGGTCAGATCATCGTCGGCCTCAATGAACCGGGACTGACCGAGCAGATAAGGAATTTGAAGCGGGTTCACGAAGAGGTGTTCCGCACTGCGGTCAGCGGGGTCATGTCCACACAATCCGAATACGACCAGCTTCTCAAGGAGGTCGACCTCACGGACTCTCAGGTCGATGAGGTGGGACAGACCCTGATGAACACCCTGGAGGACATCGCGCATGAGGCCGACGGCGACATGAAGGCCGATTCGATCCACTCGGAGTTGGCGGTATTTTTCGGCGTGGGCGTCTCCATGGTCCTGGCGATGCTGATAGGCTGGCTGCTGGCCAGGATGATCACCCGCCCGGTGTTTCAAGCTCTGGAAGCGGCCACGGCCATGGCCGGGGGCGACCTTGGCCGGGAAGTGCCCTTGACCGGAAAGGACGAAATCGGGCGTATGCTCGCGGCCATGAAGGATATGACCATTCGTCTGCGTGAAGTCGTCTTTGGGGTCAATGGGGCGGTTCAGAACGTGGCTACGGGCAGCGAAGAGCTTTCCGCCACGGCGGAAACCCTGTCTCAGGGCGCCACCGAGCAGGCGGCCAGCGCGGAGGAGTTGGCCTCGTCCATCTCGGAACTCACCGGGTCCATCGCCCGCAACGCGGGCAACAGTCGCGAGACTGCGGAGATCGCCGCCGAGGTGGCCGGAAAGGCGTCCCGAAGCGGAGAATCCGTGACCCACGCGGTGGGAGCCATGAAGGAGATTGCCGAGCGTATTTCGATTATCGAGGAGATCGCGCGGCAGACCAATCTGCTGGCCCTCAACGCGGCCATCGAGGCGGCACGGGCCGGGGAGCACGGCAAGGGGTTTGCCGTGGTCGCCGCCGAGGTCCGCCAACTGGCCGAGCGCAGCGGGCGAGCCGCCGGTGAGATCAGCCAACTCTCGGAGTCCACGGTGAAGTCTTCGGACGAGGCTGTCCACATGCTGGAAGAGCTTGTCCCGGAGATCGAGAAAACCTCGGAACTGATGTCCCAGATCCGTGCCGCCTGTGAGGAACAGAATCTGGTCATCCAGCAGATCGGCACGGCCGTGAACCAGGTCTCCGACGCAACCCAGGGCAACGCGTCGGCTGCCGAACAGGTGGCCGCCACTTCGGAGGAACTCGCCGGACAGGGAGAGAGCCTCCAGCAGATGATGGAGTTCTTCGACTGCGGGGATGCCCGGGACGATGCGGGGGGTATCGTGCGTCCTGCGCTACCCGGAGGCGAAGATGAGCAGGATGACGGACTCGAGCGGTATTGAACCGAATCCTGCGCCACACGAAAAAAGGGGCCGGACACTGTCCGGCCCCTTTTTTCGTGTGCACGTCTCGCGTCAATACATCAGTCCGGGCAGGAACAGGATGATCTGCGGGAAGATGAAGAGCAGGGCGATGCCGATGACGATGGAGAGCATGAACGGCAGGATGCCCTTGAACACGTCCTCGAGCGTCACGTCCGGGGCGATCTTCCGGCACATGCCGTAGACCACGTAGACGTTGATGCCCACAGGCGGGGTGATGACCCCCATCTCGGTGACCAGGACGATGATGATGCCGAACCAGATGGGGTCGAAACCCATGCCGGTGACCACGGGGTAGAAGACCGGGATGGTCAGCATGATCAGGGCCAGCGAATCCATGAAGCAGCCGCCGATGAAGTAGATCAGAATGATCGTGCCCATGATGGCGAACGGCGGCATGTCAAAGGCGGACACCCAGTTGGCGATGTCGAACGGGATGCGGGTCACGGCCAGGAATTTGCCGAACACGACCGCGCCCGCGATGAGCACCAACACCATGCAGGAGGTCCGCAGGGTTTCATAGAGCGAATTGACGAAGGCCTGCCAGGTCAGTTGTCGCTTGACCAGGGCCAGGGCGAGCACGCCGATAACTCCGATGCTTGCCGCTTCCGTGGGGGTGAACCAGCCCCAGAACAGGCCGCCGATGACCAGAGCGAAGATCAGCAGGGTGTCGATGAGGTTGGCCATGGACCGGAATTTCTCGGCCCAGGTGTAGGTGTCGCCTTTGGGGCCGAGCGCCGGATTGATCTTGCACTGGAGATAAATGCCGACGATGAACAGGAAGGTCAGCAGAACGGCCGGGAGGATGCCGGACACGAAGAGCGCGCCGATGGATTGCTCGGTCAGCACGCCGTAGATGATCAGAACCACCGAGGGTGGCATGATCATGCCCAGGCCTCCGCCCGAGGCCACCGATGCGGCGGCCAGGGAGTTGGCGTAGCCGTATCGCTTCATCTCCGGGATGCCGACGGTGGACATGGTCGCGGCCGTGGCCGGGCTGGACCCGCAGACCGCGCCGAACGCGGTGCAGGCCGAGACCGTGGCCATGGCAAGTCCACCCCGGGTGTTGCCCAGGAAACGGTAGGCGGTCTGGTAGAGCCGCCTGGAAATGCCGCAGTTGAAGGCGATCTGGCCCATGAGGATGAACAGCGGGATGGTCGAAAGCTCGTAGGAGGCGAACGCGTCGTAGACGTTGCGGCTCATCAGGTTGAGCCCGCCCCGCCAGGAGGTCAGCAGCGAGAAGCCGATGAAGCCCACGAGCATCATGACGAAGGCCACGGGCATCCTGGTCATGAACAGGAAGACCATGATGCAGATGCCGATGATTCCGGCAGTGGTCGGATCCATGGCTAGGCCCCCCGCTTCCTGAAAAATTTGACGACGTCCGCCAGCAGGCAGAGGGCGTAGACGAAGAAGCCGAAGGACAGGACGTAGACCACGTAGTACTCGGGCAGCTCAAGATTCATGGACACTTCGCCGGATTCCGCCAGGGCTCCGGCGTAGAGGAACATGCGCCAGGTGATGATCGAGACCAGGGCCAGGGTGGCCAGGTTGGTGATCAGCCCCAGGCCTTCGCGAACCCGCCTGGGCAGGCTGCGGACCAGAATCTCCACGCCGATGTGGCTCTTCTGGTAGTGGGCGTAGGGCAGGGCGAAGCCCACGGCAACCACGCCGAGAATGGCCACGATCTCCTCGCAGCCGAAGATGGGGGTGTTGAACGCCCCGCGCAGGAACACGTCCGCGCCGGTCATCGCCGCCATGCCCACCAGGCAGGCGGCCGCGACGACGCGCATGATCTTTTCCGTTAGTTGGAGCGGCCCCTTGGCTTCTTCCATTTTCAATCCTTTGCGCAATGACGGGGCGGGAATCGGTCCCGCCCCGTCTGGTAATCGGTTATTTCTCAGAGGACCGGATGCATTCCGGAATGGCCGCATGGGGCCCGGAAGGAGTCCGTAGTCCCCCCCTTGTCCGAGCCATGCCCGGGCATCTGTCCGCAGAGAAGCTCTTTTTCAGGCCCGGCTTACTGGGCCTTGGTCATCTCGGTCCGGATAAACTCGACCACGGCCTTGCCGTCCACGGCCTTGCCCTCGCCATTGGCATAATCGTCCAGCACAGGCTGGGCAGCCTGCACCCAACGCTCGGCTTCCGCGGGATCGAGTTCGGTGAAGTCGCCGCCCTTTGAGGTCAGGAACTCCCTGCCCTCGGCGTCCGAGGCATCCCAGGCCTGGCCGTGCTTGACCGACCATTCCCGGTTGATCTGCTGGATGATCTTCTGGTTCTCCGGCGAAATCTCGTTCCACCGGTCCTTGTTCATGACGATGAAGAAGGTGGTGGTGTAACCGACGCACTGGGACTGGGTGCAGTGCTTGACCACCTCGCCGAGCTTCCATCCCTTGTTGGATTCCATGGGGTGGACGGAGCCGTCGACCACACCCTTTTGCAGGGACTGGTAGGAGGCGGGCATGGGCTGGGCCACCGGGGTGCCGCCAAGCGCCTCGATGAGCTTGGCCGAGTTGCCGGTGGAGCGGATCTTGAGGCCCTTGAGGTCGGCTAGGGTCTTGACCGGCTTCTCCACGGTGAAGAGCAGGCCGGGACCGTGGGCGTGGAAGTACATGGGCACCACATCGTTGAGCTCGGCGGGGGAGAATTTGTCATACACAGCGTTGGCCACGGCCGTTGCCTGGACGCCGTTCTGGTAGCCCATGGGCAGGTCCACGGCGGCCATGACCGGGAAGCGGCCGCGCGAGTAGGCCAGGGCACTTTGTCCGATGTCGGAGATGCCTTCGACTACGCCGTCATAGCACTGTTTGGCCGGGCTCAGAGTGCCGCCGGGGTAGAAATCGATCATGACCGCCTTGTTGGTGCGCATCTCCACTTCGTTGCACCACTGCTCAGCCAGTTTCGACTGGATGTGTGTGGGCGGGAAGAAGCTGGAGTAGGTCAGGCGCACGGATTCGGCGCAGGCCGGGGAAGCCAGGCCTGCGGCGAGCAGGGCCAGGGCCGTCAGGGTCAGCAGGGTCTTACGCATGGTGCATCTCGCTTTTTTGAAGAAATGGTATGGTCGAAGCGGGATCAATCCCGCCCGGTTCCGTTTTTCACGGCCAGGTCGATGGCCGCTTCGCGCACTTCGGCAAGGGAGAGGGTCTCGGTGCCGAGCGCGCGGTGAATGAGAAAGCCCTCGAACAGGGCGGTGTTCAGGGCCCCGATCTTCTCGGGGGGGAAGTCGCTGGTCACGTGGTCGCGGACCAGATCGGCGAAGACTCGGTCCGAGAGCCGGTAGTCGGACTGGTTCAGGAGGTGGCGCAAGGACTCGTTGGTGGCCGCGTGGATGGTGAACTCCAGGAAAATGGCCGACCAGTTGCGGTCCGCCACGATGGTCTCGAGGAAATCCCAGATGATGGCCATAGCCTCTCGCAGGCTGTCTGCCTTCTGGATCCGGTCGTGCCTGGTTGCCCGGTACTCCTTGAACTTCTGTTCCACTATCTGGAGGAACAATTCGTCCTTGGAATTCCAATGGCGGTAGAAGCTCCCCTTGGCGTAGCCCGCATGTTCGGTGATCTCCGCCACCGAAGTGGAGGCAAAACCCTTTGTGCCGAACAGCTCGATGGCGGAAGCCATCAGCTCCTGCATGGTCTGTCTGGATTTTTCCTGCTGTTTGGTCGCCATAGCCTGCCATCGTTCCCCGGAATCGCACGATTTTTATTGCGACCGCCGGTCGTTTTGCGACTTTCGGTCAAAAAGTGACCGATGGTCACATCGGAGAATTCAGGGGTAGCAGTGGGGCCATGTGGAGTCAAGCCCGTTTTGCCGAAAGAGGAACAAAATCATGCACGAAGGAAGGCAGGCACGCACCAAGGCAACCCACGCGAAGCGGCCCAAAAAGTTTAGGAAGGATGAGGGGATAGGGGTCCGGGGGAAGGGGAGAAGGAAAGCCCTTTTCAAAGGGTTTCCTTCTCCCCTTCCCCCGGCTGCCGGAGGCGTCTTACTCTTTCCAGTACGGGTGGGAGATGTCTTCGAAGGCGGACATGGCGGCCACGGAGCCTTCGCCGATGGCGGTGACGATCTGTTGCAGGCCGCCGGTCAGGTCGCCGGCCACGTAGACGCGCGGCACGCTGGTGCGCATGTCCGGGCCTGCCTCGACGTAGCCGTCCGCGTTCAGCTTCACGCCCATGGATTTGGCCAGTTCGGTGGCGGCCTTCTGGCCGATGGCCATGAACACGCCGTCCAGGGGCAGCTCGGTCTGGGCGTCGTCCTTGACGTTGCGCAGCTTGAGCGAGGTGGCCTTCCTGCCGTCGCCCTCGATGGATTCGACCACGGTGTTCCAGAGCACCTGAATGCCCTCGCGTTCCACCGAGTCGACCAGGGATTTCTGGGCTCGGAATTCGTCGCGGCGGTGGACGATGGTCACGTTCACGCCGAGGTTCTTGAGGTGCAGGGCGTCGGTAAGGGCGGTGTTGCCGCCGCCGATGATGGCTACGGACTTGCCCTTGTACAGGTAGCCGTCGCAGGAGGCGCAGTAGTTGACCCCGCGCCCGAAATAGGTCTCCTCGCCGGGCACGCCGAGCTTGCGGTAGCTCGCGCCCGTGGCCAGGATGACCGCCTTGGCCGGGTACTCGCCACGGGCGGTGGTGACCACGATGGGTTCGTCCTTGGCGGCGTCGCCCATGGAGATGGACTCCACGCCCTCGCCCTCATGCACGGGGACGTACTGGCGGGCGTGCTCGCTCATGATGTCCATGAGCTGCTTGCCGGGTACGTTGGTGAAGCCCGGGTAGTTCTCGACCACCGGGGTCAGGGAGACCTGCCCGCCGATGATGGACTTTTCCAGGACCACGGCCTTGAGCCCGGCGCGCACGGCGTAGATGCCCGCGGTCAGTCCGGCCGGGCCTGCGCCGATGATGACCAGATCCACGGCCCCGGGCTCGATGGTCCCGTAGCCGGTGGCGGTCTCCAGGCCTTCCACGCCGGGCAGTTTGCCTTCGTCCAGAAGCTCTTCGGCGGACTTGAGGTGGACCATCTCTACCACGAAGCGTTCCTCGGGCATGAGCCCCAGGGCATCGTGCGCGCCGCTGTCGAAAATGGTGTGCGGCACGGAGCCGACGTTGTGCTTTTCGGTCAGTTCGCGGTTCTCGTTCATCTCGATGCACTCGGCCTTGACCAGATCGGGTCGGGCAATGGCGGATTTGACGGCGTGCATGACCTGGCCCGGACAGTAGGGGCAGGAGGGGGACACGAACACCTGGACCAGCCGTTCGGCATCCAGGGGCTTGAGCAAGGCAAGGGATGCCTCGGACAGCCCGCTCATGCGCAGGGAGACGAGCATGACGGAGGTGATGAAGGACTTGCCTTCCTCTCCCAGCGGCGCGCCCAGGAACCGGATGTGAAAGTCGTCCGGATTGAGGCACAGGGTCGGGGAGGCGGTCACGCCGAGTTCCGTGGCCCGCTCGGACGGAATCTCGAATTGCTTGAAGGTGATCTTGTCGGTCAGCCGCGCCAGGTCGGCGCTGAATTTGGCGGTGTAGTCTGCGAAGTCGTCGTTGACGCCTTTTTGGGCGAAGAGTTCGAGGTGAACGGGCTCTTTCAGAGCCTGAAAAGTGTCGGTCAGTTGCTTGCGGACGTCTTCGGGCAGGAACCAGTCTTCTTGATTTTTCTTCTTGAACAGGGACATGGGGTACCTCGCAGTGGTCGCAGTAATCGTTATCGAAAAGGGTAGAGGGGCGAGCGCGGCGAGTCAAGGGGTCAGAGAATCACAACTCGGTTCCTGCCGCTGCGCTTGGCCTGGTAAAGAGCGTCGTCCGCCCGCTTGAGCAAGGCCTCGATGGACTCGTCTTCCGGGGCCAGGGCCGTCACGCCGATACTGATGGTGAAGGTGATGATCTGGTCGTGCGTCTTGACTTCGCACTGCTCCACGCGGCGGCGCAGCCGTTCGGCGGTTTTCTCCCCCGCGCCGATACGCGTCTGTGTCAGGGCCGCCTGGAACTCCTCGCCGCCCACCCGGCCGAAAAGGTCGGTGGTGCGCAGGGTGTTCCGGCACAGGGCGACCAACTCCTTGAGCACATCGTCCCCGGCCGGGTGACCGTATGTGTCGTTGATGCGCTTGAAGTGGTCGATATCCAGAGAGAGGAGGACCAGGGAGGTGTTGTACCGCTTGCAGCGTTCGAACTCCTCGCTCAGCCTGGACATGAACTGACGGCGGTTGCTCGCCCCGGTCAGCGGGTCGGTGGACGCCAGGGTGCGCAGTTCGTCCTCCATCTTGCGTTGTTCGGTGACGTCCATGCTGATGCCGATGAGCCGGGTGGGCATGCCCTTTTCATCCACCTGGACCAATCCTTCGATGCGGATGTGACGGGTTACTCCGTCCGCTCGGACGATACGAAACTCAAGATAGAGCGGTTCCTTGGTCTCGATGGACCGGGCCAGTTGCTGTTCGGTGGCGGCCAGATCGTCGGGATGGATGCAGCTGCGCCAGAAATCGAACAGTTCCTTGGATGGCCGGGGTTCGATCTGGTAGAGGTCGAACATCTTGTGGTCCCAGAGCAGATCGTCCGTGCGCAGGTCCCACTCCCAGATGCCGAGGTGGGCGGCGTCCGTGGCCAGATCGAGCCGTTCGGCGATGGCTTTCAGGTCTTCCTCACTGCGCTTGAGGTCGGTCATGTCCCGGGCCTCGAAGGAGACGTAATCCATGTCATCGCCCTGGACCCGGACCGGCTGGTACGTGATGGACATGTACCGCTCCCCCTCGTCGGGCAGGGGCAGCCAGGTAGCCTCGGTCACGGTCTCGCCTTGTAGAGCCCTGTCGATGGCGGGCCTGAACTGTTTTTCGAAGACCTTGGAGCCGAAGAGGATACCCACGGGGTGGCCCACGATGGACTCCCGCTGGAGGCCGAAAATTTTGGTGTAGGACTGGTTGACGATGACGTATTTATACTGGCTGTCGATCAACGAGATGAGATCCGGATTGGTCTCGATGATCCGCTGATAGCGCATCAGTTCCAGTCGGGCCTGCTCGCGTTCCTGATCCTTGCTCATCAGCTTCAGGTTGAGACCGGCCAGTTCGCGGTTGACCTGCTGCAGTCGGTCCGTGCGCCGCCGGATCTTATCCTCCAGCTCTGTATGGGCCGCTGCGAGTTCCGCCCTGGAACGCCGTCGCTGGACGATGCGCCAGGTGCCGTTCATGATCAGCTCCATGTGGCGGACATCGTCCTCGGTGTAGTCGCCGGATTTGTTGCCCACTCCGGCCAGAAAGACGACGCGGTTCTCCTCGAAGACCGGCACTCCTAAATGATTGAGCACCGGGATATGCCCTTTGGGGTAGCCCTTTTTCCCCTTCAGCTTCGGGTAATCGTTGGTGATGATCGGTTTGCCCTGTCGAAGGGGTTCGCCCCACAATCCGGTGTCGCAGACCTGGTAGACTTCCGGCAAATCCTTGATGGTGCAACGCTCCATGACATGCTTGGACCAGGCGTGGAGAAACAGTTCCGTCTGGTCTTCGCTTACCCGGTAAATGTAGCCGATCTGGCTTTCTGTCACTTCGGTGATGGCCTCAAGGGCGAAGTCGAGAATCTCCTTCTCGGAGTGCTGGGTCATCTCGGACAGGGCATAGAGCCGCTCGAAACGAAGCTCGTCCAGTTCCAGCCTGCGCAGCGCATGGCGGTATTCGGTGATGTCCGTGAAGGAAACGAGATTTGCCGGTTCGCTGCCGTATTCTATGGCCCGGGCGCTCAGGCTGGCCCACATGGAGGAGCCGTCGGCGCGGTGCATGAGTACCGGGTAGTTGCGGATGAACCGGTCCTGGCGGATCAGCTCCAGAAGTCGGTTGCGGTCCTCCACGTTGGCGTAGAAATCCTCGGCGCTCCGTCCGCCCTCTTTGGAGGACAGGCCGAGGAATTGCTTGGCCTCGGCATTGGACATGAGGATTTGTCCCTGCTCCGTGATGATCGCCATGCCGCCAGGGGCGTTCTCGAAGACCATATGGTAGCGGTCCTCGCAGGTCGCCTTGGCGGCTGTTGCAAGGTCCTCTTCGAGTTCCTCTATGCGCTGTTGCGCTATTTCGAGCTGCTTGCGCAGGGATGCTTCACTCATTTACGTCTCCCGTACAGTGGACCCAGCCCGTCGGCCTGGTCGCGTGGAGTACCCTGATTCCATTTTCTAATATCGCGTTTTTTCTGCTAAAGGTCAATGTTTGGGGGCTTGAATACAGCGCTGGTGCGGCGGCAACGAAAAGGGGGCGCGAACGCCCCCTTTGTCGGTTTGCAGGATGGTTGCCTATTCCTTGCCGAACAGCTGCTTCGGCCGGGTGGTGTCACCCGTGGCGTTGGGGAAGTCGGGATAACGGTACGCCTTGGTATTGGTATCGATGAGGTGCTTGGCCTCCTCCATGAACTGGTTGAAGTGGTGCTTGCATTCGTAGAAGCCGTGCCACCAGGCGTAGTCCGGGGCCATCATGGCCGTACCCATGCGCGCCCTTCGGCCTTCGTGGTGCCACAGTTCGTAGAACTTCACTTCAAGGTGCTCGTCGAAGAACTTGGTCTTGTCGAGCAGACCCTTTTCATAGAGTTGGTCCAGGGTCTTCTTGGCGGGCTTGAAGTAGACCTCGTTGTATTCCTCAACCGAGGTGTCGAGCTGGCTGTAGAAGTCGTCGATCCAGGATTGGCCATGGCACTGGCTGCAGATGTTCTTCATCTTGTCCCGTTCCACCTTCCAGTCCGTGGCTGCGGGCAGCGGCTTGAACTCGGACGGGCGGACGGTCAGCGGCGCCTGGGTCTCCCAGGAGATGCGTTCGGTCACGTCGTGGGTGGTGGCCACATCGCCGGAGCCGGACATATGGCAGGAGGCGCAGGTCGGGGCGCGGTAGTCGACGCCCGGAGTCCATGCGCCGGGCGCGGAGTCGAAGTTGTACTCCTGCTTGAACGCCTGGTAGATGTCGCCGTGCTTGGATTCGTTGTAGATTTCCATCTGCGGATGGTCGGGGCCGAGATGGCACTGGCCGCAGGTTTCTGGCTTGCGCGCTTCCATGACCGAGAAGCGGTGCCGGGTATGACAGCTGGTGCAGGAGCCGAGCGAGCCGTCCATGTTCAGGCGGCCGACGCCGACGTTGGGCCAGGTGTCCTTGTCCAGGGCTCCGTCGGTCATCTTGAGTACGGTGCCGTGGCAGTAGAAGCAGCCGGTCTTGCGCTCGTTATCCGAGTTCATTCCCCCGTTCAGCCAGGGGTCGATCTTCCAGATGATCTCGAGCGTGTTCGCGTGCTTGCTCTTGGAGTACTGCATGGCTTCGTCCGGATGGCAGCGGGAACAGTCCTTGGGCGTGACCGCTGCGGCCACGGGGACGAAGTATTGCTTTTCGCCCATGGGCAGGTTGCCCATGGAGTAGTATTTCTCGTGGGATGTGCTGATGTCCCCATCGCCCGGCTGGGCCTGGTGGCAGTCCAGACAGGTTATGCCTGCCGAGGCATGGCGGCTCATGGCCCAATCGGCGAAGATGCCGGGAGTTTCCTGTTTGTGGCATTCGATGCAGGCCGTACCCTGTGGCGGTGTGGCCCGGTCCATGCGCAATTCGCGGACCTTGGGATAGTTCTGCGCTCCGGCCGTAGCGGCGGTAAGCATGATGACCGCGAATGCGGCGGCGAGAATGAACGTCGTCTTGCGATGCATAAACCAACCTCCTAGATACCCAGATTGGGCAGTCCGCTGGCCCGGTAGGGGGCGCTGAACTGCTTGTACTCGTAGAATTGCCTGTCGTTGTGGACCAGATGCCGGTGGCAGTCGGTGCAACGGTATTCCTTGCCGTTTCCGGCGTAGAGCACCCTGCGGTGGGCCAGCATGGCCCCGCTCTTGCCCGGCATGTGCAGGATGTTCCGGTGGCACTTCATGCACTGGTCGTTCTTCATGGTGGCCCAGACATGTTCGCGCATGACCGCTCTGTCGTAGGTCTCGTCTCCTCCCGTGAAGTGGGAGAAAACGTCCTTCATGCCGTGCATGGTTTTGGTGAAGAAGAAATCGACGGTGTCCTGGGGCGCGGGCAGATGGCAGTCCATGCAGTCGGCCACGAATCCCTGCGCGTTGTTGTGGTGCGTGGAACTCTCCCAGGCCATGACCGCCGGGCGGATTTCATGACAGGACCCGCAGAACTCCGGCGTCGAGGTCCTGACCATGGTGTAGTAGGTCATGCTGAAGATGGGAAAGGCGATCAGGATGCCGAACAGGACCAGTAGAACCGATTTGGCTTTTCGCTGCATACCTCCTCCTGGCTGTTCCCCCCGCTGCCGAACCATTGCCCCCGGTCCGGACAGGGGAGGGGTTTCTCCTGTCATTAGCAAAAAAAGCCGGGAAAAGGCAGCCCCGAAACATTATTATTTTGGCTGGTGCGGCAATTCGACGTATCCTGGATGGAAACTGGATAAAAAAAGGCCGGGAAGCGATTCCCGGCCCGAAATAGTCGGAAACCCGGACAACGATTATTGGTCGAGGCGGACGACGCGAAAGCCCATGTACTCAGAGAGGGATGAGCTCAAGTGCGGGTGGTGCCCTCCGTTGCCCGTTTTGGACGCCGGGCGGGTGCCCATCGATTTTGAGAATTTGTCTCTGTTCTTTACGTTCAGATCCTTGATGTTGGAGGTGTATCCTCCCCCACGGATCACCTTGAGCTGCGAATCGTCTTCGACCAGTGGGTTGTCTTTCGTGTGGTGGTCGTACGCTGAGTCGTCATACGTGTCGCGGCACCATTCCCAGACATTGCCGGACATGTCGTACAGCCCCAGTCCGTTCGGCTGCTTCTGTCCGACGGGATGCGATCCGACACTGCTGTTCTTCTTGTACCAGGCGAGGTCTCGGTAGTCCTCGACATCCCTGTTGTGCGCGGGACCGCCCGTGGCCGCATATTCCCATTGGGCTTCCGTCGGCAGCGAGTATGTGCCCGTCTTTCCGACATTGAGCTGCCGTATGAAGTCCTGCGCCTGTTCCCAGGAAATGCCGTCGGCCGGTTTGGTTAGTCCCTTGTTGAAGAAGGAGTTGGTCTTCATGACGGCGGCCCATTGTTCCTGAGTGACCTCGTATTTGCCTATCCAGTAGCCGTCGAGACAGACCTCGTGGGCTGGCGTGTTGTCGCCGAAGAGGCGGTCTTCGCCCATGGTGAAGCAGCCCGCGGGAACCCAGACGAATTTCATGCCGGTGGTGGGCTCGGTCCATGTCGATCGGTTGAAGACCATGGTCTGGTTGTCTCTGGGGGCCGCTGGCTGCGGGGCCGGGACCGGTGCCGTCCGTGCCCCGTCAGTGACGGCACCGGTTAGGTAGACTTCGGCCAGCAGAGAGGAGGAGTCCCAGGGCACCTGCCTGCGGTTCGTCTCGTTTACCACGTCCACACGCGTCTTGAGCAGGATCTCGCGGATGGAGAGCTTGGGGTCGCGCAGGTGTTGGAGCAGATGTTTCGTGTACAGCCCATTTCGTCCCTCGCCGTCGGCTGCCACCTTGCCCGGGGAGGTGGCGAAGGCCACCAAAGACCCCAGGGGCGCGTCCATGATGGCCAACCCCCGGGCGGCCGAGCGGAATTTATGCAGGAACGGGTTGTTGCGGCAGGCATCGAGGATGATGATGGAGCTGCGGGCGCCGGAGCCTTCCATCTCCGCAAGAACGAATCGGGAATCCACGGTGCGGTATTTGACGTCCGCCTCCGAGCCTACGTCGGCGTCGACCGGGAAGAGATAGTTGACGCCCTCCACTTCAGCCCCGTGCCCGGCGAAATAGAAAAGCCCGATGTCGCTGCCCTGCAGATTCTTGCCGAAGGCGTTGATCGCTAATTCCATCTGCTTTCTGTCGCCGTTGTTGAGTAGGCTGACCTCGAACCCCAACCCAGTCAGGACGGCGGCAATGTCGGTTGCGTCGTTGACCGGATTCCGCAGCGGGCTCTGCGGGTAATCATCGTTTCCGATAACCAGGGCCACGCGGCCGGAGGCCATGCCGGTGGAGACTTGGGCGAGAAGGACGGCAATCGTCAATACGAGGGTAAGCGTGCGCATGTGAACTCCATGGAGAAGGTTTTCACTTCGCGCATACAGGAAAAACGAATGACTGTGAAGTACTCTACAGTTCGCACTCGGCCTTGGGAAAAGAAATTTCAAAGCAGGCGCCACCCTCTTCCCAGGAGTCGGCGCGGATGTTCCCTCCGTAGTCGGTGACGATGCCGTAGGATATGGACAGGCCGAGTCCGGTGCCCTTGCCCACGATCTTGGTGGTGAAGAACGGCTCGAACAGCCGTTCGCGAATGGCCGGGGGGATGCCCGCCCCCGTATCGCAGATGCGGAAGACGATGCGCTCGGACGTGCTGAAGGATTGGAGCAGAATACGCTTGTCCGCGTTGGCCTTGTCGTCCTTCCAACGGTCCTCGATGGCGTCACGGGCGTTGAGCAGAAGGTTGATGACCACCTGCTCCAGGCGGTTGGAATCGGCCATGATCAGGGGCAGGTCCTCCTCCAGCTCCCAGTCCACCCGGATGTTGTGCACCTGCAGCTGTTGGCTGAAGAACTCGAAGCCTCGTTCCAGGACCTCATTTATCTGAACCGGCATGGTCCGCAGGTCGGACTTGCGTCCGAATTCGCGCATGTGTTCGATGATCTTGGCCGCCCGGTCCACATGGGTGGAAATGCCCTCGGCCATTTCGAGCATGATCTCCGGCGATACCTCGGTGCCTTTCTCGGCCCGGTGCGTGAGCAGATTCGAGATGGCCTGGAGAATGGTCAGAGGCTGGTTCAGTTCGTGGGCCACGCCCGTGCTCATTTCGCCCAGGGTGGTCATCTTGCTGGCCTGGATGAGCTGCTGCTCCATCTCGATCTTGCGGGTCACGTCCGTGCAGGTGACGATCAGGGTGTCGCTGCCTTCGAACCGGGCCGGGGAAATGCTCAGGAACACGAAGAACGGCCTGCCGGTCTTGTCCACATGGGTGCACAGCTCTATCTCGGACTGCGAGCGCACGGCCTCTTCCCAGTCCTTGGCTTCGTCCTCGCGGAAAAAGTCCATGAAGCTGCGGCCGCGCATCTCGAGCTGGCCCCAGCCGTACATTTCCTGGGAGGAATCGTTGCAGTTGAGTATCTCCAACGTTTTGCGGTCCAGGACAAAGACCGCGTTGGGGATGGAATCGAAAATCGCGTGGTAACGGTGTTCGGAGGCGGCGAGCTTGGATTCCAGCTCGCGGCGGTGGGTGATGTCCACCATCATCTCCATGGCGGCCACGACCTTGCCGCTCTTGTCGCGCACCGGAGAGGTGTACACGATCCAGTGGATGGGATGCCCGTCCTTGGACATGCCCGATTCCTCGGACATGTGCGCCTTGCCGTCGACAAAGGTCTTGGCGACCGGGCAGACCTCACACTTTTCCAGGCGGCCCTTGTTCACCTGCCAGCAACGCTTGCCGCCGGGCAGTCCGAAGTGTCGCTCATAGGCCGAGTTGTGCTGAATGACCCGATAGTCGGTGTCCACCACCGAGACCAGACAGGGCACGTTGTCGAACAGGTTGCGGTATTCCTCGCGTTGGTCGAGCAGTTCCCGATGTTTGTCCGAGACGCGCCTGCCCATCATGTTGAAAGCCTGGCTCAGGGTGCCGATCTCATCCACCTGCTCGATGTCGATGTCCGTATGGTCGGTTCCGCCGCTTATGCCGCGCGTGGCCGTGATGAGACGCTTGATGGGCCGGAAGATGAACCGGTAGGTGAAGGCGAACAGAGCCAGGAAGGTGGCCGCGAACACGACCACGGAAATGCCCATGTTGGCCCGCTCGAACATCATGATCATGGAGTTCTTGGCGTCCATGTTCACGGTCACGTCCAGCAGGCCGAGGACCTGTTCATCCTTGGAGTGGACGTGGCAGGGGCCGGGGGAGCACCCCTCGGAGTTGGCTATGGGGGTCATGATGGCCATGAGCTGGCGGCCATCCGATTCGATCATCCGGGTGCGCTTGGACAGGGGCAGGGCCGGGGGCGGCGGTGTATACTGGTGACAGGCCCGGCAGGCCGGGGTCTCCTGGCCGATGACCATGCCGATCTCGGACGGGATATTGGAGAAGACGATGCGCCCCTCCTTGTTGTAGACCCGGATGTTTTCGATCTCTTCCTGCCTGCTGATATTATTGATGTTCTCTTTGATGTCTTCTTCGTTGTCGAGCATCATCGCGTAGTGCAGGGCGAGCATGATCGTGTCCGAAACCATCTCGATGTCGGACATGACGTTGGAGACCACGTTGTTCTTGAAATAATAGACGTTGAACCCGGTCCACAAACAGATGCACAGGAGCAGCGTCACCCCGCCGGACAGGATCATCTTCGCGATCAGACTTTCGCGGAATCGCTTCAGCACCTTGACACCTTCCTCTCGGGCGGCCGGGCCGGCAGGGCTAGCTGTCGCTCTTGGGCGGGTTTTCGGGACACAGGTACGCGTCCTTCATCAGGTCGGCCAGGGAATAGGAGTCGAGCATCTTGTACATGGCCAGGGAGGCGTCGTCCCAGATGGACCGCTTGAGGCAGACAGCCGCGCGCGGGCAGGTGGACGGGTCGCCTTCGCACCCCAGTATCTGCTCCTCGCCGTCCAGGATACGGGCCACCTCGCCGATGGAGATTTCCTCGGGCTCGCGGACCAGGACGTTGCCGCCATTGGGGCCGCGCTTGCCTTTTACGTAGCCCGCCTGCTTGAGCATCTTGATCAGCTTTTCGAGATATTTCAGGGACAGTTTTTCACGCTCGGCCGTGTCCTTGCTCGGGACCGGGCTGCCGTTCTCGGAGTGGAGGGCGATATCCAGGAGCAATCGGGTGCCGTATCGGCTGCGTGTGGTCAGTTTCATTGTCTTAGTCCCCGGCTGTGAAGGTGGTGGGCGTGTGCCCCGGAAGCATAGGGAAAAACATCGCGACAATCAATCGACGGCCGTTCTATCTCGGTTCTCTCGGCACAATGCCGCCGGAACCGTTGCAATCTCTGCGCTCGGCCGTTTTTATTTGCCGGTCCGGTCGGGCAGGGTGATGACAAAGGTCGAACCTTCGTGCGGGGCAGATTCCACATGGATGTTCCCGCCGTGCTGCTCGATGGTCTGGTTGGAAATAAACAGGCCGATGCCCGTGCCCCGCTTTCCCTTGGACGAGAAGAACAGGGTGAAGATCTTGTCCCTGGTTTCGTGGTCCATGCCAGTGCCGTTGTCCGAAATGGTGATGACCAGACCGTTCTCACGGCGTTCGGCGGACAGGGACAGGCGGGCCCCTTCCTTGCCGTCGCAGGCGTCCACGCCGTTTTCCAGAAAGTTGACCAGGGCGGCCGACAGGGCCGCGGTATCGGCCTGGATGGTCCCCAGGTCGTCCGGTATGTCGCGGATGAACTCGACCTGATGGGCCGTGGCCCGGGCCGCGCCGATATCGGCCGTATCCCGAAGAAAACCTGCCGCGTCCACGGATTCGGTCTCCAGTTCGCGGGACTTGGCGTAGTAGAGGATGTCCAGGACCATCTTCTTGACCCGGCCGATCATGGACTTGAGGGTCTTGGTGGCCGCGGTCACGCGTTCTTCGTCGCCTTTTCGCAGTCCGGATTCCAGTCGGTAGATACCGCCGTCCAGAGAGGTGAGCATCCCTTTGACGCCGTGGGACATGGAACCGAGCATGATGCCCAGCGAGGTAAGGTGGTCCTGGAGCCTGCGGATCTCGGTGATGTCAGTGGACAGCTCCATGGCCTGGAAGATGCGGCCCGATGCGTCGTGCAACGGCGCGGCCTGGATGAGCATGTGCTTCTGCTCGCCGGACAGTGTGGTCACCACGGTTTCCCGCTGCCGCGATTCGCCGTCAAGCAGAGTCTTGTCCACGAGGCAGCCTTCACACGGCTCGTTGCGGTGCTTGTAGGCCTCGAAGCAGAAGTGTCCCTCGACCTCGCCGAAGTCGCGCTTGAACAGGCTGTTGGCCTCGACGATGTTCAGGTCGGCGTCCTGCACGGTGATGTAGCAGGGGGCCTCCTCGAACAGGCGCTGGTATTTGTATTGGGTGGTGTAGAGTTCGTCCTGGAGGCGCTTGAGCTCGGTCATGTCCACGGAGATGTCCAGAACCAGCTCTATCTCGCCGTCCTTGTTGGGCAGCGGCGCGGTGTAGACCGTGACCGGAATCTCTTCGCCGTCCTTGGTCAGAAAATTTTCCTTGCTGCGCTGGCCCTTGCCCGTATCGAAGGTGCGCTGCACCGGACAGGCGTTGCCCGGGGAGGTGCGGTCGGAATAGATGTCGAAGCTGTTGTTGCCCACCTGGTTGCCGAGGCGTTCCTCGAACAGACGGTTGTGGGCCACGATCTCGAGATAGCGGTTATGGATGGACACCAGACAGGGCAGCTCGTTGAACACACCGTAACCGGTCTCCACTTCCTGGGCCGCGTCGGACAGGGCCGTGGACATGCCCTGGACCACCTGGCAGGCGGCGTTCTGGCGCTCCAGTTCAATGATGCGGTCGGTCTTTTCCTGGACCAGCTTTTCGAGATTCTCGGTGTACTCGCGAAGCTGCAATTTCATGCGGTAGCGTTCGCGGGCGCGTTCCAGCGAGACTTCGAGGACGTCGTTGTTGATCGGTTTGGTGATGAAGTCCGAAGCGTCGAACTTGAGGGATTCGATGGCCAGATCCATGTCCCCGTGGCCGGTTATCATGACCACTTCGGTGTCCGGGGAGCGCTCTTTGATGGCCTTGAGCAGGTCGATGCCGTCCATGACGGGCATCTTGATGTCGGTAAAGACTATGCCTGGCTTGAAGGTGTCGAAGACCTCCAGGGCCTCCTGGCCGTTGGCGGCGGTTTCCACTTCATAGCCCAGGTCCATCAGCGAGAGGCCGAGGAACCTGCGGACGCCTTCCTCGTCGTCCACGAGCAACAGTCGTTTGAAATCCATCACACCCTCCGGAGAGTCTCGCCGCCGACCGCTGATGGCGGTCGCTTCCCTGCGGTGTCTCTCCCCTGTCCAGGATTGGGGACCGGGCTATTCGCCCAGTGCCTCTCGTACGATCTGGATCACATCCGCCGGGTCGAAGGGCTTCTTGATGGTCGCCACGGCCCGCCGTATGGCCAGATGGATTCCCGAGAGCCCGGAGATGACGATCACCGGGATGTCGGAGAATTCCTCCTCACTGGTCAGCCGACGGTAGAAACGCGGTCCCCACTCGTGGGGCATTTCGATGTCCAGCGTGATGAGGTCCGGCTTTTCAGCCATGGCCACCTCATAGGCGGAAACTCCGTCGGAAGCGCGGCAGGTATCGTATCCGTGGTCTTCGAATACGCTGATGAGGTAATCGACGATATCCGGATCGTCGTCCACCACCATGATTTTCTTTGGCATGAGCTCAACCTGGTTTCAAGTGGCGGGGTTACCCCGCAACGCCTGCAACGTATACTCAACCCGCGCGCAAGTTCAAGTCGGAAAATTCGGCCCGCGAACCGTGTCCGGTCCGCGGGCCGACAGGGCCGACCCAATAGGCCCGCTAGCCGATGGCGTCCTTGACGATCTTCAGCAGCTGGGCGGGTTCAAAAGGCTTGGTAAGGCTTGCGATTGCCTTGGGAATAGCGTATTTGATCGCGTTGAGGCCGCTGATGACAACCACCGGAGTACGCTTGAGTTCTTCGTCCTGGCTGATCTTGCGGTAGAACCTCGGACCCCATTCATTGGGCATTTCCAGGTCCAGCGTGATGAGATCGGGCTTTTCGGTCTTGGCGATCTCCACGGCCTCGGCGCCATCGTTGGCGGTCACGGTTTCATATCCGTTGTCACCGAGCAGCTCGGACAGATACGAACGGATTTCCTGGTCGTCGTCGATTATGAGAATCTTCTTGGACATAACTTCCTCCTGGTACTCATGAATCAATGCGTTTGATTCTTGATTTGCCGCAGTCGCTCCCGCCAAGGCCGGCTGCGGCATTTATATTTTTCAAGGCGCGCCCGACACCCGTCGGGCGCGCCGCTCTTCTTATCTAGACCTTGTCCGGCTTGCTCACGCTGACCACCGGGCACCCTGCGCGCAGGATGACCTGCTCCATGGTGGAGCCGATGGTCGCCAGTTCGGGATCGAGCTCCCGGGTGTGGTGCGCCATGACGATGAGATCGGCGGAACGCTCGCGGGCGAGCTTGACGATTTCAACGTACGGCACGCCTTCCCAGACCTCGATGTCGAAGTCCTTGAAGTCGCCCATCAACGGGCCGTAGGTCTCGCGAATGCGGGCCCGGGCCTCGATGATTTTGTCCTCGATGGCGTTCTGGTCCAGCAACTTGCCGCTGATATCCAGGGCATGGAACAGGGTCAGATCGCAACCCAGCTCCTTGGCCGAGTTGAGGGCGAACTTGAAGGCGCTTTCAGCCTGCTTGGAGAAGTCGGTCGCGAACACGATGTTGCCGAATCCGCCCCAGTAGGAAGCGGTTTCGCGGTGCACGGTCATGACCGGGCAGCGGGCAGCCTTGGCCACGCGCTGAAGCGTGGAGCCGGGGTAGCCCTTGCGGTATGCGGACGAATCGCCGGAGCTTGCGCCCATGACGATCAGGTCCGCGTCCTCGGCCCGGGCGGCACGCAGGATTTCGCGGCTGGGCACGCCAGTCGTGGTCACGATCTTGGCGTACTCGACCGATTCGATCTGCTTCTCGAAGGTGGACTTCAGCTCCTCTTCGACCCAGGCGCGATACTCTTCATCGACCTCGATCTCTTCACCGGTGCGAACGTCGTTGACCACCTGGGAAAAGGCCTTGGTGGGCACACCCATGACGTTGAACACCACCACTTCGGCTCCGTAGCGTTTGGCCATGTCGAAGGCCACCCGCGCGGCGCCGAAGGTGGACGGAGCACCGCTGGTCGCCAGTAGAATCTTCTTGAACATAGATCACCTCGTCCTTTGGTTACACGGTCTCCGGTTTATTCCTCGGGGGGCAGCAGGTGCTTGGGCACGTCGAGCATACCGATGATCAGCGGCTTGAGGAAGGACCAGCGGATGCCGATTTCGTACTCTTCCTCGAGGTCGCGGATAGCGTCCCAACAGTTGTGGCAGGGCGCGATGACCAGCTTGCAGCCGGTGGCCAGGATCTGTTCCTTCTTCTTGCGAAGGGCCACGTTGCGCTGTTCGCGGTACTTGCCGATGCCGTTGAATCCGCCGCCGCCACCGCAGCAGTAGTTATGTTCCCTGTTGGGGGCCATTTCCACGAAGTAGCCGGGTTCAACAATATAGCTGATGATCTCGCGGGTAACGTTCTTGAGACCCTGGTTACGCACGTAGTTGCAGGAATCCTGCAGGGTGACCGGCTCCTTGATCCGTTTGGCCGGATCAATCTTGAGCTTGCCTTCGCGCAGAGCCTCGGCCAGCCACTCCACGTAGTGGATGTAGGGGACCGGGGGCTGTCCGTCGGGACGACCGGCCCAGTAGGGGCCTTCGATGACGGTGGCGCGGTGTGCGTGGCCGCACTCGGTGCCGATGGCCCGTTTGGGCTTGAGGCGCTCCAGCGCGGAGTAGACGTTCAGGACGTTGTCCTTGCAGCATTCCCAGTCGCCGGCGAACATGGACAGGGAGGTCTGCTCCCAGCCCTCGGAGGGCACGGTCCAGTTCTCGCCCGCTACATGGAAGAGGATGGCCGCTTCGGCGATGTCCTCGGGGTAGTGCTTGGGCTCACGGGCGTTGCAGGTGTACATGATGTCCGCGCCTTCCTTGTCCACAGGGATCTCCAGGCCCGGCCAATCTTCCTCGTTCTCCTCGGCCATCCACTCGCAGGTCTCGACCCAGTCTTCGGTGGTCACGTCCATCTGGGCGCGGTACACGCGGTGCATGCCGGAGCCGATCTTCAGCTCCCACGGCACGAAGCCCTGAGAGTAGAGCAGGCCGCGCAGGTAGCTGAACATGACACCCATGTCGATGCCGTGGGGGCAGTACATGCCGCAACGGTTGCAGCAGGTGCACTTGGACCAGGCGGTCTCCATGCACATCTGCATGAACTCGTTGTCGACCTTGCCCTTTTTCTTGACCATCACACCAAGGGTGGATTGGATCTTGTAGGACGGGACCTGTTCGGGCACCCGGCCGTTGACCTGGTACAGGAAGCAGGACTCGGCGCACAGGCCGCAGTGGGCGCAGATCTCGAGCCAGGTCTTGGTCCTGGACTTCATGGTCTTCTGGATGGAGGCCCAGAGCTTGTCCGAGTCCACGTCCAGGTGGTTCATTTCTTCGTAGTATTGCTTGCCGCCCTTGTCACCGAGGGTCGCTTTGAGCTGTTCGTCGGTGGTGATCGGCGTCTTATTGCAGAATTTACCTTCAGGCATTTCGGTTCTCCGTAATGTAGGCTAAAGCCCGGTTACCAGGCCATGTCCGTGCCCTTCATGCCGCCGCGCTTGATACCGTAGTCCATGCCCAGCTGCATGCGGGACAGGAAGAACAGCACCACGTGGCTGAGCTTGGTGAAGGGCAGGGCCAGGAGCCAGATTTCGCCGCTCAGGATGTGGGCGGCCAGCCAGAAGTTGTAGTCCCCCATCTCGTACCGGGCGATCAGGCCGGTGATGAAGGGCAACACCGAGATGACCAGCAGCAGGTAGTCGTAGAAGGTGGTGATGATCCGCACCTCGGGGAAGGCGATGCGCCTGAGGATCAGGAACAGGCCACCCACCAGGCAGATCCAGGCCAGTCCGTCGGCAACCCCGGTGGGCAGGGACGGCAGGCTGAACCCGAAGGCGTTCTGGAGCATCACGTTGTGCGCTTCCAGGAAGATCGGGGTGACGAGCAGCCCGATGTGGAAGGCAAAGAAGATGAGGGTAAAACCGGGGCGCACGCGCCACAGCCGGGCCTTGAACGGGATGATGAAGGCCAGGATGGAGCGAATGCCCCCCCTGATGCCGTATTTCATATTGGGACGGTACGCCACGCGGTCGAGCTGCCAGCTGAGGCCCTTGACATACATCACGGCGCGAACGAGCAGGCCGCCGAAACTGACGATGAACGTCAGCCAGAGCATGGGCCCGGTCAGGAAATCGTACATTTCCGCTTCTCCTTGATTGTCATATCGTTGATTGTAAAACGATGGCCTTAGCGGCTAGTCGTCCTTTTTGTTGCCGCCCATCAGGAAGCGCCAGTACAGGGTAGCCGCCACGAGGATACCGCCCATGATCAGGTAAATGGTACCCTTGGTGAAGGTGTAGTAGTCTTGGAGCGTGTAGAATTCCATGGCAACCTCCTAGTGTTCGCCCTTGTAGTCCGGATGCTCGTAGAAGATGGGCATCCTGGTGCAGATGAACCGGAAGACCAGCACGCCGATGGTCACCACGAACAGGGAGACGGTGATCTCGCCCCAGCTCGGGAAGTACCGCTGAGCGGACGGGAGCTGCCAGTTGAAGGCGACCATGGAGATGTTGAACCGGTTGACGATGATGCCGAGCACGGTCAGTCCGGCGGCCCAGCGGATCACGGTCAGATTCTTGTCCCGCACGCCCACGGCGTACAGGAAGGAAGGCAGGGCCACGAAACCGAGCATTTCGACCAGGAACCACGCGCCGTAGCCCGTGGCCAGGTAGTGCCAGTTGTTGTCGTAGGCCAGGCCGATGAGCTTGATGGCGAAGTACCCGAACAGCACGAGGGAAGCGGTCTTACCGAAACCCAGGATCAGACCGTCGTGGTTGTCCAGGTACTCCTTGTCCATCAAGTGGTGCATGGGCTTGTGAGAGAGGGTACCCTCGAAGATGACCATGGACAGGCCCGCGCAGATGCTCGACACGAAGAAGAACACCGGGAGGTACTGCGAGTACCACAGCGGGTGCAGCTTCGACGGGGCGATGGTGAACAGCGCGCCCAGGGAGGACTGGTGCAGCGTGGACAGAACAACGCCCAGGATGGTCAGGGCCAGGGTCATCTTGACCACGATGTTGCGGATCTTCTTCAGGCCGAGCCACTCGAACAGGGCCGGCGTGAATTCGATGAACAGCACGGTCAGGTAGATCATGACGCACAGACCCACCTCGAAGAGCAGGGAAGTGGTGCCCTGCTGGACGAAGATGGGGTAGGGCAGCCGCCAGGGACGGCCGACGTCGTAGCCCAGGGCGAAGACCACCAGGGCATAGCCCAGGAAGGCGGTCAGAATGGCCGGGCGAACTCCGGCGTGGTATTTTTTCAGTCCGAACAGGTAGCAGGCGGCGGAGGTGGTGTACCCGCCCGCGGCCAAAGCAACGCCGCACATCAGGTCGAAGCCGATCCAGATGCCCCACGGGTTGTTCTGGTCAAGGTTGGTGACGGCACCCAGGCCGCCGGTGAAACGCATCACCGAGACCACCAGTCCGGCAATGAGAATGATCGTTGCGATGATATTGAACGGCGTGAAGAGGGACTTCTTCGGCGCCGCGGTGGTTTCGACAGACATCTAGGACTCCTCCTCGTTGGTTCCGGCGTCCTCTTCCTTGGGAGCGAGCGCCTCTTCGACGGCCTTCTTGACCTCGACCTCGATGCGCCGCTGGCTGGCCTGCTCGGCCTTGCCCAGCTCCTCGTGGAGTTTCTTCTCGGCCTCTTCGCCAGCACGGGTCAGGGCGTCCTTGACGGCCTTGACGCGTTCGTCGTTGGCGACCTTGGCGTTGCGCTTGCTCACGGCGTAGATGCCGCCCAGCAGCACGGGCCACAGACCGACGACCATGGGCACGGCGGCCAGGGGACCTGCGGTCAGCTCGGGAGCGGACGTGGTGCCCAGGTCCTCGCGCATGCCGATCTCGTGGAAAGGCACGCCGGACAGGTACATCCAGCTGGTGCCGCCCATCTCGTGCTCGCCGTAGATGTGGTCCTCGTACTTGTCGGGGAACTGGGCGATGCGCTCGCGGGCGATCTTGATCAGCTCGTCACGCTTGCCGAAGACCAGGGCCTCCTTGGGGCAGCGCTCCACACAGCCGGGGAGCTTGCCTTCCATGAGGCGGGGGTAGCACATGGTGCACTTGCGGACCCGGGGGGTCAGCGGTTCGTCGTATTCGTAAGCCGGGATCGAGAACGGGCAGGCCACCATGCAGTAGCGGCAGCCGACGCAGACCGAGGCGTCGTAGGTGACGGCGCCGTTGGGCTGCTTCTTGAAGGCCCGCACGAAGCAGGCTGAGGCACAGGCCGGTTCCAGGCAGTGGTTGCACTGCATCTTGCGGAACACCGGGCCCAGGGCGGTCTGGTACTTGTTGACCACCGTATAGGTCTTCTCGTCGGTCCGGCGCTCGGTTTCGAGCACGGTCAGATCGTCGAGCGGTTTATCGGGTGCGGGCAGCTCGTTGACCTCGTTGCAGGCCTGCTCGCACTGGCGGCAGCCGATACAGCGGGTGGCGTCAAAGAGCACGCCGTGGGTGTCGGGGTGCGGGCCGAAGTGCTTGTTTCCGGCCTGGGTCGGTTTGACCAGCGCTGCGCTCGCGCCCGCGGCACCCAACAATCCGAGGAAGGTTCTGCGTAACATCATAGGCTCCTTCGGCTAGTTGGTTTTCTTCTCGTGGCACGCGACACAGTTGGTGGAGGCGGGCTTTTCGAGCTTCATTTGCTTGTGACAATCCATGCACTGCCCGTGGTAGGCGGCCTTGAGGCTCGGCCTGTTGCCGTCGGTCGTGGTGTGGCAGCTGCTGCACTTGGGCGTGGCGTATGCCGGGCTGTTGTGATGGCAGCCGGAACAGATGGCCTTGGGCGCAGTATGGAACGCGGAGGCCAGCGGATTGTCCTTCATGCCTTCCATGAGCTTGAGCACGATCTTGCGATGCGGCATCTTGCTCGGCTGGTATTTGTCGGAGAGGGTACCGATGGTCACCACGTCGGGGATGTCGTTGATATCCACAGTGGCGGCCTGGCCGTTGGAACGGGCGTCGATGAACTGCTGGGCGATAGCCTGCTTCATCTCCTTGGGAGCCTCGGCGGTGAGCGCGGGCTCAATGTCCGCACCGACCTTGGTGTGGCAGACGCCACAGGAGGCTTCGGAAGGCTGCTTGACCGTGGAACGGGCGGCGTGACAGCCGGCGCATTCGGGCTTGGCCTGTTCCTTGATGTGGCAGCCCACGCAGGAGGTGTCGACAGACTCGTCGTGCATGGCCACATAGCTCTTGTCCACGGGGGCGTTCACGCCGTCCACGTGGCAGGTCAGACAGTTGTCGGTAACCGCTTCATGAGCCTTGTGGTTGAAGGCCACGACCGTCGCGACTTTGCCGGGTTCGCCGTGGAACATCAGTGCGGCGTCAGGCTGCTTGCGCGGCAGGCGCGGCACGGAGCCGCCCATGGCCTTCAGGGTCTTGCCCATCTCGACGGCGCGCTCGGCGGTTTCCTTTTCGCCGTGGCAACCGGCACACTGCACCGGGCCGGAGCGGTCGGCCTTCTTCTCGATCAGGCTCTCATGGCAGGTCACACACTGGCTGTGAAAGACGTCCTTGAGGGGCTCGGTCTTGGCTTCTTCGGAGAAACGCCAGCTGTCCTCTTCTCCGGCCTTCTTGTGGCAGGCGCCGCAATTGGTGTCCTTGCCCTGGTCGGTGGGGAGAATAGGAGAGTTCCAGTGGACGTAGTGGAGCATGTTGTCCATGCCCGCCGGAACCCGGTCTGCGGCCTCGGGCCGTTCCTGGTGACAGCTGCGGCATTCGCCGGCCTTGGGACCGGTCTTGAAGCCCTTCTCCTCGCTCTTGACGTGGCAGGAGATGCAGCCGTTGTGGTACATGTCCTTGAGCTCGGAAGCGGACATGTCTGCCCGATTGCCGTTTTCCTCCCGGTCGAAGGTCAGGGTCATGTTACCCTTGGCGTCCTTCTTGTGGCAGGATTCGCAGCTCATGCCCTGATCTTTCAGGGCCTTGGTGTGCAGGTCGTGCCGAAACACGGCTGCGGGTTGGTTAAGTGACTCCAGCTTGGCGATGGTGTCGATCATGATCACGTCCGGTCGCCCGGCGTCCTCGCTGGCAGCGTTGAACATGCCCATGGCTTCCAACTGGAAGCCGAGCACGCCGGCCAGCGCGATCACGATGACGGTCAATCGCAGTATCCGTTTACCGTTTGCCATGTGTCGATCCCTTTCTCAAAAGCGTTGATGGCAATGAACTGGCCTCATCGGCCAATTCCCCTGGACCCGTTTCCGGGTACCTCCGGCCCCCCAAGCGCGGCATCTCCCGCCGCGCGAAAATCCGGCTTTAACTCCTCCCGGTTGGGTGGGTTAAAATACCTACTCAACCACGAGGTTTTAAAACCTACCTGCCCGGTATGTTAGATGTCATGTATACGTCAAGTAGAATTTAAGATATAGTAATTGTTCCCAAAGTCACTATAACTATCCTATATAGTTTGGGAACCAGACGAGTAGGTTATTTGAAAGTCATTCTCATGACAGGGGGGGAGGCCAGAGCTGGCAAAGGCTTTGCGATGAAATTCACATGGACGATATCGGCGTGGAAAAAAATATAAGAGCGACTGGAAATTCGGACATGGGGAGAGGGGGCCTTGCCGGAGGAAAAATGTCCGGCCGCAGGCGCGGGGAGGAGAGATGTGGCAACGGGGCAGCCCGAAGGCGGTCCCGTTTGCCTAAGAAGCGTGGACTAAGGTTTTTTTACAATCTCGTGGACCCAGCGGTTTTCCGAGACCCGCTCGGAAACCACGTAGCCCTTTTCGCGCAGAAAGCGCATTTTTCGGCCTCCGTCACCGGTGGAGAAAAGTCGTTGACCGACCTGGTGCTGGGAGAGAAATTTCATGGCCGCTTTTTTGTAGTTGGTGAATAAACTGAACATTGAAAGACCTCCAATCTTGCCGGGGGATGCAACCTAGCACCGACATGCTGGGCAGTCCACCACAACTTGAGATACCTTTCAAGCTTGTGCAACATATGTGCATCATTAAAAAAAGGAGCAGTGAAAAACGCCGCTCCTTCTGGTTTCACAGGGATTTTACCCGTCGTTTCCAGTTAACTAATCGCAGTTCCCTGCTCTCCGGATTTTTTTTTGTCGCATGCCGATTTGCAGGTTGGTCATGAGCGTATTCATTCCCGATATAGTATGAATATTGACTCAAACATTCAAATGAAACAAGGAGAAGGAACAACTATATACAGGAGGTTCGCATGGAAAAGATTCTCATCATCGGGTGCCGAAATACCATGGATGACGTCTGCATCGGTTGTTCGCGCTGTCTGGTGGCCTTCAACCGTCGAGAGGGCCAGTTTGAGCGTTACAAAAATCAGGACGCCGAAGTCCTGGGCATCCTCAATTGTGGCGGCTGCCCCGGCGCCTCCATCGTCCAGCGATTGGCCCAGGTCAAGCTCTGGAACGTCCCCCTGAACGAGCAGCCCACCAAGATCCATATCGGTCCCTGCCTGTCCGACCACTGCTCGCACGTCGACGACGTCATCACCAAGATCCAGGTCAAGTCCGGCCTCGAAGTCATCGAAGGAACCCACCCGTACATGCCGGAGAAGATTTGGGCCTGATCGAACCTGTCCTCACCAAAAAAGGAAAGGCGGTCGGAGATGGTTCTCCGGTCGCCTTTATTTCGCGGTGGCGGCCGTGTTGGCCTATATAGGGGCGCCGCACTGTCGTGTCGTGACTACCTAGATACGCCAGTTAATCTATCCAGGGGGGCGTATCGCCCGTGCAAGTAATGCCGGGAGAGTCTTTTATTATTGTAAGTATAGTGGAATATCGTTAGCTTGTTCAAATCGTTGTACACAGGTCGGTGGGACATGGATTTTTCAGCTGCTGCGGTTAGATACCATGCGGCATCAGGGGGCAAGTTCAGGCGAGCTACAGGGAATGGATACTTTTCGGATTTGTCGAATTAATATTGATTGAAAGGTGCTCCCCCACCACTTTCCCCTTGAGATATATTTCTCGTATGATTTTATCCGTGTGCTCGGAAATGTGGCTTGTTGGTCACCTGTTGCATTTTCGCCTAACAATTAGCCGGAGGCTGGGCAGCAAATGAAGATACTTGCCGTTTCTCGTATCCCTCTGGGGGGGATTCGAACATATATACGTTATGTCTATTCCCGTTTGGGCGCAGACGTTGAAGTGACGCTTGTTGCTTGCAGCGGACCGGAAAGCAAAGCGTTGCAAGCGGACGCGGAAGGCTATGGCGGCCGGGTTGTGCTTTGTGACAACAGCGCCCTAAGCCTCGCCCAGGCCGTTCGCCGCGAACTGCGAAGCGGGCGATACGACATCTTGCATAGCCACGGCTTCCTTTCCGGTACAAGCTCTTATCTCGGCAGTTTGGGGCTGCGGGTGCCGCATGTGCTCACAATCCATGGTATAGTGGAAGAGCGTTTCCTGACCGGGCTCGTGGGGAAAATAAAGAAGTGGGTTTTGGGCTGGGTCGTCACTGGTGTCGATGTGGTTCATTGCGTGGGCGAGGACATGATGGATCATATGGTTGAGAAAGTTCCCGCCCTGGCTCGGCATACGGATCGGATGGCCCTTGTCGCCAGCGGCATCGACTCAAAATTGTTTGCCTCTTATGAAGGCGACGTAGAGGCCTTGAGAGAGGAGTTGAAGCTGGAACCTGATACGTATTTGTTTGGCTTCCTGGGCAGGTTTATGCCGCAGAAAGGGTTGGACCTTGTCATCAAAGCAGTGTCCGAAATAACAACGCAGGGGGGGCTTAAACCGTTTAAGGTGATCTGTTGCGGTTCGGGAGATTATATTAACGAGTATCGACATGAAATTGCCTTGGCCAAGCTGGAAGATAAGTTCTTGTTTCTTCCGTTTCGAGGAGATCCTCGGGATGTCTTGAATTTGGTTGATGCGGTCGTCATGCCCTCGCGATGGGAGGCCTTTGGTTTGTTGGCTGCGGAGGTCTTGGCCTCCGGAAAACCCCTGATTGCCTCGACCTGTATAGGGTTGAGGGAAGTCGTGCGGGAAACCCCGGCCCTGACCATTCCTTCGGAGGATTGGCAGGCTTTGGCAGAGGCTATGCGACGGACAGTCAACGAAGACCACAGCAAGGCCTTTCGAGAGTACCAGCCTACGGCTATTGAAAGGTTTGACGTGCAGAAGACTGCAGACGGTTTGAAAGCATTGTTCGCCGAATTGGCCGCCAAGGGGGCCCCGAGGTAGGTAGTTAGTTCTTTGCAGGGGGGATGACCCTTTGAAGCTGGAACTGGTCGGGTGCCTTAGGCCTGATATTGCTTTTTTAGACCTCGTCCAAGATAAGCGGTTATGAATGCGCTGTTATTATTTCATGCAAGGAAGAGTTTCCCGGCAGCATCGTCGTGCCGCAAGTTGGTCGCCTTTGTTTGGTTGAGGGTCATTGTCCTTGTTGCGTGGCATTTGGCTGAATATAATTAATAATTATTATAGATGCTTACGCATGGTGTTTGGCGCACGCAAATTTTTTAACCCATTTATTGGCATCTCTACACCATACAGTGCTTTGAAACCGTCTGCACGGGTAGCCAAGCGCATCCGAATCTGGCAGAATGATTCTCGTAAGCCGAAGGACTATTTGTGCCTTGGGACCATCATGGTGAACACTACTCAGGGTGCTCTGTCGCACCCATTAACCGAGACAGGAGGGGGCCGTGGCTGAGAAGGTGAGCCGCGAAGAGCGAGTCAAGGCAATCGAGAAACGCCGGACTATTCGTATCAGGCGTTCGTCTTTGACAAAAAACCAGCTGGACGACATCGATAAACCTGCCATCAAGATCGCCGAGACCTTGGACGAGTATCGGCAGGCTTTCAACGTCGTTTACAAGGAATACGATCTGGTTGGGTACATTACCAAACCCCATCCGGCGCAACTCCACTATGGCATCCACAGCCTGCTGCCCACGACCTGCGTCTTCACCTTCAAGAGCTTTCACGATGTCATCTCCACTCTGACGCAGGTGCAGGATACCGAGCTTTTCGGACTACCCATGGACGCCCTGTACAAGCCGGAGATCGATAAGCTGAGAGAACAGGGGCGCACTGTCGCCGAGATATGCGCCCTGGCGACCCCGAGCGAGGGGCGTTGGCACAACCTGCTCATGTTCCTTGGCAAGGCCTATTTCCAATATGCCCTCGAGGCCAAGATCAACGACATACTGATCATGGTCAATCCGAAGCACGTTACTTTCTATAAGGCGATCTTCATGTTCGAGGAGTTCGCGGAGGAGCGTTTCTACGGTCCTGTGGGTGCTCCGGCCGTGGGGCTGCGCATAAATTACGACATCTTCTGGGAAAAACTGGAAGAGACGTTCAAGGATCAGGAATTCGAGACCGACCTGTACACGTTCTTCCGGCGCATCCATAACGCCGGGGTGGACAAGTACATGAAGTTCAGCGGGGCGAGAAACATCCCTCTGGATTACGACGCTGCACGGTACTTTTTCCAGGTCCGTCCGGAAATCCTGGAGAGCCTCAACCCGGCGCAGATGGCATATATCGAATCGGTGTACCACAAGGCGCTTTACAGCGCTGAAGACATCGAGATGAGATATCCGGTGACGGTGTAGCCATGGCAGAAACGGATCAGGGAGCCGCTCTTAGAGCCATAGCCGAACAGTGGGGACTCAAGGACATCTACGCCTACAATGAAGAGGCGTTTTCCAGAACCATAGGGTTCCTGGATGCTGCGGACATGGACCGGCTCATCAATGCGCGAGTGGCCGTGCCTGGTTTGGGGGGCGTGGGCGGCGTTCACGTTGTCACCCTCGCCCGTCTGGGCATAGGCAAATTCCACCTTTCGGACATGGATTCCTTTGAGCCCGCCAACATGAACCGTCAGTTCGGTGCGCGTGTGCAGCATTTCGGCAAGTCCAAGCTGGACGTGATGGCCGGGGAAGCGCTTTCGGTCAATCCCTATGCCGAGGTTACCAAATTCCCCGAGGGTCTGAACGCAGACAACATGGACGCATTCCTCAAGGATGTGGACGTGGTTGTGGACGGCCTCGATTTCTTTGTCTTCGATGTCCGGCGCATGCTTTTCAATCGGGCCAGGGAGCTGGGCATCCCGGTCATTACCGCAGGACCACTGGGTTTCAGTTCAGCGTTGCTGGTCTTTACGCCGAACGGCATGACCTTCGACGAATATTTCGACATCACCGACGACATGGAGGAAAACCGCAAGTACCTCCATTTTGCATTGGGGCTGGCGCCCAAGGCCACCCATGCCCGGTACATGGATTCCTCGGTGGTTGATTTCGATCTTGGCAAAGGGCCGTCGACCATTATCGGTTGTCAGATGTGCGCCGCCCTGGCCGCGACCGAGGTCGCGCGTCTTTTGCTTGGGCGCAAAGGCGTCCGGCCTGCTCCGTATTACATCCAGATGGACCCCTATTTGCGGAAGATGAGCCGGGGCAAGCTGCGCAAGGGGAACAAATCCCGAGTGCAGCGGCTCAAGGCCTGGCTTTTTGAAAACGTGATGCTCAAGCGGGCTAAACGTGTGGGCTGCGAACCCATGGCCGCGCCCAAGCTGCCTGCCCAGGGCGAAAGCATGCACCCGGTGTACGACTACCTGCTCAAGGCGGGTATCCAGGCTCCGTCCGGCGACAATATCCAGCCGTGGCATTTCCATGCGGATGACAGTGGTGTGGAAGTGCGCATGGATCTGGCGATTGACGATTCCTTTTTCAATGTGGCCAATCTGGCTACAGCCATTGCCTCGGGTGCTGCCGTGGAGAATATCTCCATCGCGGCCAAGGCCTGCGGCCTGGCCCCGTCCATTGCGCTCGGACCGACGCAGGATAAGCCCGGTCTGGCCGCCTCCATCTCGCTTGAGCGGGACGAGACGGTGCATGAAGACATCTTGGTGGACGCCATTTGGCGGCGCAATACCAATCGCAAACCGTACCGCAAGCGGCAGATTCCCGATGGGATCTTCAATCGCCTGGGCACGGTGGCCTCCGAAGCGGGCGCAACTCTCGGCTGGATCAATACGCCGGAGCAGTTGAAGAAGCTGGCAGACGCCATCTTTTTGGCTGACCGCATCCGTATGGAACGTCGGGATTTGCATGAACACCTGATGAAGATGATCCGGTTCACGCCCCAAGCCGCTGAAGAGATTCGGGATGGTTTTCCTCTCAAAAACCTGGAAGCGGGACTGGGGGGCGAGTTGTTCCTCAAGGCAACCAAGTCCTGGAACACCATGCGTGTGGCCAATATCTTTGGTGCGAGCAAGATTGGGGCGGGCATCGCCTCCAAGGGTATCCGTCACTCGGGCGGGGCCGGTCTTCTCACCGTTCCGGGCACGGGCCTTGCGGACTTTATCCAGGGCGGCAGGGCTTTACAGCGGGTCTGGCTGACACTGACCCATTACAACCTGCGCATGCAGCCCATGACAGCGGTCACGCTCTTCCGCTTGCGCTGGTTGCTCGAAGGGCCTGAGGTCTTTTCCTCGAAGCATCAGGAGATGCTCGCCACCGTGTGGGCCAGCTTGGCGGAGCTGTTCCCCACGGTCTGGGCAAAGGGGCCGGTCATGCTCTTTCGTTCCGGATTCGGCAAACCCATCCACTTCGGCACTTACCGTCGCCCGGTGGAATCCTTCCTCGTTTAGTTCGGGCTGCCGTTTCCATACGGCACATCCACCAACCATATCTATAGGAATAGCCGGGGCAGTCCAGCCTCGGCTTTCTTATTCATCATATATGCATAGTTGATTTGCCTTGGCCTGCCGGTACCCCTCAATGGAAGCCGGTGACGTCGAGTGGGGCTCGAAGATGTTTGCGATACGCCGAGGTCGTGTAAAAGAGAACCCGCACGAGCGGCGGGTGACAGGCCGGCAAGAGGCGCGGCGGTGTTTGCAGGCCCTTGAACGTATGAAGCGGGTGAGACTTTCGCCTCACCCGCTTGATACCTTTTCGGGGATGTAAGCTGTAACTTACGCCTTCTTGAACTTCTTGCGGAAGCCGACCAGGCCGAGCAGACCGAAGCCGAGGATCAGGAAGGTGGAGGGTTCCGGAGTGGCAACCAGGGTGATGTCGCCGCCGGTGGTGACCCGAGCGGTGAAGCCGTCCTGAGTGAGAGTCAGCGGAACGATATTGGTGTTCAGGTTGTTGTTCAGGTCAAAGGTGAGGAACGTGCTCAGATTGGGGTACAGAGCAGCCAGTTCCGGGTAGTCGTTGACGTCGAACCAGATCAGGCCATTGGCGAGGACCGAGGTGATGAACTGAATGCCCATGTCGGTTTCGCCGGACAGAGCCTGACCACCGTTGTTCTCGCTGGTGGAATCGCCCAAGCCCCAGGAGAGAGACATAGTGGCGAGGGCAGTGGCATTAGCGATGTCGTTGCTGTTGCCAAAGTACAGGGTGATGTCGCCGGACTGATACTCGTAGTCGAAATTGCCGGTCACCGGATCAACGTTGGTAACGATACCAGACAGGTTGTCGGATGCGAAGAAGAGTTCCAGTCCTCCGCCCCAGTCAGGATTGTTGTAGTAAACGCCGTTGATGTCGGTGTAGGCGACGTTGTAGAGCATGGAGGAAACGGTAAAGGTGTCACCGGAGCTGAGCACGCCGTCACCGCCGTAGCTCTGATCGATGTCACCGTAGCCGTAAACGCTCAGCTCGGCGATGTCGGAGAAAGTGTTCCCGCTGTAGTCAGAGAGGTCCAAAGTCCAACCGTAGATGTTGGCAGCCTGGGAGATACCGGGCATGGCCAGCACGGTCAGAGCCAGTGCAAAATACATAAACAACTTCTTCATAACGAGCCCCTTTTGGTATTTAGGTTCAAAGTTGTTCTGATATATGCAGCAGGTGTGCCAAAATATAACTTATCTATTTATATGGAATTTTTTGCTCGAAGGCAGTATAGACAAGTGAATGTGTTAAGGGTTCCGACAGGTTTTTGGGGTGCTTTTTACAGTTTTCAGGTCTACCAGAACCGCCAGTTCTGGGTGGTCAGGACATAGCCAGCCAGAAGGCCGTTGGTCACCGCGTGGCTGAGGACGCATTGGGCAAGGCTTTTGGTCTTTAAGTAGATTCCGTTGTAGGCCAGTCCCGCAAGGATGCCCGCCAGGTAGAGCTGATGCTCCAGGCCGAAGAGGGCGGAGGTGGCCAGGAAGGTGAACATCGTGAAGGTGCCGGCGCGGACCGCCATGAAGTTCCTGTCGATGAGGTATCTGGCCAGGAAGGAGCGCCAGAAAAGTTCTTCCATGATGGGGACCACGACGACCGCCCCCACGGTGCGCGCTATGATCAACGGATAGACCCAGCCATTTGCGGCACTGGTAGGATCGTACGCGGTCAGTTCACCCTGAGTTGCCCAGGGCAGATCCAGGTTGATCCATAAAATGAAGACCACGACTCCGACGCCTATGCTGAGCGCGGTGGGTGCTGTCTGGCGCAGTGAACTCCAATCCAGGTCGGTGTAAGATTTTCCGAACACTATCAGGGCGATCACTACCATGGCGATCTTGACCGGATACAGGGCGAGTATCACATCCGGGGACAGCGGTTCGCCGCCGAGCAAGGAAGGAATCTCCAATAACGCAACAAAGGCCATGTACAGACCGAACGGGACGACCCGCGCCAGCAGGTCATGAGTGTTTCTTTTCATTTTACTGATTGTCTGTGGTGTTTTCGACCTGGGTTCTGATCTGGCCGGAGTTCTCGTTGGTGAGGATGAAGACGTCGCCGGTGAGGCCGGTGACCAGACCGTCCTGGCTGTCCAGAGAGATGATGGTCTCAATCACCTTGGTGTCGGCCTTTTCCTGGGGAAGGTCGAGGGTTACGGTCTTGGGGCCGGTCATGTACCCGACCCGCTCTATCCGGCCCTCGAAGCGGGAGCTGCCGAACGCTTCGGAAGTGAAGTACGCTTTCTGGCCCGGCTCCAGCAGGGCGGCGTACTTCTCGTTGATCTCGGCCCGTATCTGATAGCGGCTGATGTCCGCCACGGTCAGCACCGGGCACTCGAAAAATATCGACACGTTTTCGCCGGGCTGTCGGTGAACGCGCAGAACCTTGCCCGCGACCGGGCTTCTGAGCCTTGTCTTTTCAAGCTGCGCCTGCATGTCCAGGGCATTTTGCACGGCTGCTTCGTACTGCGCCCAGGCCGTGGCGATATCTTCCTTGCGCGAGAAGTTCTTCATCACCAGATAGCGTTGGCGAGCCTCTTCGTATTCCTTTTCAGCCACCAGATACTCGGTTTCGGTGCGGTCCACTTCTTCCTTGGCGATGAGGTTTTGAGCGAGCAGCTCTTTGCGTCGCTTCATTTCCACACGGGCGTTTTCCATGACCGACTTTGTCCGTTGGACCACGGACAGGGTTTCGGTCTTCTCCTCCTGGCGGGCTCCGGCCATGAGTTTGTCGTACTGCGCCTTCAGCGCCTGGGCATCCGAGCGGGCGGCATCAAGTCTGGCCGAGTATTCGTCGTCTCTGAGCTTGGCGACCTCCTGGCCCTGCTGGACCGTGTCGCCTTCCTTTACCAGTACCTCCTCAAGCAAACCGCTGATTTCAAAGGCCAGGTGGCGTTTCTGGGAGACCGGCTCCACCTTGCCGAATCCGGCAACCCAGGGGGATTGCTTGTTCAGCTCGGGCATTTGGCCGAAGGTCTCGGTCTGCCGGTCCGTAGCTGGCAGAAAGTCGTTGAGCCATTGCGGGGACTGCCAATGGACGAAAAAGGCTGCCCCCAGAATAATGACGATGATGGCGATAACGGTTTTCATGCTAGTATCCGCCGGAGGTTGGCGTGTTTTGGGTTGCGGCCAAAGTGCCGTCCTCGATGGTCAGCATCCGGTCCGCGTAATCTATTGTCCGCGGGTCATGGGTCACCATGACCACGCAGTGGTTTTGCTCATGGGCCAGTCCGGTCATGAGTTCCACAATCATTTTCCCGTTTGCGGAATCCAGGGCCGCAGTGGGTTCATCGGCCAGGATTATGCTCGGCCGTCCGGCCAGGGCGCGGGCGATGGCCAGTCGTTGCTTCTGGCCGCCGCTCATGGTTTCGGGCATGGCATCGGCCTTGGCCTCAAGCCCTACTGAATCCAGGGCTGCCAGCGCGCGTTTGCGGGCCTCGCTTCCTTTGACACCCCGCAGATGCAGGGCCACCAGGATGTTGTCCACCACCGAGAGTGTCGGGAAAAGATTGTATTCCTGGAAAATGAATCCCAGATGTTCAAGCCGGAGCGCGCCGAGCTTTTTGGCGTTCAACCCCGTGGCCTCAACGCCGGCTATGGACAGGGTCCCGGCGCTGGGTTGCAGAATGCACCCCATGATGGAGAGCAGGGTGGTCTTGCCGCTGCCGGATGGGCCCATGAGCATCAGCACTTCGCCTCGATCCACGGACAGAGTGATGTCCTTCAACGCGTAGGTCAGGTTGTCGCCGGTTCCGAAATGCTTGGAGACGCCGTTGATGTGTATGACGGTTCGTGGATTTGTCATGCTATCTGCCCTTGAAGACCAGTGCCGGATCAAGGCGCATGACCTTGCGGATGGATATGACGGCGGAAACGATACACATGACCATGGTCAGGCCGAGCATGGCCAGCTTCAGCCCCCAGGGCAGGACGATGACCATTGCAGAGAAGGCGCTCATGTCGGAAATGATGCTGGCAGCGAGGATGCCCAGTGCGTACCCCAGCAGCGCGCTTATGGCAGCCTGGACTATAATAATAGAATAGATATAGGCGTTGGGGGCGCCCATTGCCTTGAGGGTCGCAAATTCGGAAATATGGTCCAGGGTGGTGGCGTACAGGGTCTGGGCCACGATGACCATACCCACTACGAGGCCGAGAAAGGCCGCGATGAGCAGTCCGGTACCGGCTCCGGTGTTGAACATCCAGTAACGCTGGGTCTTGGCGCTGAATTCGGGCGTGGTATAGACATCCACATGGTCCACCCGTCCGGCGATCGCTTGCTTGAGACGCTCGGGGGGGAGCCCCGCCTTACCCCGGACCAGCAGATAGGTGAACTCCCCTGGTTCGAGGAAAGTGTACCCTCGGGCAACGTCGAGCGAAGCGAATACGTAGGGAGAAGTGGTGAATGACCGGATTCCTTGCGTCAGAGCGGCGACCCGGGCCTTCTTCTTGTTGATCTCCACCTGTTCCCCTAATTGGGTGACGCCCAGCTTTTCCATATAGAGCTGATCGATGACAATGGCGTCTCGGAGGTCGAGCATTCTGCCCGAGCCCCGGACGAAGTTCCAGGGGCCGCCCATGTCCTTGTCGGTTTCGTACCCGATGATCTCAATGGACTCCTGCAGGCCGTCCGGTTTTTTCCAGTCCGCGAACCGGATGATGAATTTGGCCGCCTCCCGTACCTCGGGCAGAGAAATGACCTCGTAATATTTGCGCTCCTTCAGGGACAGCGCGATGTCGAAGTTCTTGACCCCACGGGATGTGACCCACACATCCGCTCCGGAATGGTCGATGACCGCCGAAATCGTCTGGGTAAAGCCGAGAAAGAGCCCGATTTCCACCGTGATCAGAACCACGGCAAAGACGATGCCGGTCAAGGTCACGCAAAGGCGCACCTTGTCATGGAACAGGTTCTGTCTGGCTATTCTATAGATCATAAAGGGTACTCTTGTTCAATATAGCCATACCCGTATCAACTTCCCGGAACTTTGTCTTCCTCAACGTTGCAAAGAAGTTACGGGTAAGGAGGAAGCCTTATGGGATAACTTTGGTCGGTTCTTCACAAAATTAACACAAGCGTCCGTCACTCTCAAAAACGGCTCGATAAAACTATGTCCGGAAAATCCGGAAAGACTGGAATCGGCGTATTATAAATTGTCTTAATGCGAAGCCGGTCAATGTATCGATTCAACAAATATTTAGAAAAAATATAGAGAAAATTTGGAGAACACGCCTCTTTGGAGTGGGGTCGATCACACCCCTGACGCACGTACGGAACATGGAGAGATTGGGTCAATTCCGACGAAAAAAAGGTCCGGCACCCGACCGCCTGTGGAAAACTTTTTTAACCCTTCGAAGCGCCCCTGTTTGAAGCTCAGGAAAGAGAGGCGTCGCTTTTTGGGTGAAGACAGAATCTCCCTTTCCAGAGGAGAAAGACGAGGCAGATTTTCCTTGGCAAACGAGTCTGATTTTATCGGACAAATAGGGCCAGCAAGATCGCTGAAAGATGAGTGTAATTTAAATAATTTCAATAAATTTAGATATTTAATTTTTTGAATGTGGCTTGGCACAGTTATCGCAATATTGGTCGTCCCAACGGTTGCGTAGCCGACCAAGAACGACAATTGACATCTCCCTGGAGGCTGTTGTGAAAGTCCGATTTGCACCCATATGTATCCTTCTTCTTCTGACCTTCGTCATGTCCGCGTGCGGGCAGGGCTCTGAATCCGATCTCATGGCCGAGGGCGAACGGTATATGCAGGATGAGAATTACCAGGGAGCCATTGTCATCTTCAAGACGCTGCTCGAAAAGTCTCCGGAAAAGATGGAGGCTCGCTTTGCTCTGGGTAAGGCCTATCTGAAGACGGGAAAGCTGGACCAGGCAGAGAAGAGCTTTGAGAAGTATGCACGCCAAAACCCTTACGACAACGAACTGTTGCTCGAGACAGGACGCCTGAAGCTGTTCCGCCGCGACTTTGCCGGGGCGGTCGAGGACCTGACCACCTATACGGATAAGGAACCCAAGTCCGCCGAGGGCTTCAGCCTGCTCGGCCGTGCCGAATGGGCCTTGGGCAAGGACAAGGAAGCCATGGCCAAGTTCGAGAAGGCGCTGGCTCTGGATCCGAACCAGACTGAGGCCGAACTGGCACTTGCCCAGTTGTATCTTGCCCAGGACGATACGGCCAAGGCCCAGGAACTCATCGACAACCTGCTTGCGGTTTCCCCGAACAACCGTGAGGGGTTATATTTCAAGGCCAGGCTTGACGGCCTGCGCGGTGACCAGGAAGGGTATCTTGCTACCCTGAAGACCCTGGTGAATGCCCACCCCACCGACGGGTATGCCAAATTTCTCTATGGCAAGGCGCTTATAGGCGAAGGCGATTTGGATAGTGCTGCGGCGTTGTCCAAGGAGCTCCTGGAGGGTGCCCCCAAGGCGCCTTTCGGCAAGCTCCTCGCCGGTCTGGTCAACTATGCCCGCAAGGACTACACGGCTGCAGTCAATGCGCTGCAGGAAGCCGTCTCCATTCGACCCGACATCGAAGGGTACTTCTACCTTGGCATGAGCTATTACGGCATGGGTGATCTGGAGACTGCCATTTCCCAGCTGCGTATTGCGGCCGATCGTTCCGACCGTTTCCTCAAGGCCCGTGAAATGATCAGCCTCATTCTCTTTCAGCAAAAGCGCTACAACGAGGCCATTGCCGAGGCGCAGAAGATCATCGAGGTCGACCCCAACAATGTCCTGGGCCGGGTTATCCTGGGCGATGCCTACACCGCCAAGGGCAATCCGGACATGGCCTTGGACGAATTGAAGGAAATCACGGAAAAGAATCCGAATTTTGCCAACGCCTTCATCAAGATGGGCGCGCTGTATTACCAGAAGGGTGAGATGGGTGAGACCGAGGCAGCCCTCAAGGGGGCGATGGACGCCGCTCCTGACAGCGTCCGTCCCCGTCTTGTCTTGTCCGCTTTCTATCTCCGCAACGGGGACAAGGACCTTGCCCAAGGGATCCTGACAAAGGGACTCAAGGGGACCCAGGAAGACGTGCCGCTTTATGTCGCATTGGCTCGCATGTCGCTTCTGGACAAGGATACCGCCAAGGCCAGAGAGTACCTGGGCAAGGCCAAATCTCTTGATGAAAAGAATCCGGCTCCCTTCATGATGCTCGCGTCCATGGATTTGGCGGAAAAGAATGCTGAGGGTGCCCTGAGCGAATATAACGCGCTGATCGCCCAACGGCCTGCATATGTCAGGGCCTTGCTGGCCAAGGCCGTGGTCCTGGACACCATGGGCAAGAACGACGAGGCCGTCGCTACCTACAAGGAAGCGATCAAGTCCGGCGATGCCTCGGCCTATATGGCCTATGCGGGTAGTCTCCGGAAGGCCGGTAACGACGAAGGTGCGCTGGGCGTCATCAATGAAGGCCTGGACCGTTTCGTTCACAACACCGGGCTTACCCAGCAGAAGGCTGAAATTCTCTATGCCATGAAGCGGTACGATGACGTGCTGACCATGAGCAACGAAGTGGAAAAGGTCAATCGCGCGGCGGGGCTCAGCCTGCGCACCCGGACCTATGTGCTGATGAAGGAGTACGACAAGGCCGTGGCCGCCGCCCGTCAGATGTGCGATTTCGACCCCAAGAATCCCAGCGGGTATCTGGTCCTGGCCGATGTCAATATGAACGCCGGACGGACCGATGCCTGGGTCAAGGCCCTGGATGAGGGCGTTGCCAAGTGTGGCCCGAACCCCGCGCTGCTGCTGCAACTCGGCCGCTATTACTCCAGCCAGGGCGATTACCCCAAGGCCCTGACCTACTTCGACTCGGTCATCAAGAGCGATGAAAAATCATTTCAGGCCTATGCCATGCAGGGCGACGTCTACCTGACGACCGGCCGCAAGGACAAGGCTGTTGACAGCTACACCAGAGCGCTGGAGCTGAACGACAGATACATTCCGGCTCTGAACAACCTGGCCATGATCTACATCAACGATTCCAAGACGGCCCCCGAAGCGTTACGCCTCGCCTACAAGGCCTACCTGCAGGCGCCGTGGAATCCTTCGATCATGGACACCTTCGGTTATGCCCTGGCCGTGAACGGCAAGGCGGACACCGCCGTTTCCATCCTGGAAAAGGCGGCGTCTGTGCAGACCGACGACCAAAACATCAACTATCATCTCGGTTACGCTTATTACAAGGCGGGCGACAAGGAGAAGGCCAAGTCCACGCTGAAGGTCGTGGCTGACTGCCCCGAGTGCGAACTTCGTGCTGACGCCCGCAAACTTATCAAGACTATTGACGGCGAATAAGTGCGCTTGATCAAGAGGGAGAGACGATCATGGTAGCAATAGCATCGCTTAGAGTATTCAAGGACTTCTTGTCCCTGGCATTGGCGCTTGTTTTTGGATCGCTGCTGTTTTTCAATGACTTCAGCGAAGTCCTCTCGGTTTGTCGGGGACGTTGCTATGACCTGGCGGCCCTGGTCGCGGTGGTTCTGGTTTCGTCCTGCATCGTCCACCTGACGCTGTACGCAACCCGGGGCGACAAGACGGACGGCTACCCCAGCCTGTTCATCAGCCTGATCCTGGCGACCAACGTGGCCTTTCTGGTCTACTGGCAGACCGGCCTGTTCATGCGCCTGGAAGAGATGGTTCTTCTCGTCCTGTGCCTGTTCGGCCTTTTCCAGTCCAGCTGGATCGTGCTTTCCAGGAATTGGCAGAGAATCCCCGGCCTGGTAAACCGCGTGGTCATCGTGGGCAACGGCAAGCTGGCCGAGGAAATGAAGGGCCTGGCCCTGGCCTCGGGCGGTCGCTATCAGTTCCGTGATTTCATCGAGTGCGTTCCTGGTCAGTGGGCCGATCCTGAAGCCCAGGTGGACAACCCGACCCGCGAAATCCTCGAACGGGCCAAGAAGGTCAAAGCCAACAAGGTGGTCATTTCCCTGACCGAGCGTCGCGGCGCCTTTCCCCTGCAGGAAATCCTGAACTGCAAGCTCAGCGGCATGGAAGTGCTGGACGCCCCCGAGTTCTACGAGCGCGTCAACGGAAAGCTCATGCTCGAAAACATCACCCCGAGCTGGTTCATCTTTTCCAAGGGTTTCAAGATCATGGGGCTGCGCCGCTTCTTCAAGCGGATTGGCGACATCGTTTTGTCCCTGATCGGTATTGTCCTGGTCTCCCCGCTGTTGCCCCTGGTGGCCCTGGCCATCAAGCTGGATTCTCCTGGCCCGGTCCTCTTCAAGCAGGTCCGCGTGGGCAAGGCCGACGAGAACTTCATCATCTACAAGTTCCGCTCCATGCGGCAGGACGCAGAAAAGGAATCCGGTGCGGTGTGGGCCGAGAAGAACGACGCTCGCATCACCAAGCTGGGAGCCTTCCTGCGGAAGTCCCGCATCGACGAGCTTCCCCAGCTCTTCAACGTGCTGGTCGGTGATATGAGTCTGGTGGGGCCTCGTCCCGAGCGTCCCGAGTTCGTCAAGGACCTGAAGAAGGTCATTCCGTACTATTCCGAGCGTCATTTCGTGAAGCCCGGTATCACGGGGTGGGCCCAGGTTCGTTATCCTTATGGTGCCTCCGTGGAAGACGCCATTGAAAAGCTGCGCTACGACCTGTATTACATCAAAAATTATTCGCTGTTCTTCGACTTCAGGATCATGATCGACACCGTTTCCGTCATGGCCAAGAAACTGGGACGCTAACAAGGAGACCGGGATGAAGATTTCAGGCGGTATCATGAAGACATGTGTTTTGATTGTGGCGCTGGTGTTCCTGGCACCGGCCATAAGCTTCGCCGACGACTACGTCATCGGCGAAGGGGATGTGCTCTCCGTGCATGTCTGGGGGGAAGATGAACTGAACTCCACCGTGACGGTCCGGCCCGACGGCAAGATTTCCATGCCTGGGGTGGATGATGTCGAGGCGGCAGGCTTAACCCTGCCCCAGCTCAAGGAGCGTTTGCAGAAGCGCATCTCCAGCTTGATCAAGGATCCCATCCTCAATGTTTCCCTGGTCGCGACCGTCAACAGCCGGGTCTTCGTGGTCGGCGGCGGTGTTGAACCACGTGTGTTCGACATGCCCCAGCGCACCACGCTTTTGAGGGTGCTCGCCTCCCTCGGGTCTCTGGCTCGGGCCGACCTGCGCAAGGCGTACGTTTATCGTGACGGCAAAAAAGTGATGTCCGATTTCGATGGACTCTTCTACAAGGGCGAGTTCGAGAAGGACATTCGGCTTGAACCCGGTGATACGATTTTCATGCCGGTCAAATACGACCAGAACGTGTACGTGGTCGGGGCTGTCAATCAACCCAAGGCCATCCTCTATCAGGATGGGCTCACTGTTCTGGATGCGCTGCTGATGGCCGGTGAATTCAGCAAATACGCCAATGAGGACGAAATCGTCATCGTCCGGACCAACGACGGCAAGAAGGAGCGCATTCCGGTTCGCACCAAAGACCTCCTCAAAAAGGGCGATCTCAAACAGAACGTCCAACTCCAGGCCGGCGACTACATCATCGCGCAAGAAAGCTTCTTCTAGGAAATATAATGCCCAATCCGCACTCTGATGCTTTTGCCGACGAAGGCAGCTTTGATCTCATGCGCTATGTGCGCCTTGTACTTGAGCGAAAGGGAATTCTGGTTTCCCTGGCTCTCCTCGTGATGTTCGCGGCAATCATTGCCGCGTACGCCATGCCCAAAAAGTACAGGGCCACGTCCATCGTGTTCATTGAACAGAACGTCATCAGCGATCTGGTCAAAGGCATAGCCATCACTCCGTCCATGGATATGAAAATCAAGGCCATCAAGGTTACCATGCTTTCCAGAACCATGGTGCTCAATGTCATAAAAGCCCTTGATATGGATATCCATGCAGCCTCTGATCGGGATCTCGACGCCATGATCAAAGGGTTGCAAAAGAACATCGAGATACGGCTGGACGAGAAAAAGGGCGTTTTCATGATTTCCTACGAGGGCAAGGACCCTGTCCGCGCCAGGGATGTGGTCAATACCCTCACGAGAATCTACATCGAGGAAAACACCTCCACCAAGCGCAAGGAGTCTTTTGAAGCTACCCAGTTCCTGGCCGAGCAGATTGAGGTCTTCAAAAAGCGCATCGACGCGGCGGAAAAGGAGATCGACAAATTCAAGACGGAATCCGGTCAGGTGTTGTTTGCCGATGAGGGGGCCATACGGTCGGAGCTTGATGACGCCAACTCGCAGTTGGAACAATTGAGCATTCGTATCAATGCGTTGAAGGCCTCCAGAGGGCTTTTGATCAGCAACACGCCCCTCAAGCAGCAGCTCGACAATCAGCAGAGCGCACTGGAAGCCATGCGGGGCCGGTATACAGAGAACCACCCCAAGGTCAGGCAGTTGGAAAACGCTATTGCAGCGACCAAACAGCAGATTAAGACCAGTGGCAAATCCGAGTTGAATGCTGTGTACAGGACTTCCGAGTACCAATCCATCAAGGTTGAATTGGCTTCGCTTGAGACGACAAAAGAAGCTCTGGAAGAGGAAATCAAGAAGAATCGGGAGATTCTCCGAGAGATTCCCGCCATGCGCAGCGAACTGGCGGAACTGGAACGTAAGCGGAAAAACGAGACGATCATTTATGAAAAGCTCGTATCCCGTTACGGGCAGTCCGAGGTTTCCAAGGAAATGGAACTTCAGGACAAGTCCATGTCTTTTCGGGTTCTTGACCCGGCCGTGGTGCCTTCCACTCCATCCAAACCGAACCGGCCTCTTATCATACTGCTGGGGATTATTGGCGGGATAGGTCTGGGGGTAGGCGTCATTGTTTTACTGGACCTGATCAATCCCAGCATCAAGACCCTGGATGATCTCAAGGAGTACGGTGTACCCGTGCTGGCAGTCATCCCCAAGGTGAGAGATGAGGAACAATTGGCCAAGCAACGCAAGCGCGACCGGTTGGTCTACGCCATTGGTGTTGTTGGTTTGATGGTTACCTTGTCTTTCCTTGTCGTGGAATTCCTCCACCTCGGTCTGGTTGATAAAGTGATAGCCAAAGTCGCCGGCATGGTCGGCTGACGGGAGAATGGATATGAGCAGAATCGAAGAAGCATTGAAAAAAGCATCGCAATTGCGTGGTAAAGATATGGGACGGCAGGACCATGCCATCCCTGAAGGACCGACCCTCAGCGGATCCTCGAGCAGTCATTTGGGACACGCTCCGAAGAAAGAGATTCCCCAGGAAGTGCTCGACCGGGTAGCCGGACAGCATATGCTGGTTTCCCTCAATGATATCGTGTCCCCCGCTGCCGAGGAGTTCCGCAAGCTGAAGCAGAATCTTGTCAGGCTGACCAAGAAGAAGGGCTTCCAGAATACCATCGTCATAACCAGCGGCACGATGGGCGAAGGCAAGAGTGTGACTTCCACCAACCTGGCTATCAGCCTGGCTCAGGAATTCGACCACACCGTGCTTCTGGTTGATGCCGACCTGCGCAAGCCTTCCTGCCACGAATTGTTGTGCATGGAGCAAGGGGTCGGGCTGTCCGATTGCCTGCTCGAAGGGACTGATGTCAGCAACGCCATCATCCGGACGGGTATCGGTAAGTTGTCCTTTTTGCCGGCAGGTACACCCATGGCCAACCCGGGTGAGCTTTTGGCCTCCCAGCGTATGGCTACCGTTCTCCGGGAGATGAAGGAGCGATATTCCGACCGCTTCCTGATCATCGATACACCGCCGGTTCTGCCCTTTGCCGAGAGTCGGATCCTGGCTCGGATGGCTGACATGGTGGTCCTGGTCGTCAGGGAACAGCGGCTGTCCAAGTACGAATTGAACGAGACCCTGGAAGCGTTGAGCGGGGCCAATGTGGCGGGGGCCGTGTTTACCCAGGCCAGCCATGGTCATTCGACTACGGGTTATGGCGCCTACGCGCGTTACGGCTATAAATATTCTTACAATGCCTAGCGGGCATTGAGGCTGCGCCATGTACGAGGAGTTCTTCAACTTCAGGTCCAAGCCTTTCGACCTGCTGCCGAATCCGGATATGCTCTTTATGAGCCGGTCCCATGGCAAGGCGCTGTCTTATCTTCGGTATGGCATTGAGGAGCGCGTCGGGTTCATCCTTTTGAGCGGCGAGGTGGGCGCGGGCAAGACCACGCTTATCCGCGAGCTCATCAAACGCCATCTCGATAATGTCACGCTGGCCAAGATCTTCAACACCAAGGCCGACTCCCAACAGCTGCTGACCATGATCAACGATGATTTCGGGCTGGAGACTGACGGGCGGTCCAAGGCCGCGTTGCTTCGGGATCTCAACGAATTCCTCATCGATCAATACGCCGAAGGGAAGCGGGCCGTTCTGATCATTGACGAGGCTCAGAATCTTTCCACGGACCTGCTGGAGGAGATCCGCATGCTCTCCAACCTGGAGACTGATGGCGGCAAGCTGCTCCAGATTGTCCTGGTGGGGCAGCCGGAGCTCCGTGATACTCTCAACAGTCCGGAACTGCTTCAGCTTCGGCAGCGCATCCAGATCGGTTGTCACCTCAAACCCTTGAACCGGGAAGAGGTCTCCGAATACATCTATTATAGAATGGAGAGCGCCGGGAACCGGGAGGCTGTGTTTTTTGCTCCCGAGGCCCTGGATTTGATCCACGACCTGAGCCGCGGGGTTCCCAGGCTGATCAACATTTTGTGCGACTATCTGCTGCTTGACGCTTTTGCCAGTGAAAAGAAGGACATAGCCGGTGAAGATGTCTCGGCCATAGCCGAGGAGTTGGATTTCGAGCGTCAGTATTGGCAGGGGGCCCAGGAACAATCGGCCCCGGCGGCGTCCATGCGCCGGGCACGCAAGATGCCCAAACGGGCTTCCCAGGTGCTAAAGACCATAAATGACCTGGGAAATCGACTGGATATGCTGGAGCGTTCAACCTCGCATACCGATCAGAATCATGCGGTTATGCTGATGGATAAGCTGGAGGCCGTGGAGAAAAAGCTGCAGATGCTGGAGAGCGATATGGAATCCGTCAAGGCCATGTACTGGAACAAAATGGCGCAGCAGAAGATGGAGGCCACGAAGCCGGCGGAGAATGAAGGGAAACGTCCCGGGAAAAGGGGATGGGCCTACAGGCTGTTATTCGGAGGTGAATAGGCGGAGATTCCCGGTGCAAGCGCCTTGCAATGCAATTGAATAGCTAGTAAAGCTTATAAAATTTCATTGTAGAGTCCGCACTGTTGATCCGCAGAGAGGGTTTTGTGTCCATAGCGCGCATAGTTACATTTTTCATGGTGTTCCTGGTCATCTGTATGCTCCCGCCTTTTTCGGGCGGTGCCGAAGGTGCGGACTTTACGTTCCAGCCGAGAATCTCGACCACCATGGAATACAATGACAACGTCACGGAAACACAGAATCCGAAAGGAGACTATCTGTGGATTGTCAAACCGGGTTTCAGCGCTACCTATGAACATTCAAGGGTACTCTTCGATCTTTCCTACGATTTTGAAAACAAGAAATATCTTGATCAGGTCAAGAGTGACGAAGAAAACAACTACCTCGACGCACTCGCCCAGTTTGAAGCAATTAAGGATCTGTTTTTCGTAGATGTAACTGATTCGTACAAGTTGGTTTATCAGAATGTCACTCAGGGCGAGTTCGAGGAAGGTGACACCAATGCGGGTACCACGGATCAGAATACCTTTGGCGTCAAACCCTATTTTGTCATTCCGCTTCAGGAAAGAACGACGCTGACGACTGGGGCCCAGTTCCAGGACATTTGGTACTCCGATGACGGCAGCGTGGACAAGCGGATATACAATGTCTACGCGGACGTGAATCACGAATTGACGGACCGGTGGGTGATAACGGGAGGGACAGGATTTCAGAAGCAGGACCCACGTTGGGAGTCCGGAGGGTTTGAACGGTACAACCTGACCTTGGGCACCACGTACTCCTATGCAGAAGGATCGTTTATTGAACTCAGTATTGAGCCCACATACACTGATTACAAGACGGAGGATTCTAAGGACAAGCAGTACTCTCCGTACTTTATAGGTATCACGCACGCGTTTTCCCAGACCATTACCGGTAAGATTTCGTCGTCCATGAATTTCTCCGAAGACCCGGAATCGACGAACACGAAAAACCAATACGTGCATCAGATTGATTTGAATGGGGAATATGAGCGGGGAAACATCGGCGTTTCGATTGCATATTATGACTATGAAGATGATGACTCGGTAAACAGGACCACCTATTGGCGACCGAGTATAAGGGGATCACACAGCCTGTCGGAGCGATTTTCTCTCAATTATAACGCCTATGTAAACTTTTATACCAACCCTGACTGCGAAAAGACCGTCTTCGCTCTGTTCGGACTGAGCTACAGCATGTCCGAAACCACGTCCGCAAGCTTGTCGTATCGGTTTAAGATGAATGACGAGCAGACGGATGGGAACGACTACAGGTCCAATTCCATCGGGTTGACGTTGACATGGCAGCGATGACGGACTGAGGTCCGGAGTAATTGAAAGGGGAGGATCGCGAGCGGTACGAGTCGACGAATACGGGACAGGGATGTGGTCAAAAGGAATGATCTATGAGACGTTTGCCTGAAATGCCCAACACAGCGTATGAACGCTGTCTTGACGCGGCCGCAGCTCCCAGACCGCATATTTGCTCTCAGCGTGACGGACGCAATGTCGCCGCTCCCGGTGACCTTGCGCTCTTTTTTTTGCATGACGGGGGCCGTGGATGCTGAGCGGCGCGGTCCAGATAGTTGGGGTGATCCTCGCGGTCATCTATCCCCTGATTACCCTCTCGCGGAGCGGGCGGAGGTGGGAAACCATGTCCCTGCTCGCCCTGCTCTGGCTGGTGGCCGGGCTGAGCGTATGCGATTACCTGCTCCTCAAGTTTCCGGCAGACTTCCTGCTCCTCAGTCAGATCTCTCTTTACTGCATGGCCTTGGTCTGCCCCGTATGCATCCTGTTTTCCAATGCATATCGCCGTGAGTTCTCTTTTTCGGAGTTGCCCACTACCCAGTTGTTGCTCCTCGGCTTGTCCTTTGTCCCACTGGTGATGACGCTGGTCTTTCCGGCGGGCAATTTCTATTACTCTCCGGACTTTCACACCGACAAGACCCTCTTCCTGGAGCCGGTGGCCTTCTTTTTCTATCTTCAGGTCATCCTGTTCATGGCCGTGTCCCTGTTCAACCTGGAAGCCACGATCGCCAATGCCCCGCACGGGGTGAAGTGGAAGATCAAGTTTTCCATCGTCGGCGTCGGCACGATTCTGGCCTCCTATGTGCTCTATTACAGCCAGTCCATGGTCTTCCGGGCCATAGACACCGGGTTCATTACCACCCGTTCCCTGGGGCTGATCATCGGCGTGCTGCTGATGGCCTACTCGGAGTTCACACGAGGCAATGATGAAAGAATCACCATCTCGAAAAGCCTGACCTACCGGTCGTTCGTGGTCCTGTTTTGCGGCCTTTTCCTGGTGCTTGTCGGATTGGTAGGGGAAGGGCTCAAGATTTTCGGGAATCAGTTCAACGCCTACGCCTTCACCATGGTCGCCTTTCTTGGCGTACTTGGGCTGGTGGTGATCTCCCTTTCCGAATCCATGCGGCGCAAGTTCCGGCTGGCCATTCAGCGCCATTTTTACGGCGAGAAGTATGACTATCGTATCGAGTGGAAACGCTTCACGGACAGGGTGACCAACTCCCGGAGTCGGGATGAACTCTACAAGAACATCCTGACCGTCTACTGCGAAACCTTCGGTGTTGTCGGTGGGTGCATCTTCCTGCAGGGACGACATAGTACAGACTTTGCCCCCATATGCTTTCATGAAATGGACGAGTCCAAAATGCCCATCCCGGCCCGTTCTCCGCTTATCCAGCTGCTCTCGGAGAGACTGCATATCCTGGACTTGCGCCGGGAGGACGTCGACCTGGGGGAAGAGGCCCGGACATTTCTGGAGGAGCGCTCGGGCCGGTTCATCGTGCCCATCCGTACCGCCCGGTCTCTGGTTGGCGTCATTGTCCTGGGGGCCCCGATCAACGTGGTCGAGAACTATGACCAGGAGGACATGGAACTCATGGAGGCCGTGGCCATGCAGGCGGCGGCCGTGCTTATGAACATGCGGCTGGGCGATGAGCTGGCCGAGGCCCGTGACATGGAGGCCTTCGGCAAGGTGGCAGCCTTTGTCCTGCACGACCTCAAAAACCAGGTTTATCCGCTGTCCCTGCTCGAGGAAAACGCACGCGAGTACATCAACGATCCGGAATTCCAGCAGGATATGCTCGATTCCCTAAGCAATATCGTCGGACGGATGAACACGCTGATCGCCCAGTTGACCAATATTCCCACCAAAGGCTCCTTGAGCATGGAGGTGGTGGACCTCATGGAGGTGGCCAGGAGCGCGGCCAAGGCCTTGCCTTCGGCGCTGATCGAATTTTCTGGCGAATCGGTGAACGTCGCACTGGATGTCTCCGAGTTCAAGAAGGTGGCGGTCAACCTGTACCTCAACGCCATGGAGGCGGGGAACAACGCACCGTTCAAGGTCTTTGTCGGAAACGAGAACGGTCCGGTAATGCGGGTCTCGGACTCCGGCGCCGGCATTGATGAAGAAATTTTGGAAGGTGGCCTTTTCGTGCCGTTCAAGACGACCAAGAAAAAAGGCATGGGCATCGGCTTGTACCAGAGCAAGCAAATCCTGGAGGCCCATGGCGGCTCCATCGTCGCTACCAGCCCGGAAGGGGGTGGGGCAATCTTTACCGTGACCCTGCCCGCGCCCGCCGAAGTCGAGTAAACGAGATAAAACAACGGGTTCATTTTCATGCAGAAGCTCCTGATCATAGACGACAACGACGAAATCCTGCGACAGCTCAAATGGGGGCTGTCCAAGTCGAATTACGAGCTCATCTTTGCTCGTGATGGCGAAGAGGGACTCAAGCTCTTCAAGAAGCACAATCCGCCGGTAGTCACCCTGGACCTCGGACTGCCGCCACACGAGAACGGCATCGGGGAGGGGTTGCGCTGCCTGGGTGAAATGCTGCGCATGGACCCCACGGCCAAGGTCATCGTCATCACCGGCAACGAGGAAAAGGACGCGGCCCTGCAGGCGGTCCGGCTCGGGGCCTACGACTATTACAAGAAGCCGGTCAATCTGGACGAGCTCAAGGTCATGGTCGATCGGGCCATGTACCTTCAGACCATCGAGAGCGAAAACCAGGAACTGCGCAGGAAGACCGTCAACGACAGCGGCATCGTGGGCGAATGCGCACGCATGCAGGTCGTTTTCAACCAGATCGAACGGGTGGCCGCATCCGACGTGCCGGTACTGATCTGCGGCGAATCCGGCACCGGCAAGGAGCTGGTGGCCCAGGCCGTGCACCAGAAGAGCCTGCGTTCGGATATGGAAATGGTCTCGATCAACTGCGGCGCCATTCCGGAGAATCTGCTGGAGTCCGAACTTTTCGGACACGAAAAAGGCGCGTTCACCGGGGCCAACAAACTGGTGAAGGGCAAGGTCGAATACGCGGACAAGGGTACGCTGTTTCTGGACGAAATCGGCGAGATGCCCATGGCCCTTCAGGTCAAGCTGCTGCGCTTCCTCCAGGAGATGGTCGTCACTCGGGTGGGCGGCCGCAAGGAAATTCCGGTGGATGTGCGCATCATCACGGCCACCAACATAGATATCCAGAAAGCCATGGAGGAGGGGACGTTCCGCGAGGATCTGTTCTACCGCGTCGGCGTCATGACCATCAATCTGCCCCCGCTCAGGGAGCGCGGTAACGATATCGAGTTGCTGGCCAACTATTTTCTCAAGTCGGTGTCCGTGGGACAGCGAACCACGTCCAAGCGGTTTTCCGAGGAGGCCCTGGCGTGCATCAAGGGCTATGAATGGCCCGGCAATATCCGGGAGTTGGAAAATCGGGTCAAACGTGCGGTGATCATGGCCTCCGGGCCGGAGATCGTGCCGGAAGACCTTGGAATGAAGGGTGACGAAGCCCTGCGCCAGAAGCTCCAGACCAATGACATATCCCTCAAGGATGCCCGCTTCCTTTTGGAGCGGGATATGGTTGAAAACGCCCTGGAGAAGTTCTCGGGAAATATTGTCAAAGCCGCAGCTTCGATCGGCGTCAGCAGGCCCACCTTCTACGATCTGATGAAGAAACACGGGCTCAAGAGCTCCTAGGACAGAGTGAGAAACTCAAAAATGATCAGCCCCCCACATATTGGGGTGAAACATAGCGAACGAGGTTGAACATGTTGCAGCCAGTCATTCTTTGCGGCGGGGAAGGCACCCGCTTGTGGCCCCTTTCCCGGACCCTGTACCCCAAACAGTTCATCGAGGTCTCCGAAGGACGCGTGCTCTTTGCCGATGCCGTGTCCCGCTGCATGTCGCTGCCCAAGGCGGCCGAACCCATCGTGGTCTGCAACACCGAACATCGCTTCCTGGTGGCTGAGCAATTGCGCAAGCTCGGCACGTCCGGGCGCATGGTACTGGAGCCTTTCGGCCGCAATACCGCTCCTGCCGCGGCTGTGGCCGCCCTCATGGAGCATGGCGGCGATCCGGTCCTTCTGGTCATGCCCGCCGACCATTCCATAGCCGATGGCGAGGCCTTTTCCCGCGCCGTGGCCTTGGGATATGAGCGGGCCAAGCAGGGCTATTTCGTCTGCTTCGGCGTGGTTCCGGACCATCCGCATACCGGTTACGGATATATCCGCAAGGGACAAACCACTTCCGAAGGCGTGTTTGCCGTGGACAGCTTCGTGGAAAAGCCGAAGCGTGAAGTGGCGGAAGAATACCTGGCTTCGGGCGAGTACCTGTGGAACAGCGGCATCTTCCTGTTCAAGGCGTCGAGCTACCTGGATGCTCTGGCCGCCCATGCGCCGGCCATGCTCAAGAGCTGCCGTACCGCCGTGGACAACAGCTACCGGGACCTGGATTTCATTCGACTGGGCGAGGAGGAGTTCGGGCAGTGCCCCTCGGACTCCATCGACTACGCCGTTATGGAAAAGGTGGACGGCATTGAGGTGGTTCCCATCGATATGGCCTGGCGTGATCTCGGTTCATGGAAAAGTCTGCACGACATGCACCCCAGCGACGAGGCCGGTAACAGCCTGCTCGGCGATGTCGTGGCGGAGGATACCGCCAACTGCTACGTGCGCTCGTCGAACCGTCTCGTCGTCACTCTGGGCTTGCGCGATACGACCGTGGTGGAAACGCAGGATGCGGTGTTCGTGGCCGCCAACGACAAGTTGGACGACATGAAGTCGGTCATTCGCCGTCTCAAGGACGCAAAGCGGCCGGAGACCGAGGCGCACAAGATAGTCTATCGCCCCTGGGGCAGCTTTGAATCCATCTCCGCGGACAATCGTTTCCAGGTCAAACGAATCATCGTCAAGCCGGGCGAGGTGTTGTCCCTGCAAAAGCATTTTCATCGGGCCGAGCACTGGGTGGTGGTCAAGGGAACCGCCAGGATCGTCAACGGGGACAACGAGTCCATCCTTTGCGAGGACGAGTCCACGTACATCCCGCTCGGCAATATCCACCGCCTGGAAAATCCGGGCAAGATCCCCCTGGAACTCATCGAGGTCCAGACCGGCAGCTATCTTGGTGAAGACGACATCGTTCGCCTTGAGGACAAGTACAAACGCTAGCGCCTACCGCTGCGACAAGGAGAATATGAGCCATGTGTGGAATCGCGAGTTATTTGAGCAACAGGCGGTGGGTGATTGAACCGGACGTATCCTGGCTCGGGGAACTCGAGGCGTCCTTTGCCGCTGTCAACGGCGGTGACGATCTCCTCGCCGCCACCGAGCCGCTGTCCGCGTTGGCCGGTCGGTTTTATGATCTGATGTCCTTCGGGCTGCATATGCGGCTGGTGGGGGATGCCGAGGCGATGCGGGCGTTGTCGGGGATTCGGGACACCATCCGGAGCCTGCGCAATGCGGCGGCCGTGAAGCTGGAGCAGGGGCCGCGCACGGACGAGTTGGAGTCGCTGCGCGAGGCCCTGGACGACTACCTGTGGCAGATCGAGCGCGAGGTGCTGGTCAATGTGGACCGGACCCTGGCGTTGATGCCCGGGGATCTGGCCGCCGACCCCGAGGTGCGCGACCGGCATTTTCTGGCCTGGGGGGCCGAGCAGGTGCTCCAGTCCATCGACAAGCTCGAGGTGCGCGGCCGCGACTCGGCGGGCGTGGCCCTGGCCTTTGTCCTGCCCGAGGGTGTGGACGCGGAGGCCGCTCTGACCGCGGCGCAGCAGCAGGAACTGGCCGACCGCTCCGCCATCGGCAACGCCGACACCCGGCAGGTGCTGGTGCGCAAGCTGGCCGACGGCCGGACCGCCTGCCGCTTCCTGTACAAAGTCGCCCAGCTGGTGGGCCAGCTCGGCGACAACGGCGCGGCACTACGAGAATTCATCAAGCATGACGAGCTGTTGTGGGCCATGTCCGCAGGCTTGCAGACGCTCAACATCATCGCTCACACCCGCTGGGCGTCCAACGGAATCATCTCCGTGCCCAACTGCCACCCGGTGGACGGGCTGGTCGAGGGCGACATGTCCACGGGGTTGGAAAAGACCATGTTCGTACTCAACGGCGACGTGGACAACTACCGCACCCTGGTGGAGGAATCCGTGCTGGCCAAGGGCGCGCACATCCCGCCGGCCATTTCCACCGACGCCAAGATCCTGCCCGTGCTCTTCCACCTGGGCGTGGAGGAGAACGACGACGCCGAAGAGCGGTTCCGGGACGTGCTCCGGCGCTGCGAGGGCTCCCTGGCCGTGGTCATGCAGAACCTGAACGATTTCGACTCGCAATTCCTGGCCCAGAAGGGCTCGGGCCAGTCCTTCTACATCGGCCGCACCCAGGACGGCTGGCTGGTCGCCTCCGAGGCCTACGGCATGGCCGCCCGCGCCCGCTCGTCCTTCCCGGTGGCCGTGCACCGTCAGGGCGGCGTGTCCGTGGTGCTCAAGGACACCGATCCGGCGGGCGCCATCCCGGTGGCCCGCTACCTGGACAACGGCGAGCCCGTGGAACTGGCCGAGGAGAAGATCGAAATCTTCTCGCGCGACATCTTCCGCGGCGAGTACGCCCACTACATCGAGAAGGAAATCCATGAGGCCCCGGACTCGGTGCGCAACACCCTGCACGGCAAATATCTCAAGAAAGACGGCGAGGTGGCGTTCCTGCCCGAGGGGTTCGGACGCGGTCCGGCCCTGGTCGAGCGGCTCAAGGACGCCTCCCGGCCCATCCGCCGGATCATCAGCGTGGGCCAGGGCACGGCCGCCGTGGCCGCCATGGCCGTGGCCCAGCTGCTGCGCCGCACCCTGGCCGAGACCGGCATCTCCATCGAGTCCTACACCGGCTCCGAACTGATCGGTTTCATGGGCGACGAGCGCATGGACGACGTGTTCCTGATCCCGGTCTCGCAGTCGGGCACGACCACGGACACCAACCGGGTTGTGGACCTGTGCCGCGACCGGGGCGCGTGGGTCAACTGCATCGTCAACCGGCGCAACTCGCCCCTGGTCCAGAAGTCGGACTCGCACATCTACACCTCCAACGGCCGCGACGTGGAAATGGCCGTGGCCTCGACCAAGGCGTTCTACTCCCAGATCGCGGCGGGCAAGCTGCTCTCGCTCTGGCTGGCGGACATCCTCGGGACCATGGACAAGCCGTCCATCTTCACGGAAGTGGAGGCGTTGGAAGGGCTGCCCGCCAAGATCGACAAGGTGTTGGAGAACAAGGAAGCCATCGCCGAGGTCGCCCGCAAATACGCGCCCGTGCACCGCTACTGGGCGCTGGTGGGCAACGGCGCCAACTGCATCGCGGCCCAGGAAGTACGCATCAAGCTGTCGGAATTATGCTATAAATCCATCCCGTGCGACGTCACGGAGGACAAGAAGCATATCGACCTTTCCACCGAGCCGCTGACCCTGGTCATGGCCTCGGATCTGCCGGAGATGGTCGTTACGGACACGGTCAAGGAGACCACGATCTTCAAGGCGCACAACGGTTCGCCCATCGTGTTCTGCGCCGAGGACGAGGACCGCTTCGACCGCGTGGCCGAGGCCACGGTCAAGGTGCCCCGCGCTGGCGGCGGCCTGGACTTCGTGCTCGAAACCGTGGCCGGGCATTGGTGGGGCGTATCGGCGGCCAAGGCCATCGACGGCCACGCCGAGCCGTTCCGCAAGGCCCGCGTGCTCATCGGCGAGATGCTCGAGGACACGGCGACCTTTGACCGCAACAAGCTGCTCGTCGCCCTGAACGAGTGCAACGAGCGCATCGCTTCGGGCGCCACGGACTCGGCCCTGCCCGCCCGCGTGGCTGCCGCGCTTGCCAACTACATGCTCTGGCTGGTCAACCAGGCCCAGGCCATTCAGGCCACCGAGGCCCGCCTGGCCGACATCCTGACCATCCTGAACAAGGCCATCGAGGAAATGACCCGCCCCATCGACACCATCCGCCACCAGGCCAAGACCGTCACCGTTGGCATCAGTCGGCCTCAGGGCTAGACGCTGTCAGGTGATGGAACAGGCAACGCTCGGCATTCCGGAGGACCAGTGACAGTTTCCAAATGGCTTGAAACAAACAAGTGGTATGTCGCCGCGTACGTTGTGGTCGTCGGCTTGGTCTACCACGAAATCATCGCCGCCATGGTCTCTGACTGGGCGCGGGACGACAACTATTCCCACGGGTTTCTGGTTCCGCTGGTTTCCGGGTATTTCCTCTGGGCCAACCGCAAGAGTATCCTTGAAGCCACGGTAAAACCGTCAGGCTGGGGGCTGGTTGTCGTTCTTGTGGGTCTGGCCCAGTTGATCGTCGGCTCCCTGGCCACGGAATACTTCACCATGCGGACCTCGATGATCGTCATCACCGGCGGGACAATCCTCTATGTCCTGGGCTGGGAACCATGCCGCCGGATGCTGCTGCCGTTGCTGTATCTTGTCCTGATGGTGCCCATACCGGCTATCATCTACGATTCCATGACCATGCCTCTCAAGCTCTTCGTGGCAAAGGTGTCGGTCAAGGGGTTGGTCTTCTTCGGCTATCCGGTGCTGCGCGAGGGCAACATCATCATGCTGCCCAACATCACCCTGGAGGTGGCGGACGCTTGCAGCGGTTTGCGGTCGCTCATGTCGCTCATCGCGCTCAGCGTGGCCTTCGCCTTCCTGACCCAGCGCGGTATCTGGAAAAAATGGGTACTCATCATCTCGGCTCTGCCAGTGGCCGTGGTCACCAACATCCTGCGGGTCTTTGTGACCGGTATCCTGGCAAAACATTATGGAAGCGTGGCGGCAGAAGGATTTTTCCACGAATTCGCCGGATTCATGGTTTTCTTCGTCGCCATGGTCATCATGGCCGTGATCGGCTGGCTCCTGAAGCTGGGGGAGAAGCGCAATGAATCGTAAATTCGTCCTCGTCCTCATCCTGTTGCTCGCAGCCGGGGCCTATATCCATCTTGTCGAGGCGCGGCCCATGCTCCTGGAAAAGCCCTTGGCTGAATTCCCCGTAAGAGTGGGGGAATGGAGGATGGTCCAGGAGGACATCTTCTCCTCGGAGATTATGGCCATTCTGCGCCCGACGGATTACATGTCCAGGGATTACGTGGACAGGGAAGGCCATAGGGTAACCCTCTACATCGGTTATCATGGGGGCAGAAAGGGCGACGGTGGAATCCACTCCCCGCGCAACTGCCTGCCCAGCGCTGGCTGGTACACCAATTCTACCGGGCTCGTTGAGATCCCCCTTTCCGATGGGCAGGACATCAAGATCGCGGACATCGTCATGAGCAAGAATGTCCATACGGTATCCTTCTATTATTGGTATCAGGTTCGAGGGGAAATCCTGACGAACGAGTATGCCCTCAAGCTGTCCGAGATATGGAACACATTGGTTTCCAGGCGTAAGGACGCCGCTTTTATACGCGTGTCCATGCCCCTCGAGGAGGGCCAGAAAGGCCCTTCGGAGACGCTAAACAGCTTCGTGCGAACCTTTTATCCCGTTATTGCGGGATGGTTGCCCTCAAAATAATCGAGCATGAGTGTGGATATGCAAGCTATCACGAATGCATTGACTGTGGATGTGGAAGACTACTTCCAGGTGAGCGCGTTTGCCGAAGCCATCGATCGCTCCAATTGGGACGGGTATGAGTTGCGCGTTGAGGCCAACACCAACCGCGTGCTTGATCTTTTTGACAGGTACGGTGTCAAGGCAACATTTTTTACCCTCGGTTGGATCGCGGAAAGGGTACCCGGACTTGTTCGCAGAATAGCGGAAAGGGGCCATGAGATAGCCTGTCACGGTTATGGGCACCAACTCGTTTACGATATTGGTCCGAAAAATTTCCGTGAAGATATACGCCGTTCCAAGGGAATCCTGGAGGACCTGACAGGGAAGGAGGTCATCGGCTACCGCGCTCCCAGCTATACGATCACCGAGCGTTCTCTCTGGGCTCTGGACATACTGGTTGAAGAAGGATTCCGATTCGATTCGAGCATTTTTCCCATCTACCATGACAGATATGGAATTCCGAATGCCCAGCGGTTCCCCCATGTCCTGAAACGGGATGCCGGCAGTATTGCCGAGTTTCCGCTAACGACCAGGCGGTTCGCCCTGTTGGGCAAATCCGTGGAACTGCCGGTTGCCGGTGGCGGCTATCTCCGTCTGCTTCCCGTTTCCCTTATCCGGAATTCCCTGCAGCGCGTGAACACTGTGGAGCGGCAGCCCACTGTTGTCTATTTTCATCCATGGGAGATAGACCCGGATCAGCCCAGGGTCGGCAAGCTCAGCCTCAAGTCCCGTTTTCGTCACTATGTGAATCTATCCAGAACATACGGGAAGTTGGAGGTACTGTTGAAGACCTTGTCTTTTGACTCCATGGGAGCCGTGCTCTCCAAAAACGGCCTGTTGTAGGAATGAATAAATGAATCCGGGAAGTCGGGACAATGAGTAAACAAGCCAGGTTTGAGGGAGATCTGTTCTCCTCTGTCTCTCGCAATTTTTTTGCGCCGTTGTGGGCGAAGTATGAGGGTTCTCCCTATCTGACTCACCTGAAGCGTTTCGAGAAGACGCAGTACGCGGACAGGGACGACATGCTGAAGTGGCAGTGGGAAAAACTCGCCAAGCTCTTTCAGCATGCTGTTGAGAACACCGCTTTCTACAAAGAGAAATACAAGGGTTGTCGTCTGGAGAGCTTAAACGGCCTCGGCAAGCTCCCCCTGCTCACTAAAGATGAAATTCGCAGCCGGTCCGATGACATGATCGCCAAGGGCTACGACAAGTCATCGCTGTTCAGGATGAAGACATCCGGCTCCACCGGGGTCTCGCTTGAACTGTTCATGGATGAGGACAGCCTCCAATGGAAAAGAGGGTGCACAGTCAGGCACGACATGTGGACCGGCTGGAAGTTCGGGGAACGGGTTGGCGCGATCTGGGGAAATCCCGAGCAGTTCGCCGACTGGCGGGCCTGGTTGAGGAACCTGCTGCTCCTGAGGCATATCCCCTTGGACACCCTCAAGATGGACGAGGCCGTCATGGACAGATACCACGAAACATTGCGCAGAAAGAGGCCGACGGTTTTGTTCGGCCATGCGCACTCGCTGTATCTGTTCGCCAAGTATTGCGAATCGAAGGGGTATGACGACATCAGGCCCAAGGGGATCATATCCACGGCCATGGTCTTGCATGACTTTGAAAGAGTCGTGCTGGAGCGGGTTTTCGATTGTGGGGTGTATAACCGCTACGGGTGCGAAGAGGTCAGCCTCATTGGCTCGGAGTGTGATGCACACAGCGGGTTGCATGTAAACATGGACACCCTTGTCGTCGAGGTTGTCGATGGAGAGGGCAGACCGCTGCCCGAAGGAGAGGCAGGGGCCATCGTCGTTACGGATCTGACCAATATGGCCATGCCCGTTATCCGCTACAAAGTCGGCGATGTGGGGGTGCTGTCGAACGAGTTCTGCCCGTGCGGCAGAACGGCACCATTGATCACCTCTCTGCAGGGGCGCATCGCCGATTATGTCCAGCTTACGGATGGCAGCTATGTGTCGGGTATTTCCCTGACGGAGAATTTCCATATGGCTCTCCCCGGAGTCAAACAGCTGCAGATTGTTCAGGAAGAACTGGACAGACTCACTTTCAGAATCGTGCCTGCGGGGACCTGGAAGAAAGAGGATGCCACGGCATTGGATGGTTTGATTCGTAAACGCTTCGGAGCAACCATGCGATATGATGTGGAGTTGGTCGCTTCCATACAATCAGAGGACTCCGGGAAATATAGATTCTGCATATCGAAGCTCGGCGAGCAGCCGTTTTGATCGGGCACAGAGAGGGGCGGTACTGATGAAAGTGTTGGTAGTGGATGAAGAGTTGCCTTGGCCGCTGAACACCGGGAAGCGTCTGAGGACGTACAACCTCCTCCTCAGAATGCAAAGAGAGCATGAATTGCATCTCGTATGCCATGGTGAAGCGGATACATTGCCTGGTTGCCCCAATGTGGTGGTGCATCCCGTTGCGTCGCCTGTTGTGGCGCAGCATGGTGCGAAATTTTACTCGGCACTTCTGGCCAATCTATGGTCTCCGGATCCATATGTCGTGCAACGGCATTCCTCGAAGGGCATGCGAAAGACCATCGCCGACTTGGTCGCGAGTGAAGCCTTTGACCTGGTGCATTGTGAGTGGACGCCGTACACGGTGAACCTGCTGGAGGTGCTGGAGGCATACCCGTCGGTTCTCTCCACGCACAATGTCGAGGCGCTTATATGGAAACGGTTGTGGGAGCGTGAGCCCAATCCACTCAAGAAAAGCTACATCTGGCTCCAGTGGAAGAAAATGGAGAAGTACGAAGCCCGGGCGGTCCACCTTTACGACAAGGTGATGTGCGTATCGGACGAGGACAAGCAGTGCATCGTCGGGGAGTTCGATTGTCCCCATGTGACCGTGGTCCCGAACGGGGTGGACGAACAGTATTTTGCCCCGGATGCCGGCGACGAGATGAAAAACAGTATGGTCTTCACGGGATCCATGGATTGGAGGCCGAACCAGGACGCGGTCAACTATTTCGTCAACGACATATTCCCCTTGATCCGCGAGGCCTTGCCGACAGCCTCGTTCACCATCGTCGGCCGGTTCCCTCCGGAGGATATGACAAGGAAGTGGCAACGGGTAGAGGGCGTCACGGTGACCGGGACGGTCGATGATGTGCGGACGTACATCGCCCGGTCCAGTCTTTACGTGGTCCCCTTACGCATTGGAGGCGGCTCCCGGTTGAAGATTCTCGAGGCCCTGTCCATGCGCAAAAGGGTCCTGTCCACAACCGTAGGGGCCGAAGGGTTGAAGCTGGATAGCGGCCAACACCTCATGTTGGAGGATTCGGCGGAAGGTTTTGCCCGGATGGCGGTAAATATGCTTTCCTCGCCATCTGAGTTCGAGCACCTGGCAGACAACGGCATGCAGCGGGTTCTGTCCATGTACACCTGGGATAGTATAGCCACGGTGATGAACGATGTGTGGATGCGGGCCAGGGAGAGCCGTGCGCATGCGAGCTAGGATTCTTCATCTTCGTCCGTCGAATTTTGTCGGTGGCCCGGAGAAAATGATCTTCGAGCATTTCAAGAATGTCGACGAAGAAAAATACCATCTCCTTTTGGGTTCCTTTGAGGAGGAGAACTCGAGCAACCCCATGCTTGTCGCCGGACGAGAGTTGGGGTTTGACTGTCTCAGTATCGTGACCCGCCTGAAATTCGGTCTCGACGGGGTTCGGAAAATTGCCCGAATGCTCAAGGAAAACGAGATCGACGTACTGGTGGCTCATGGCTACAAGGCGGATATCCTGGGGCGTCTCGCCTCATGGATGGCAAGAGTCCCTCTGGTGGTCGTTTCCCACGGTTGGACCGGGGAGTCGTCCAAGATAAAATGGTTCGACGCCATCGACAAACTGTTTTGCCGCTTTGCTGACGCGGTGGTCGCCGTATCGGAAGAGCAGGCCCGGAGGCTTTCCCGGGCTGGTGTTCCCGACAAACGCATTCATGTCATAAAAAATTGTATCCGGTTGCCTGACCACCGTCAGGACAGGCGGGAAGTGCGCACCCGTTACGGGATCCCGCAGGATACTTGTTGGCTTGTCGCGGGCGGGAGGTTGAGCCCCGAGAAAAATTTCGGCGGGCTTATTGAAGCCGTGAGGAGAATGCTCCCGAGTTTTAGCGATTTTCGCGTGTCGATTTTCGGCGAAGGGCCCGAACGGGAATTTCTGACCGGTCTGCTCCACCGCCATGGACTGCAGGATCGGGTTCGGCTGCATGGTTTCACGGAGGATTTCCCCGGGTTGCTCGCTGGCGCGGATATGTTTGTTCTTTCTTCTCTGACAGAAGGGCTCCCGGTGGTAGTCCTTGAAGCCATGGCCTATGGCATCCCCGTGGTTGCCACGGATGCCGGAGGGACTCGGGAAGTGGTGGCCGACGGCACCACGGGAATCCTGGTGCCGCTCGATGACCCCCAAGCCCTGGCTGATGCCCTGGTGCGTGTGGCGTCCGACGAATCGTTGCGCGAAAGGCTCGGCAAAGGGGGATTTGAACTAGTCAATTCACGGTTCACGTTCGACCGCCAGGCCTGCTTGTACGAGGGCCTGTATGACGCCGTAATCAAGAAGAGGACAAGATGAGCCGCAGAATCCGCATCGCCTTCGTCATAGACTATATCGAGAGTCCCACGGCCGGAACAGAAAAGCAGCTGAACACCATTCTGGATAATTTGGATACAGAGGTCTTTCACCCCTGCCTCTGCATTCTGCGGGAGTCGGAATGGTCGAGGTCCCAGTACAAGGGAGAGATTCATCATGCCGACGTTCCGTCGGTTTCGTCCCTGTCCTTTGTCCCACGCCTGCTTGGTCTTGCCAGGTATCTGAGAGAGAACCGGTTTGATATTGTGCATACCTTTCATCGGGACGGGGATCTTTTCGGAACCATTGCCGCAAGAATTGCGGGCATCCCCGTGGTCATCGGCTCCAGAAGGGACCAGGGATACTGGTTGAATTGGAAGGAACGAGGGTTGCGGCGGCTCATACGGCGCTTCCAAACACATTACATCACCAACGCTCACAGTACCCGGAAACAGATGATGGCGCAGGAAAACATACCGGCATCCATCATAGAGGTTATCCCCAACGGGATCGACCTGTCCCTGTTCTCGTCTTCCACGTCTCGTGAACCGCTGCGTGCGGAATGGGGGATGGACGACAAAGACGTTGTGATCGGGTGCGTGGCTACGTTGCGGCCGGTGAAGGACCATGACGGCGTGCTCAAGGGGTTCGCTCAGGCCTGTTCGAAAAATGCTAGGCTCAGGCTGGTGTTGGTGGGAGATGGCCGTTGCAGGGATGACTTGGAGCGGCTTGCGTCGGAACTGGGTGTTCGCTCCAAAGTGACGTTTCTCGGCAAGAGGAGAGACATACCGGCGATCCTTTCCGCATTGGACGTGGGGCTGTTGTTTTCCAAGTCGGAGAGCATGTCCAACACGATTTTGGAATACCTTGCAGCGGGATTACCCGTGGTCTGCAGCGACGTGGGTGACGCGAGTGAAATGGTCAACGGCGAAAACGGTGCCTTGGTACCGCAGGGTGACATCCCGGCGCTCGCCGAAGGGATGTTGAGCCTGGGCGATGCGGATGTTCGTACCCGGATGGGTGCGGAAAGCCGGAGCCGAAGCCGACAATACGAGATCGGACTCTGCATGGAGAGATTCAGGTCCTTCTATATGAGGTGCGTTTCATGAGGAGATTTTTGAAGGGCCTGGTGAAGGCTGCGGCCCTTGTCGTCGTGTCGCCATTGATCCTGCTGCACCGGTTGCTCAACAGCCTTTCGTTCTTTCAGGGCGTGGGGCAGCTGTTGGCTGTCGTGCCCGGAAAAATCGGGTGTTATCTCCGCATGGCGTTTTACCGCCGGACGCTCACCGATTGCAGCGAAAGGGCCATCATGGAATTCGGCAGTTATTTTTCACACTGGGATGTCGTGGTAAAGGACGACGTCTATATCAGCGCGTATTGTATTGTCGCCCGGTGTGTCCTTGAGGAATGCATCATGCTCAGCGCATATACGCATGTACTCGACGGCGGACACCAGCACGGCATTTCGGATCCAGCAGCCAGTTTCCAGCATCAGCCCAAAGATCATGCGTCCCACAAGGTCATCATAGGCAAAGGGAGCTGGATTGGAACCAAAGCCGTGATCATGGCCGACGTTGCACCCCATACCGTGGTGGGGGCCGGAGCGGTTGTCACCCGCAGCCTGCCCGGAATGAGTGTTGTGGGAGGCGTGCCCGCAAAGGTCATCCGCAGCTTGTCCGGAGAAAATGCGTGATGACTTCCCGTTCCTTGCCGTTCGTCACGGTGGTCACGCCGGTTTACAACGAGGAGTCGTTCATAGCGGATACTCTTCGTCAGATACTCGGGCAGGACTACCCGACTGATTGTTTTGAAATCATTGTGGCGGACGGAGGGTCCTCGGACGGGACCTGCGATATCGTCCGTTCCTTTGCCATGGAAAATCCGTGCGTCAGGCTCATGGACAATCCGGGCAAGCGTTCGAGTTCCGGGAGAAATGTCGGTTTTAGGGAGGGCAAGGGAGATTATTTTCTGGTCATAGATGGCCACTGCCATATCCCCAGCAAGACGCTGCTCTCCGACATGGTCAGGATTTTCGAAGAGACCGGCGCCCAATGTCTCGGACGGCCGCAACGGCTGGACCCTCCGGGGTTGAGCCGCTTCCAACATGCTGTCGCAGCCGCCAGGGCGAGCCGCATAGGCCATGGCGGCGATTCCCTCATTTATGGTGATTATGAAGGGTTCGCCAGCCCTATGAGCAATGGTGCTGCGTATACGAGAGAGGTTTTCGAAACCGTCGGCTATGTGGATGAGACTTTCGATGCCTGTGAAGATGTCGAGTTCAACTACAGGGTGGAGAAGGCCGGATTGCGTGCATATACGAGCCCTCGTCTGCTTGTTCAATATTATCCACGGGATTCAGTTGGTTCCCTGTTCCGCCAGATGGAGAGGTATGGGCTCGGCCGTTGGGAGTTGCTGATGAAACACCCGGAAACACTGTCGTTCAACCTCCTTGTTCCCGCAGTGTTTGTCCTCGCCGTTATAACGGCTCTCCTGTCCTTACTGTTGGCCGGCATGGGATGGATAAGCTGGTGGCCGGTCTATGTGCTGGTCGCGCCGGTGTTGGCATATTTGGCCCTTACTGCTTCTTTCTCGATCTCCCTCTGCGGGGCCGAGGGGGTGGCGAGCGTGGTGCGGATGATCGCCATATATGGGAGCATTCATGGGGGCCTTGGCTGGGGATTTCTTAAAGGCTGTTTGAATGCTGCGCGCCCCCGGTAAACCGACACCATTCCATATGTACAAGAGTCATCAGGAGATAACGTGCTTTATGTAATGGCAGGGAGCTTGTTCCTACTCATTGTACGCCCCTATGAAGTGTACGAGATCCTCGGTGATATGAGGATTGAATTCATATACGGATTGTTTACGTTATTATGTTTTATCGTAAGCAAGAAGAAGAGAATATTTAACAGCCCGATAGTAAACTGGCTGTTGCTGTTTCTCGTCGTTATGTGCATTTCCTCGGTCACGGCTCTTCAGCCTGAGCATGCTTTTGATGCGACATTCAAGTACTTCAAAATATGCCTGGTTTTTTTCATCATGATGTGGGCTCTGTATGAGTATGGAGACTATCGCAGAATAATAGAATTTTTTGTTCTTATAACAATACTGTACGTCCTTTGGTCCTTATGGGAGTTCATGCAGGGGCGTTATCGCTGGTCAATGGGGCTCACCCGGTTGATGGGCAGGGATGTCACGTATGGCCATCCGAATACGTTTGCGAGCACCATCGCAACATTGTTTCCTTTTGTCGTTGCGCTGCTGCGGGCGGGCCTGACGAAAAAGATATACAAGTGGATCCTGCTGGGCTTTATCCCTGTCGGTATAGCCTGTGTGCTGCTCACCGGGTCTCGCGGTGGGTTCGTCCAACTCCTGTTCCTCTGTATCCTCTTCGCCTTTGCGCGGAAGGGGAAAATACGAACACTTATAATCCTTCTTGTTGGACTGTTTATCGGATGGTATATGTTGCCGGAGAATTTGCAGAATCGGTTTTATTCATTGGTCGATCCCAGCGTCGCGCCCAATGCCGAGTCCGCCCATAGTTCCGCGGAAGGAAGAATCGACGGACTGCTTCACGGTATTGACCTGTTTATGGATAACCCCCTGTTGGGGGTTGGCCCCGACAATACGATTTATACCTTTGGTGATGCCATGGGGTATGAAGCGCACAACCTGTATGGTCAGGTGTTGGGCGAGTTGGGCTTTTTGGGGACGCTCACGTTCTTCATGGCTATCGCCTTGTGTTCGATTCAAGCCGTTCGCAACTGTAAAAATGCAAAACGCTATTTGGCGGCGTGGGGCCAAAGTCCGTACGCTGAAGAGTATCGGAAACAATTCGATTTCGTATACAAGGTGAATGTCGCATCAGGCCAATGCCTGTTGCTGTTGCTGTTTGCCGGCAACTTCGGACACAACCTGTTCAAGTATAACTGGCTCTTCATCGCATACGTGGTGGTCTGCGGAAGGATAATACTCAAATCGGTCACCAAGGAAATAGCACAAAGCAATGGATAGAGCCGAGGGGGCCTGTGAACGTGTCGGTCGTATCCTCCGCGTCTTGAAAGGATTTGAAGGGATGCCTGCAACTCAGGAGTTGAAATGAGAGTATATCTGTACGCCGTTTTGTTTGTTCTTGTTCCGGCTTTCGCCAATGCGATGACCTTGGAACAGGCCGTCGGCTGGCAATTTCCTGAAGCAACGTATGAAACCGCGCGCACGGATATGGCGTATGCGGAGGGGCTTAAAAAAGTCGTCGGTCCAAAACGGGCAAACACCGTAAAGCTATCTGGCCCTGCAGACCTGAACCAGAACGACACCGAATATATTCTCGAGTCCGATGTAGTGGCGGATGAGACTGCCTTTACCGTCAAAGCCAGTCACGTCACGTTGAATCTGAACGGACATAAGGTGATTTACAACAACACGTCCAACAAAGGTGGCGGTGTTATCCAAACGGATTGGAACAATCCCAGGGATTTTGTTCTGATCAACGGAGAGATTGAGCAAGGCCCCGGTGGAGGCTCGGGTGATGCCTACGGCAAGGGGCCGAACCCGGTCTTTTTACTCTCGGTAGACCCCGTTGAATTGGCAGGCCTCAAGATTTCCTATTGGGGGGACAATCTCGCGGGCATATTCGTCTACAGGGCGCACAAGGGTGACGATATCCACAACAATGAGATCATCGACAAGGGAACAGTCGTAACGGACCGCCATTCCGGGGTGGCTGTTGTCCGGGTGAACGGCGCGGGAGTTGTCGTCAGGCACAACGTCATCAGAGGGGCCCGGCAGATCGGCATCCGTTCTCTGCAAAAGTCGGAGATCCATCACAACGAAGTGCATGTAGACAGTCAGGTCACCAACTCGACCGCCATTGCCTGTGCGGCCGGTGAGGTTCACCATAACAAGATCGTGGGCCGTGGTGTGCACCCCATTGGCATATGGCCGGGTACGGGGACGAAAGTGTACACCAACTATGTCGATGTGCAGAATACCAAACCGGGAGACGAGTTCGGATCAACCGGTTCCGCGTGCGTCCGTTTTGGCTGGGGAAAGACCCAGGACGTAGATATTGAGGGCAATCTGTTTGTCGTCAAAGCGGAAAAGGATTTTTTCAAGAAGACGTTTGTTTCCAACAAGTATCCGGACAGTTGGGGAAGGGCCGTGTTCGTGGGCCTGGGAGAAGGGCAGAAGGCGCTCTTCAAGAACAACATCATTATTGCCTACAACCAGGGTAACGGAGCTAAGGCTGCCGCTGTCGGATTGGTCTTCAACAACAAGTCCTCCGGGCTGGTGTTCGAGGAAAACCTGATCGCGAGCAATTGGGGTAATGTGCTGCTGAGCGATCTGTATGGGCACTGCGAGGGATATCCGTTGTTCAAGGACAACGTCATGGCAAAGCTTGATGGCGGAAAGGACTATCATACCATACGGGGACAATATGATAAGTTCGTGTCTACAGGGAGATTCCTGAATAACCAGTACATGGATGGAGCAGCCCAAGACGATGTCAAGATCGATACGGGCAATCAGGCCCTGCAGGAGATCATCTATTGTCGGGCCGTCACGCTGAAGGCCGGTCCTCAATGCTCCGGCGAAGCGTACACGGTGAACGTCGTTGACCAAATGAAGAACGTGATATGGAGCGTCGGTGGGAAGTGCGGTGAAGAGACGAAAGTCGATGTGCCCTATCTTCTGTTCACGAATCGGGATGGCAACACGCTCGGTAGGGAAATGGAGAAAAAGGCCCCTGGTGGTTGGGGGCTGCTGGTTCAACACAAGGATAAAACTTTTGAGGTTTCATTGCCCCAAGAAGGCGTGGACAGCGTTGATCTTCCTTTCTAGTTCGAGAAACAGGCGGCCGTTGCCGTGCTCAGATTGGGTTGAGTGGAGACTATGATGCGTATTCTTTCTATCATGTACATATACCCTCCGCTCCTTTATCCGGCGTCCATCCGAAACCTTCGGATAACCCATGGGTTGGCTGCCCAGGGTGCCCAGATCGACGTTGTGATGGTCGATCCCGATACCTACGAGCCACCTGGAGCGATGATGCTCGATGAGGCTGCGACATCGCTTATCCCCGACTCGGTAAAAGTTCATCAAATACGATCTTGCGAACTCTCGCTCCCCCTGCGCCTGATCAAGTCCAGCGGCTTGTTGCGTTCGATGTTTTATCCGGTCGTAATGCCGGTCAAGAAGGAATGGACATACTCCGCATGGAAACAGTTGGATTGGGTCAAGAAAGGCGATTATGACCTGATCATGAGTTTTTCCCAGCCCCACAGCAACCACTTGCTCGGCATGCGGTTGGCGGAAAAACTCTCGCTGCCGTGGGTCGCCTTTTTCAGCGACCCCTGGACCAGGAATCCCTATGACCAACTGGAAGGGAAGCTCCTTTCGTATATTGAGGGCCTTGAGCGAAAGGTGTTTGAAAATGCGGACTCCCTGCTGTTTACATCGATGGAAACCGTGGACCACGTCATGGACGGGTATGGTGAGCAGATAAGGAAGAAAGCGGCGGTTTTGCCCCATTGCTTTGTTCCAGACTGGTACCAGAAGGTTGACGGGGCTCGGGCTGCGGATAATGGGCGCATAAAAATGGTTCACACAGGACATTTTTACAGGAACCGAAGCCCCATGCCCTTGTTCGAAGTCTTGAAAGAGCTTGAGGAGACAGCAAGCATTTCGAAGACGCTGGAGGTCGTTTGTATCGGGCAGATGCCTTCCGAATGTCAGGAGTGGATTTCCCAGAACGGTCTTGACCATCTGATAACCGTTGAGGAGCCCGTACCGTATCTGGATTCCTTGAAAAGAATATCGGGCGCGGATTGGCTCTTTTTCGTCGATGCCCCATCCGACAAGCCCAGCGTATTTCTGCCTTCCAAGCTGGTCGATTATCTGGGCAGCGGAAAACCAATCCTGGGCGTGACTCCCAAGCAGGGGGCCAGTGCGCGAGTGTTGCGTGAGACCGGAAATATCGCCTGCGATCTCAACGATCGGGAGAGCCTCAAGGAAGTCGTCCTGGGCATTGCCCGATCCGATTTGGATATCAGGCAATATGACAACGAGCAGTACTCGGTGTACACTATTTCCAAGGGGCTCATGGAGTCGCTCGAGGATATTGTCTCAGGCTGATTTATTGCATGAAGGAATGGGCGGACTGATGGTCTGGCGTCCTCAACTCAACGTGGCGAAGAGGTCTGCGGGTCAATAAACGCCTGCATCTCCGGGTAAAAGTTTTCGTTTCAAATGGTTGCCGATGGTCGGCAGCCGACACAATAAAAGTTACGATCTGCAAAGAGAGAGTAAGATGGTCCGGGTAATACTTGTGGCGGGAGCCCGCCCCAATTTTATGAAGATCGCCCCCCTCATGCGCGCTGCCAAGGCGGCGGGTATCGACTACAGACTGGTGCACACGGGGCAGCATTATGACTACGAAATGTCTCAGACCTTTTTTGATGATCTGGGTATGGGAAAGCCGGACTATTTCCTCAATGCCGGTTCAGGGTCCCACGCGGAACAGACTGCGTCCATAATGCTTGCTTTCGAAAAGGTATGCCTTGAGTGGAAACCGGACTGGGTTCTGGTTGTAGGGGATGTCAATTCCACGCTCGCATGCGCCATCGTATCCAAGAAGCTGCATATCAACGTCGCCCATGTGGAGGCGGGGCTCCGGAGTTTTGACCGGACCATGCCTGAAGAGATCAACAGGTTGGTCACGGACTCCATCTCCGACCTCTGCTTCGTGACCGAAATGAGCGGAGAGGAAAATCTGCTGAAGGAAAACCATCCGAAGTCGCGGGTGCACTTCGTCGGGCATGTCATGATCGACAATCTACTGTATCAGAAGGATGTTCTGGAGCAGTTCGATGTGTCGTCGTTCGCGCATGGCGGGGACAAGCCCGAGGCCGGGCCCTACGCCTTCATGACCCTGCACCGCCCGTCGAATGTGGACTCCGTCGAGACTCTGGGCAGCATTGTTGAGGCGATCGGGACTGTCGCAAAGGAAATGCCCGTCATATTTCCCGTACATCCGAGAACTCGCAAGAAGATCGACGAATTCGGCATGGCTTTGCCCAAGAACATAGTCCAATTGCCACCCCTTGGCTTCCGTGAGTCGCTCTGGTTCTGGAAGGATGCGCAAGTTGTCTTCACCGACAGCGGCGGCCTGCAGGAAGAGACTACCGCCTTGAGAGTTCCCTGTGTGACCATTCGGGAGAATACTGAACGCCCGGTGACGGTTGAGGTGGGGAGTAATGTTTTGAGCGGAATCTCAACCAAAGCCATCAGGGCCGCCTACAACCAGGCTCTGGAAAAAGGAAAGACCAGCCGGATTCCGGAAAAATGGGATGGAAAGGCTTCGGAACGCATTTGGAGCATCCTTCAGGACGTCCAGGGCGGGGAGACGCGGTAGTTCTCCCCGCAGGATTTTCTTGGGTACTCGATTAGTACCCCAGTGAAAGGTCTATGGTCCCGAGGAGTTCGTCTCCTGCCGAGAATCTGAGCAGGTTGTTCACCATTCGCTGGAAGAGGTCTTCCTTGTCTCCGGCCAGGGAGTAGGCGGAGTGGTTGGTAAACAACACGTTGGGCTCGCCATGGCAGGGATGGTTCTTGCCTTGGGGGTCGATGTCGAGTGCCGCGCCGGATATCGAACCGTTCTGTATGGCCTGCTTCATGGCCTCACCATCCACGATGGCGTCTCTGCCGATATTCACCAGATATGGCTTGCGGGTCATGGCGGCGAAGGTCTCTTTATCGACCAGTTTGTTCGTTTCCGGCGTGAACGGGAGTGTGATGACGATGGCATCCGCCTTGGCCACGGCCTCGGAAAGGGCCTCTGTTGGATATGCCGTGTCAAATCCTTCCGGCTTCCGTCCTGATCGGTTGACGCCGGACACGCGCATGCCGTTGGCACCCGCCAGACGACAGAGGGCCTGGCCGATGGACCCCGTACCCAAGATGCACAAACGGGCGCCTTCGATCGCATCTGACCGGACCTCGCGCTGAACCGACTTGCCGTGGTGCTCCAGAAAGTGTTTGGCACCCAGGTAGATCAGCCCCATGGCGTATTCGGATACGGCCTTATGGCGGAGGCCTTTGCTCGATGTCAGGAGCTGCCCCCGATCCCCGATATCGCCCAAGGGGAGGTGGTCAATCCCCGAGCTCATGGAATGGAGCCAGCGTATGTTCCTGGCTCGGGCATGCAAAAGGTCCAGGTGGGCTTGTCCGGCCCCCCAATCCAGCACGACTCCCTGGATGTCGGCAGAAGAATACCCCGAATCGGGGCCGTGGATGACCAGGTTCGGCTTAGTTGAGCTGATGAGGCCAAATTTCCGTGCGGCCCGGAGCGCCAGCCCCGGCTGAACCGTTTGAAAATCGTAGTAAAGTATGTTCTCTAGTATGTGCTTCAGGCGAATCTCGGTGGAGATTCTCTGGGCGTATCGGGAAGGCACGAGTATTTTCATGTGTACTCCATCAATGCAGGGAAATGATGAACAAGGTTCAGGCCAAACAACACGACGTTTCCTTGGATATGGTAAGAATCTTCGGCGTTGCGCTGGTCATTGCCGGTCATTCCCATTTTCCCTGGCCTCTTGAGAAGGCCATCTATTCCTTTCACATGCCTCTGTTCTTTTTTCTCAGCGGCATGTTGTTCAGGAACTCACCACCGGTCACTCTTGCCCGGAAAAAGTTCAAGACACTTATTATCCCCTACGTCATGGCAAGTCTGCTGACGGCGTGTCTGTACGGGGTCGCCTCGGGGGCGGTCTTAACCCCGGACTTCTATCTTTCCATACCACCCGGCATCTTCAGGGCGCAATCGCCGGACGGCCTGTTTTGGAATTCCCCACTGTGGTTCCTGCCGGCTCTGTTCTGGTGTTTCATGGCTATGGCCCTTCTGTCTCGTTTTGTCGGAGATCGGCTTGGACCATTGTTGGCCGTTCCTGCGGGCATACTCCTTGTGGGATGGGCCGCAACGCACAGGGAATACCTGCCATTGGGGCTGGATACCGCCTCTGAAGGCCTCATTTTTGTCTCTCTGGGGTTCTTGTTCACGCAGGTGTTGGCGAAAATTCGTCTGAATTCGATACGCCTTGGGCTATTGGCGGCAGCCTCCTTCTTCGTGTGGCTGATCTTGTTTGCGATTCATCCCGATTACTTCGTCGTCGCTCACCTGAAGGTTTTCCCCTTGTGGCTGTGGCTGGCGCTCAGCCTCAGCGGAACGGTGGCTGTGGTGGCGTTCTTCACCTTCGCATGCGATGTGCTGCCGGAACGGGTTGTCTCGTCTTCACGGCAAAGCCTGGTCAAAGTCGCAGCCTACACCTTCCCGCTGTATATGTTCCACAAGCCTATCATCACTTTGCTTGCCGAGTGGCTGGGGAGGGCTGGCTACGATCCTCAGTCCTCCTACCCGTTTCTTTTCCTCTGCGGCACCGCGATCACATTGGCGGGTGTCCTGTTGTTTGAATTCTGCACGCCCCGTTTCTACGCTCTTGTCGTGGGAGGTCGGTCGACCGGGATCAGGCGTAGCTCGCGATGATCTGTTGCAGCTTATGCAGATGGTTGATGAACGCTTCCTGCTGATGTTTTCCGGTCAATTTTGAAGGGATGGCCTTTCGCAACACTTCCTTGCGCATCATCTTGTCCATGATGGAGTCGTTTGTGGCTGTGTCTTCAAACTCTTTTCGAGCTATGTTCGTGGCCATTTCCACCGGGGAGATGCCCAGTTCTGCCGCCTTTCCTATCAGCGAGAAAAGAACATCCCGGTAAAGCTCGGCACAAATCCGTTCTATGGAATCTATCTTCAGTCCCGTGTCGTAAAGTGAGGACGCGAATACGCCGCCGTTGTTAACGATGAAGCCGGGCAGACACGTAATGCCTCTCTTCTCGAGCGATTCGACGACGCCGTCCTGATAAGGGGCGTTGGCGATGGGGATCACTGAGGCTGCCTTCAGTCCGGCAGCCAAATCAAGGGACAGGCTGCCGACTCTGGCCGAAGGAATGAAAACGTCGGCCTCAACGTCGAAAATGGAGTCCCTGTTCAAGCCTCCCCCCGGCAGATGGCTCACAAGGTCGTCGCCATGGGATTTTTTTGCGTCGAGGAGAGCCGTCCGGGAATAGCCGTCTTTGTTGACCGCCGCGCCTGCGATGGTGGATATCCCAACAACGCGGAATTCCGTTTCATCCAGTCTGTCGATGAGGTGGGTCGCGACGCTGCCGAATCCCTCAATAGCAATGGTTGTCGGGGAATCCGATTTGTTGTGTGCGCGGTATGCATGAAGGGCTGCCGCAGCGGACAGCGCAGTGAAAAGCGAGGTGTCGGTCGGAGTGCCTATGGAAATTCCCGCACCGGCATATATGGCCTTCAACTCTTCCGGACCGCAGTTCATGTCCATCCCTGGGTAGTAGATGCCCGTCTGAAGAATGGGTGCCGCGGATTGGCCGAAGAGTCTGAGCTTTTGGAGCTTCTCTTCCTTGCTCAGTGTCCCCGGCAGCTTGATTCCGGTCTTGGCGCCTCCCCGGGGGAGTCCGGAAAAGGCGTATTTCAGTGACATCTCCTGCGCGAGCTTGGTCACTTCCGCAGTATTGATTGCATCGGCAATCCGGACGCCTCCGGAACTGGTGTTGTTGCATATGGAGTTGATAACGATCTCGGCGTAACACCCTTCGCCGAGGTCGGTGGATATGGTCAGATTGAGAAAATTCCTTTTCATTATTTTCACCCCGGATAAGTTGGGCACGCAAGGTCCCGTTCCATTTCGGGTAGGGGGCTGCGGCAATAGCGCCTGGAGTCGGACTCGTTGAACAGGCCGGACGTGGCGCGAATAGGCTATCTGATTTCCTCTGTCAAAGTAACTATATAAACTTAGTTCGGCAAGCAAGGTTATTGGCTGTTTGATTGCGGCATACATAGTTTTTTGGGCCTTTTTTAAACCCGATGCCTTTGTTGAGCAGCTATTGAAATTGGGCGGTGCATGATCATGGGCCCTGTTCATATTGATTGAATACAATAGCTCGATATTGTGAGATGTTGTGCACACGGCTGACGCATGCTTCGCGCGGAATTCCGCTAGAGTGTCGGGCCATACGCCTCATGGACTTGCCAAGATATCCTGTGGTTCATGGACTTCTCAACGCGGGAGGGTTTTGAATCACCAGAGAATCTATCTTGGAATCCCGAGCGTCACGACCTGCAAAAATGTCTGTATATACGATTTTTTACAAATAAGATCGGATGGTTAACGGCACATCAGCAGAGTGTCAGTTTGTTTGACTTCGCGTAGGTGTCGAGCTATAAAATCAAATGTTTTACAAAAAAAACAGATGGTTGATAGTTCTCAAGCGACAGATCACTGTAAAGCGCGTCCTATCGGCTTGTTGCACGACCGGACTTGGGGGCTGATATGAGCAGCGCAGTAGAAAAAAATGCCATGGTGAGCGTAATTATTCCAACATATAATCGGGCGAAGCTGGTTGGACAGGCCATTGAGAGTGTCTTGAGGCAGACCTTTGATGATTATGAGATCATTGTCATAGACGATGGGTCTGCTGACGATACCAGAGATGTGGTGACGAAAAAGTACCCGCAAGTCGAGTATATCTATCAGGATAACGCTGGCGTGGCCGCTGCGCGAAATAGGGGTTTGAGGGTTGCAAAAGGAGAGTTGGTCGCCTTTCTGGACGCTGACGATGTCTGGTATGATGACAAGCTCGAAAAGCAGGTTCAAATAATGCGGGGCGACAAAAGCGTCCCGCTTTGCTTCTCGGATTGGCGCGTGATCAAAAACGGTGTCGTCGCCCATGACTCGGGCATGTTGGCCGGTGGGCTTAACCTGGACACGGAGTTCGACTACTCCAATCTGATCACCGGCTTTTGCATACTGCCGTCGACCGTGATGGTACGAAGAGATTTGGTTCTCAAATACGGCCTTTTTAATGAGCAATTGGCTTTGTGTGAGGATTGGGATCTCTTCACCAGGATTTCGACGGAGGGGAAGATCGTCTTTATCAATAAACCGATGATCGATCGATTCTTGGGGCAAGACAACCTCATCGGCAGGACGGAAGTATGGATGCGCGCTTCCGTTGAAATAATTGCAAAACACATGGGTATGATCGCGGACGGGCGGCTCAACGTTCCCAATCGCGCGACGGCGTTGGAGCGGCTGGGCAAGCGTTTGTTGCGAGACGGAGAGAGGCTGGCCTACATTCTCTACACGTCGGGAAAAGCGAACGAGGCTCGAAGTGTCCTGCTGCGATGCGTTTTCATTGGAAAGTCAATCAATAATGATATTGCTCGGTTGCTGATAAAGACATGCATCCCGCATAAGCTCGGGCGAAAAATTAAACATGTAGTTTTGGGTAACCGACTCAACAATGATTAACGTACATAAATTGCTGGCCAGAAATACGTTGGCCACATTTGTAAAACATTTCGTTAACTTGGGCATTCTGTTCTATTTGACGCCGTTTACCATCTCCGCAATTGGCAATCTTCAATACGGCCTCTGGGCCGTTGTCCTGACCGTGGCCGGGTATTCCGGCTTGTTGGATATGGGGATCACCACAGCCACGACAAAGCTAGCCGCTGAGTACAGATCAAGAGATAAATCTGACAAGTTGAACGAGTTGATATCGTCCTCGATATCCCTGTTCACTTTCTTTGGCTTTATTTGCCTGGTTTTGATCATGATTTTCATGCCTGGGTATATCGCATCGATCAATCATGAGGCCCTGGGGACGGAATCGCCGGTAGTCATATCCGCCCTGATAGGGATTGATATCTTTTTCGTTTTCATCGCCAATATATTCACCGGTATCATATTGAGCTTCCACCAGTTCCATATCAAATCCCTGATCGATATCATTGTGGGATTACTGCGCTTGTTCGCTACGATTGTTGTTTTGAACGCAGGGTATGGATTGCTCGGTTTGGCGTTCATAAAATTGTCAACAAGCGTTATTTCATCTTCCGCATTGTACTTTGTGTTCAAGAAACAGATGCCCAGCTATAAAATCAAAATAAAGAGGCCCGCACCTGGCGAAGTACGGAGCCTGGTGAGCTTGGGCGGGAAGCTGTTTTATATGACGTTGGCGGTAAGACTGAGCAACATGACGTCGCCGATCATAGTCGCTTCGACCATCGGTTCCGTATGGAATGCCTACTATGCAATCGTCGAGCGACTGGCCACCTATGGAAATGAAATCGTCTATGCCGTGACAGCCGCTTTTATGCCGGTTTTCAGCGAATTGTTCGCTCAGGATGAGGATGAAATGGTAGGCAGGTTATACTTGCAGTATACGCGGTACGTCATCTCGTTGAGCATGCCCATGTTCATCGGCGTAGTCGTGTTGGGACCGGAATTCATCGGCGTATGGATCAACCACGATTACATGGTGAAGGGTGGGACCGCCCTGCGCTTTCTGGCCAGCTCTTTCGCCATTATCGGACTGCAACCGCTCCTGGGACGCCTTGTCATCGGTAGCGGACGGGTTGGTTTTTACACGACGACTGTCAGCGTTGGTATCGTGCTTAATATCCTGATATCGATCCCGATCTGTTATTATCTCGGCATCACGGGGTTGGCTGCGCTGAGTACACTCTTTTCGACGTTTTTCTTTGTGGTATTCACCATACACTTGAGCAAGGCCTATAATATATCTATTAAAAATCAAATAGTGGATTGCTATCTGAGGATGGTGCCGCCCATTGCCGCTTTTCTCATCGCCTATAAATTGATGGGCAATATGCCCATGGCTGACTCGTATTTTGCGGTCTTCACAAAAGCCGTTATTCTTGTCGCCGTATACGTCCCCGTTGCATTTGTGAGTGTGTTGAATTCAAAAGAGCGGGCCAAGATCTTTCAGGTTATCTCATTACGTGTTCTGAAGTCCTGATTCGCGGTGGTATGGGGTGTGATGTGTTTGCATCAATAATGTATACCGCGCCTTCAAGCGGCTCAAAGAGTTCAGGTGTGCACAGGGGCGACTCTTTACAACCTGCAATGCCAGTTGAGAAATGCTGATGAACAAAGTCTCAATTATAATACCAGCATATAATGCAGGGAAATTCGTCGAAAATGCCATAATGAGCATCCTGACTCAGGATGTCGATTTCAGCTTCGAGATTCTCATTATAGACGACAATTCCGAGGATGATACCCGACAGGTTGTTTCAAGGCTTCAAGATCAGTATCAGCAGGTCAAACTGCTCACGAATTCAAGAGGGAAAGGGCCATCCGGCGCCAGAAATACCGGACTGATCGCGTCTACTGGAGAGTATGTCGCCTTTCTGGATGCCGATGATTTATGGCTGCAAGGTCATCTGCGAAAAGGAATGGCCTTTTTCGAAAAAAATCCTGATGTCGATGTTGTCTTCTTTGATTTTGATATCGTCGATTATCAGTCCAAGGAAGTTCTGGGCAATTGGTTTGATCAATTCGGGATGATGAAACGTTTTGCCACACGTGAACTTGAGGGCGGGGGGTATCTGATCCTGGATGATATGTTTGTCGCCTTGGTGAAGGCTTCCTTTGTCCACCTTCAATCCATGATAATGCGGAAAAGTTGTGCTGAAGGTATCCTCTTCAACGAAAGCGTCATGCGTTCAGAAGATCGTGACTTCAACATGCGTCTGGTCCTTGAAAAGGGGGCCCAATATGCTTTTTGCCCCATCAGGACGGGCGTGTACCATAGGTGCGAGAATAGCCTGACCGCGCACAGTCTGGATGCGGATATCGCTATCGTTACGGACAGAATCTGTGTCCTTGAAGGCTATACCAAGAGGTATGGGTTTTCACGTCCCCAAAGAAAAGTGCTGTTCAGTGAACTGCATAAACAGGCACTCATGTTGTCTTATCTATACCGACAGCAGAACAAACCGCAAAAATCTTTCCCTTGCCTGTTTAAAAGCCTGAAGTATGGGTTCAGCCATCATGTATGCATGGAGTTTGTAAAAATCTGCGGCGAGCCGTTTCGAAAGTATTTCGCATGAACATGGCCTTGCAGGCACGGCCCCCTCACTGCTTCTCTTCCATGATAAGCAGGTCCTGATACGTTCATACCTCACTTTTTCTCTTGTAACTCCCTCAGGGTTTGATCGTTTCCAAAGTCCTCTGGAGTGCTCGTTTAAAGGCCGTTGCTGCCAAGGGACAAAACCTGTCCGTCTAGCAATCATGTCTTTGGATGAAGATGATGCGCCAATAAAAAAGCCACCTGAATCAGGTGGCCTTGTTGTTTGCCGCAAAGGGCATGATCTATCCTCCAAACCAGCCGGGGGCGATGACTTCGAGGGCCTTCGTGTAGTGTACTCGCAGGTCTTCCAGCTTGCCGCCGATGATTTTTTCCTGTTCACCCAGGCTGCTGGGGCAGGTGCCCTGCATTTGGTCCGCAATAGCTTGGATTTCCTTGACTGTAGACTTGATCATAATGATCTCGTCGGCGAGGTTCTCGCTCTTGTCGGAGGCCAGGACATCATAGAGACGGGCCTTCCATGTGTTGAGTTCCATTTCGAGTCCCTTGCAGTAGTGGGCCACAGCCTCCTGCTTGCCTGCGTCGGTCGGGCAACCATCGATTCCCATACAGCTTGGACAGGGTCCGGGGTAGTCCATATTCGGCATAATGGTTCTCCATACTGTTGAAGGTTGATACTGCATGAAGCGTATCAGATTGAGGGCGGGCCGGGAGTTATAATTTGGCAAAAATGAAGAGTCCGGTGTCAGACCGTTATGGGCGAAGCGCAGATTGCCCATGCGGCCTGTACCGGGATGACTATCGAGCTTTTCGCTCAAGAACGGGCTTCATGAAAGGGTTTATGCTGTCAGTGGCAACGTACTGGAACCGTTTGCCAGAGTTTACGCTGTGACTGTTTTCAGCCCTGTCTTTGTCTTGATTCCTTAAATCCATCCTTATTCAGGGATGTTCGGGATGCCGGATAAACGATGCAAGGGCGGCAAGTATGTCAATATGAGGCGATCACCCTGTGGACGGTGGCGCTGATAATGAGGCCATGATAGAGAGCGTGTCTGTTCGTTGGGCATAGACTCTATCCAGGTGAAGTAATACTCTCGCATGTATCAAAAAACAGGAACAACAGCTTGAACGACAAACATATCCAGCGCATCTCGCAAGAGCTGGCGCTCTCCAACAAGCATGTAAAAGCCGTGGCCTCTCTCATCGACGAAGGAGCCACGGTTCCTTTCATCTCCCGCTATCGCAAGGAAGCCACAGGCAGCATGGACGAAGTGGCCGTGGGCAAAATCCGAGACCGGCTCGCCGAGTTGGTCGAACTGGACAAACGCCGCGATTCCATCCTTTCCTCCCTGGCTGAACGGGATCTTCTCACCGAGGAACTCAAAATCGCCATCGAGAACGCCAAGGACAAGACGATCCTGGAGGACATATACCTTCCCTATCGTCCCAAACGTCAGACACGCGCGAGCATCGCCAAGGAACGCGGCCTGGCTCCTTTGGCGGAGTTGATCTTCAAGCAGGAGGGCGTCAATCCCCAATCGGAGGCAAAGCGTTTTGTCGACGCGGACAAGGATGTTCCCGACGTCGAGACCGCCCTTGCCGGCGCACGGGACATCATCGCCGAGGATGTGAGTGAGCAATCCAGAATACGTGGCGCCCTCCGCGTCCTGTTCGTGAAGCGTGGCCGTTTCCAATCCAAGGTCATCAAGAAGATGGTCGAGGAAGGACAGAAATTTCGGGATTGGTTCGAGTGGGACGAGCCGCTTGTGCGTGTGCCGGGGCATCGGGCTTTGGCCATGTTCAGGGGAGAGAAGGAAAAAGTGCTCCGGCTCTCCTTGCGACCGCCTGACGACGAAGGCGTGTCTTTGCTGGTTCGCGAGCTGGTTCACGGTTCCGGCCCTGATGCCCGCGAGGTCAGGCTGGCCCTTGAGGACGGCTACAAACGACTTTTGCGCCCCTCTATCGAAAGCGAGGTCCGCGCCGAAATCAAGAAGAGGGCGGATGCCGAAGCCATTGGCGTCTTTGCCTCGAACCTGCGAGAACTGTTGCTCGCTGCCCCGCTTGGCCAGAAGCGTGTGCTGGCTCTTGATCCCGGTTTCAGAACAGGTGCCAAGCTTACCGTTCTCGACGCCCAGGGCGCACTAAAGGACCATACCACGATCTATCCGACCGGCTCCAAGAAGCAGCAGGACGACGCGGCGCACATACTCCGCAATCTTTGTTCACGATATGATGTCGAGGCCATAGCCATAGGCAACGGTACGGCAGGACGCGAGACCGAATCCTTCGTGCGTGAGCTTGGTCTGGGTATCCCGGTTGTCTTGGTCAACGAATCCGGAGCCTCCATCTACTCGGCCTCCGAAGTGGCCAGGCGAGAGTTCCCGGATCTCGATCTCACCGTGCGCGGCTCTGTTTCCATCGGCCGCAGGCTCATGGACCCGCTGGCCGAACTGGTCAAGATTGATCCCAAATCCATCGGGGTTGGGCAGTACCAGCACGACGTGGATCAGGCCGCCCTGAAAAAGGGGCTTGATGACGTTGTGGAGCGGTGCGTCAACTCGGTGGGCATAGACCTCAACACCGCCAGCGTTGAACTGCTTACCCATGTGTCCGGTCTTGGACCGGTGCTGGCCGAGAATATCGTGACCTATCGAGACGAAAATGGCTCGTTTTCTTCCCGGCGCGAAGTGCTCAAGGTGCCTCGGCTTGGTCCCAAAGCCTTTGAGCAGGCCGCCGGATTCCTCCGGGTCAAAGGCAAGGAGATTCTCGACAGCAGCGCAGTACACCCCGAGCGGTATGATCTGGTGAAAAAGATGGCCAGGGACGCGGGCTGTTCCGTTGCCGAGTTGGTCGCTAATGCAGATTCCAGAGCCCGCGTGGACATCGAATCGTATGTTTCCGAGGATGTCGGCCTGCCGACCCTTCGGGATATCATGAATGAACTGGCCAAGCCCGGGCGCGATCCACGGGCCGAGTTCAGCGTGTTTTCCTTTGCCGAAGGAGTGAACGACATCAAGGATCTGCACGAGGGCATGAGGCTGCCCGGCATCGTCACCAACGTTACCAAGTTCGGTGCCTTCGTCGACATCGGCGTCCATCAGGACGGCCTTGTGCATATCAGCCAGCTCTCGGACGGTTTTGTCCGCGATCCGTCAGACGTCGTAGCCGCCGGCAGAGAGGTGGAGGTTACGGTGCTGAGTGTCGATGTTCAACGCCGGCGAATCGGGTTGAGCATGAAAAAGGGATAGTCCTTTCAACCGGCAAGTCGTGTACTTTGCGTGCAGGCGTGCCTTGTGCGAAAATGATCGGTCTAAAAGAAAAGAGACAGCCCTCGGACTGTCTCTTTTTATTGTCGATTGGCGGAAGCGTACAGGAGTCGAACCTGCCCGTGACATCACTGCCCTACATTGGTGAGATTCACCAGTTGTTCCACCGTGTTATCAACGAAATGATCCGGTTTTTGTGAACCCGGAAAACGTCGAATTTTGGTCAAAATGGACCAAAAATGGACCAAAATCAAGGTGCAGTTTTTCGAGGTCTGGTAAGGGCTGTCGGGCGGTGCCGAAAACAAAGAGGGTGCAGAAATGGAAAACCCCTCGATTGAGGGGCTTAGTAGTGCTCGTGGTAGCGAGGCGAGGAGAGCGTCTCTCCTAGGTATTGGAAGTCGATTTGCATTAGTTTTTAAAGAGCAATTTTAACAGGTTGTCGAGGTCGTTCTCTCCGAAAATCTGTTTGAATTTGTCGCCACAACTTGGAGCAGTGGTCAAGGGGGATGTGGACGGGGTTTGCCCTTGATTCATGTCGAGCATTTCTGCTTTTTCCTCATGCCCATTGCATCGGCTCCAGTGTTTTGCTACAGCTTTCGAAATTCAACCACATCACACGCCATGTACGAGACACATCAAAAAGAACAATTCAGCCTGGCATATATTTCTGCTGTGGCTGCCAAGACGGGTTGCAACATCACCCGCTGGGCCGTGGACGATGATAGCGTGGATTGCTCGTTGAAATATAAAATGCCCGGATATCCTCAAGTCGATATGCAGGTGAAGTGTACCCAGAACTTGACGGACAGTGATGATTGCTTCAAGTTCGTTCTTACTAGTATCAAGAATTACAACGACTTGCGTGACGACAACTTGTGCGTCTCCAAAATTCTTGTTGTCGTAGGGGTGCCAGATAACCTAGATGACTGGCTTGAACAGGACCAAGAAGGCCTTCTTTTGCGCCGATGTGCGTATTGGGTGAATTTGAAAGGGGAGCCTGCGACAACAAACAAAACCGCTATCACGATCGATATCCCGAAAGAAAATATGTTCTCGCCCGATGCCTTGATGTCCATAATGACGACTATTGCAGCAGAGAGGGCGGCATGAAGGTCCGTATAACCGATCAAAATGCTCTCGCAGCTATATCTTTGGCAGACCTCGCCACCTACTTGAGAAGTGAGGGGTGGGAGAAGGTGGATTCCTTCAGAGGGAAGGGGTCTATCTGGGTCAAAGGCGAGGATGATATTCTTGTTCCGCGTGGGGATTTTTCTGACAATCCGGTGCGCATGGCAGCGGCCTTGGAAATTCTTGAAAAAGTCGAGGAGCGTTCACAGCTCGAGATCATTCGTGATCTTTATTTCACAGGTTATGACGTTTTCCGTATCAGGAATCGGTCGTCGGAAGCTGCAAATGGCACTTTGCCATTGCCGTTGGTAGTTGAACTACACAACGGTGCACATGATATGGTGCTTGCTGCGGCCTGCTCGGCAGTATCCAAGAAAGCGATTTATCCCTCTCGGAAGCCGCAAAAGGCGGAAAATTTTATGGAGAGAGTTCGGATGGGACAGACCGAGCAAGGTAGCTACGTCGTGACTGTCCTTTCTCCAATCCCGCCAACCCTTGCCAGTGGGCAGTTTGAATTATTACCAGTGCATGATCCTTTTGAACGTCAAGTTTCGACTATGCTATCGAAGGGGCTCACATCAATTCGAAATGCCGCATTGGAGTCTATTGACTCTGGAGATGTTAAGCCCTTTGTGGATGGCGTCGCTGAAGGAGTCAGTGCAAACTTATGCGACGCCATCTCACGTATCTCACGTACTGCTGACAGTGGGGGACTAGATGTTAATATCACTTGGTCACGAAACCGTGAGTCTAGATCAGATGTAGGTAGCTCAGTAGTCATTTCCGAGGCCGCGCTTCCTGTTATAGAAGAAGCTAGTAGAGTTTTCCGTGAGACTCAGCCAGAACCAGAGTATCATCTCCTTGGTGTTGTTGTGAAATGTCACAAAGAACCGAACTCAGCCAAAGGGAAAGTCACAGTTCTTGATATTGGTTCAGGTGTCCCGCGACGTATATCGATCGAGATGGCTGGCTCTCATTATGAAGCGGCTGTAGAAGCACACAAGGATGGCAAAAGCGTCCAGAGCATAGGTGAGGTAAAACGGCACGGTCGTGGATATATGCTCGTGAACAATACTCCTTTGAGTATCCTTGAGGACGAGGATGAAGACTAGGTTGCTTCCTGTCCAAACCGAGCGATTAATCTCTTTACACTCGATGGATGCCACTTCCCGCCACGGGCGGTCTTGATCTTCTGAGCGTTCAGTTCCTTCGCGATCCCGGCGAAGGACACAACGCCATTTCGCTGGATATCTTCCACGGTCGCTCTCAATGACTCGGCTCGTGCGTCGGCATTGCTCTTGATCGCCTTAACCCCAAGCTCATTGCCATACTGACGAAGGTGAGCAGCCCCGTTAGGACAGCCCAGCTTGACGCCTCGTGCTTTCGCCGCTGCCAGAGCCTCCCTAGTCCGTTTGGAAATCATCTCTCGCTCTTGCTGGGCGACGAGTGCCATGATGCCTACGGTGAAGTTGTTCGCATCCGGCATGTCGGCGCAGACAAAGTTCACACAGCTCTTTTCAAGGCCGAGCAGAAAGTGTGCGTCACGGGAAAGCCGGTCGAGCTTAGCGATAACGAGAGTGGCCCCCGTGAGCTTGCAACGCTCAAGAGCCTTGGCAAGCTCCTTGCGGTCAGCCTTCTTGCCGGATTCGACTTCCACGAACTCTCCAAGAAGCTCCCAGTTGCCTCCGTTGAGATAGTTGGTCACGGCTTCGCGTTGAGCTTCAATGCCGAGACCAGAACGGCCTTGCTTCTGTGTGCTGACTCGGAGGTAGGAGATGAAATTGCCGTTCATGGGATTCGTCCTTGTTGGCTGTTACCAAATTCGCTTATGTTCGTTAGGGAATTTGATATGACCTATCTGGTGTATTTGTCAAGCGTGAGACCTCACGAGATTTCAAAATCAGGCCTAACGCGTCTTGAGTAGTCAGGCCTCACAAATTTTCTATTTAACTGCGGTATGTTGACTTTTACCTTGTCTCGTGAGACCTCACGCTGTCCGACAACAAAAATGTCTCACAATCAACGAGACGAAGTGTGAGGCCTAACGGAGAAACCATGTCCAAGACAGCAGCAGAGAGGCAGCAGGAATACCAGAAGAGGCTCAAAAAAACGGGCCGGAAACAATTCCGGGTGACGTTGGGCAAGGAGGCCTCGGAGAGGCTGGAGTATTTCGAGCTGATCATGCCCGAAGAGAGTAAGAGCGGCATTCTAGAATGGTGCCTTGAGGTCGCCTACAAAATGGCAACTCCAGCCATCCCAGAAGAATTCAAGGGAAAATGAAAAGGCCCGTGTGTCTCGGCAGACGGTCTCCCTCAGAATGCGTAGCAGGGGCAATCTAATCTGGAAGTCCCCAGTTGCGATCCTCATCATTGCGCCGGTTGTGCTGGTACGAACTGTGCCGCAGAACCTTTTCATGGAGGGTTCCGTCACTTCCTGTCCATTTGAGAATGACTTCATTGTCGTGAGACTTGCCGCTGTTGCTGCTGTACTGCAACACTTCCTTGGTCACGGTGATGCCGCCAATCTTCATGCTGGAATGCATGCCTTTGACACCGTGATACCACATGATGTCGTTGAGGCGTGACGGAGTAAACTTGTCTTCGGGAAGCTCTTCCGGGTGTTCTTTCCAATGAAGTTCTTGTGCGTCCTGTTGCGCCTTGCGCTCTTTGTTTGCTGCATGTCGTTGTAGCAATCCTTCCCCGCTAGCTGCGTATTCCTCCAGCTTTTGCGTGTCTCCGTACCCCTCACTCTTCTTTTTGAGTTCGAAGCATCCCTTTCGGTACATTCTGAGAAGAATATCAGCACCCTCTGGAGTGATGTAGTCTACTTCTCCCCAATAATCGTCAACTTTGATTATCATCTGATTGAAATCGGACTCTGTGATAGAAATCCCGTTGATTTCATATGGTTCAGGCTCACTTTCTTCCTTGTCGAATACCTCGGCAACAATGAAATTGAAGAAATGATTTTGGATGTCATCCAGAAGCCATTTGGCCTTTCTGGGTTTCACATTGGGAAGAAGGTTGATGGCGTCTTTCCGCTTCATGAGTAGCTGGGCATGCTCGCTTTTCCATTTCATCTGGATATCCCTGTTGTCGTTGGTCGGTGCTTTGAATAACGGGAATTTATATCACCAGAAAACTAATAAAAGCAAGAGGTTTGCCACGATTTGCCATGTTGTTCTCAGGCAAACTGTTTGGCCTCAACGAGCCGTGTACGCGACGAAAACCGAGCGAGATCATCCAATCGGTTCAAGTGGGCGATCTGGGCAGGAGTCGGGGCTGAGAATTGTAAGCAGCAAAAAAATTTGTCCTAGAGCCACAACGGTTCCGGGGCTTTTTCGTGTTTGCCTCGTGGAAAAATCCGTTGCTGGCGCGAGTAGTACAGTGTGGCCGAGACGAACCGGCCTTCCGATCGCCCCTGTCGAGAGGATGTTTACGGGGCAAATCACCGGGGGAATGAAAATATTTTTTTACCCCGCAAAACCACGGCTGCCAACGGAATTTGGGCAGTGCGATTCCCGCCCCGTGGAAAAACGGAAGCCTCAAGCGTATAAAGCTTATGTAACAAACGGAAATTCCATTCGGTGCTCCGGGTCCGAGAAAGGGCAGTCCACAACAGGGCTGCCCTTTCTCATTTGGCCTTCGGTGTTCCGCAGTGGAACAACAATACAGGAGTAGAGAACATGAGTGATCCCAACAAAGTAGTGAGCAGGAATCACCGACTCAAGCCACAGGTGCTGGAGTTCATCGATGCATTCAGCGCGACTTATGGTCTGAGCAAGTCTGCCGTCGTGAACTTCGCCTTGTTACATCTCAAGGATTGGATTGAGTCCACAGCCGCCCACGATCCCCGCAAAGGTGCTGAACTCGCAATGGCTGTCAGCATGCAAGCACAAACCTTCAACCCCTAGGAGTCCCAAATGCCGATCCGCAACCCGAATGTGTCTGAGTCCAAGCATGTCAGCATGCCCCGCTGGATGGCGGTCCGAACCGCCAACATCGCCGAGCAGCTTGGCTGTCCTTTTAGCAAGCTCGTGCAAGCTGCACTTCGAGAGAAGCTGCCCGAATGGGAAGAGGAAGTCGGCGGATTTCAGATCGACCCGTTCCAGCGATACGAGAACGAGTAACAGATGTGCTGGGGGCAAGAGTAGCTGTGGTTGTGCATGGTTCGTTTAATCGAGAAGCCTAGAGCCGCAATGCAATCACGCTTACTCCCCCTCGTGGTAAGGAGCCGCAGGAGACAGGGCACCGCGTGTCGCCCAAAATTTTTGACCCCTTACCCCCGGTTTTGCCCCATCCCAGCACACAGGAGCAAACACAATGCCCACGAAGAAAACCCGCTACAGACCTGACCTATCCACACTGGATAATGTAGCAGCCGAGGTCGGGAAAATCTACAGACTCATGCGAAATGCCGAAATCCCCGTGAACGATGGAAGCAAGTACACATACGTTTTGCGTGAGATGTTCTCGATGATGGAGAAGATCAAGACTGTTCGCTCCATCGAAGAACTGGAAGCCCAGATCGCAATGCTCAAGGAGGGCCAGACTCATGTCGGAAATGACGATGAGATTGCGGAAATTGCAGAAGGACTGCAATGAACTCGTAATCAAGAATCAGCCCCCGATGTTCGTCTGGCAGTGTGTCTCGGTTGATCATGATCTTGTCCAGAACGCGCAAGACTACGACCCCGTCGATGTCCACCTGAGACCAGTAGACCTCCCAGACGATCAAGCCGAGTTGATCCGAATGATCAACCAAGGCGAAGTGCTCCTGCTTTCAGGGATACTTTGCCTTTTTTGTGTCCCCGCCTCAATGAACCTCGACCAAGTCGGGAAGCTTATTGAGGCACTGAAACGCCGCTTCGGCGGTAATCACTCTGCTGTCTACAAGGCGGCATACAAACTTCTCTTCCCGGAGGGAAACTAACATGGAAAAGCAAATCTCTGAACTGAAGGCCGCTCTGGCCGCACTGACTCACAAGGTCTCCACCATCGAACTGCAACACGTCGAGGACCGTGTCTTCTTCAAGGCTCTCGGCGGCGAAGTAAGCAGCCTGTCTGGACAGGTTCAGAACCTCGACAAGCTCGTGGAAGCTGTCCAGAAGGTCGAGGCCCAAGTCAAAGAGCAGAAGGTCACGACCGAGGCCAAACAGATGTCCATGACCGAGATCGGCGCACTCTACAAGAAAGACCCCGTTGCGGCCCGAAAGGCAATGGAGGTGCAGGGGCTGAAGATCGACACTGGACGTGGTGGTAACCCGTGGATCAACCGGGACGTGACCGAGCAGAAGCGAATCCGCAGCATCGACCCTGAGTTGGCCAACAGGCTTGAAGCCCAGGCCGCAGCGCATTACGCTGCCTCGATTCGTTAACCCAATCCACCCACCCCAGCATGTGCTTCGGTGCATGCCGGGGTGTTTTTGAAGGAACCCCCATGACCGATGATGACTTGAAGCGACTTTGCATGCTGGCGACCCGATCTACCCTTGAACATGCCTTTGACTCCGAGGAGCTTGCCAAGGAGAGGGAACTGGAAGCCAACATCGGGCCTGTCCATCGGGCTTTCATTCTCGTGTACGACGAATCTGCCCAGCCAACCCAGCCTTGTGTGCCGGAACCAACCCTCAAAGTCCAAGACGGTGATGACGTTTACTTCGTTTATCTGCTGGCCGAGGTCGAAGCGAGAGGCGGGGAAGTCGTCGGAGAGATCGTCAATCAGCATCCTCTTGAAATCGCCCAGAATCGGGCCGTAGAGGCCTCGGCGCACTGGAGCCAGTACATGCGGTGCCAAGACCATTTCCGAAAGCTTACAGGAGCAAAGAGGCTGTCGGATTGGTTCCCGAATCCGCTCCTTGGTTGTGGCGTGGTCCTTGGTGTCAGCCAGAGGGTGTTCTACCCCGGCGACTTGGTTTCGGCGTATTGTGAGATCGCCAAGACCAACAAAGAGCAGTCAGTCATCAAGGCAGGGAAGGCCAGAGGGGCGCAACGGAAACGGGAAGTCGAACACGGCACGATCCCAGACATGGAACTGGCGATTGAATCTCTCCTTGAGGAGGGGAGCAAACCAACACAGAAGGCGGTTGCCGAGCGTTCTGGGTATGGCATTGCGACGATCAAGAGGCACTGGAGCCATGCCCGGATTATGAAAGCAAGAAACCTCGTTTGACGCGTTCTAGAGAGGGTATCACAAGCGTCTATTTATTATATATTTATATTATTGTTTACAATGTAGAGAAAATAAAAAAGTAAATTCCATTTAAAATGAAAAATAATAAATAGAAAAATAGACGCTTGTGATACCTTTTCTGGAAAAATGCAGTTTGAAGCATTTAAAAGCTGTTTTCGGCACATTTGTGCCGAAGGTACTTCGCACCGTCGTCTTCGACAGCCTCTTTGGAAACAGAGAACAGACAAGATCCAGCGCACAAAACAGTCTTCCACACAAGAAGACAGACCATCCCAGCTACAAAACAAGTTGCCCACAGAGAGGTGCAACAGACACATATCAATATCCCAGCAAAAAAATGGATTCATGGCTGCCGCCAGCATGCCAAGAATTCGCTCAGAATTGCCCCGTAAATGATTTTGTGCCACGATCGTGATAAATCGTGTTACAAAAACTCGAAAACGCACCAGAATCGAAATTTGAGCGACAGGACAAGTGCATGTCATTGACATGATGAACATGCTTGGTCTCAAGGGCAAGCCTTCGACCAAGAACTACATGTTCGACGACGAGCGCATGCACATCAAGCAGAGTGCGCTCAAGGCTAAGGCTTACGGAATAAGCCTTAGCATTCCCAACCGAGGCCTTAATTTCATCAGCGAATCCAGCCTCTACAAGCTGGTCATCACTTCAGTTTGCTCGACGACACCGACAAGGTGAAACCTGATGTACTCCGTGGTTAGGAGCAGAAAGTTTGCTCTTTGCATTCTCTGTCGTGTACGGATTGCCTTCAACTAGTTTGAGCTTCTACCAACTGGTCATTCGATCCACCAAGCACGACGATTCCGAAAAGGCGCACCTGCTGTACTCCAAGGTTAAGAGCGAAGTTTCATCTCTTAGGATTCCCAACCGTGGACTCTCCATGATCTCCGAATCCGGCCTCTACAAGCTGGTCATGAAGTCCGACAAGCCCGACGCCAAGCCGTTTCAGGACTGGGTCACCAAGGCCGTCCTCCCGGCCATCCGCAAGGACGGCGGCAACAGATATCTCTCTCCGTGGCGTCGAGGGCTTTCCGTGCACAGCCATGATGTCTCCATCGACAAGATACTAAGTGAAGGAGGTGTGGTGATCACAATCCCTTCCGGCGGTGAACCGCCACGAAGATGTGATGGTTTTCGCTGCTCCGATTCTGGTGGCCGTGCTGGAAGGCGAGGAGAACTACGTCTCCGTCAAGCACATCTACGATGCGATGGGTATCAATTGGCCCAGCCAGTACACCAAGATAATAAAGGATGAAAGCCTGTCTCCGAGGGGTTGTGTTATCACAATCCCTTACGATGGCGGAGACCAGAACGCCTACATGATCCCGCTCGACATGATGTCGGGTTGGCTCATGGGCATACAGGTTAAGAGATTCAGACCAACAATCTGATCACCGATCTCGACGAGGACGAAAGAATGACTCTGTACTACAGAGTCATTGGCAATAGTCCTAGCCGTGGCAACCCCATGCGGCTTGTCGTCAACGAACCCGGCCTACGCCCTGATCGGCAAGTCCCGCAAAGTGCTCGATGATGACGAGTTTATGGCCGTATACTATACGGTCATTGGAGACAGCACCAGACGGGAAGGGACCCGAATCGCACCATCGTCAACGATCCCGACCTCTAGCCTTGATCGGCAAGTCCCGCAAGGAAGAGGCCATGCGCCAATGCCCCTCAACAAGAGGGCCATTGGAATAACCGAACGCTTCGAGACCTTGACGATGACGAGAAATAGAGGCTTCAGATTAACACGGGCAATACCCGTAGAAATCCCTACTGCTTCGTCGTCAGCGAACCTGATCTCTGCATCATCACAGCCCCGAAGTTCTACGCATAGGTTGATTGCCAACTTCATCGGGTGTATCACGCCTTCACAGAGGAGATTTATCGTGGATAATCAGATAGAAGAGTTGAAAAAACAGGCTGAGATAGAACTCAATGCTCCACAACACAAAGCAATGGGAGAATGGAGGAAAGAGGGAAACGTATGGCGCATAACGTGTATGAACTGTGGTTCAAATGCGGTTATTGACCTCTCAAAAGACAATCCCTTAACCGTTGTTAATACAAACTCTGGAACCGGTAGATGCCTAGATCAACCACAGGCAGAGCGATGGAGTAAGCATAACAAACTATCGTAACTGCTTGGCTTTAATACAGGGAGGGACCTCAGACGCAAAAAGCCATCCCACAAATGCCCCGGCACCCACTATGAGGTACCGGGGCAACACTTCCAGCCCGATTCAGGACTAGTACTTCACAACAGAGCAAGCCAGCCCGTCATCGTTCATGGTGATCGTTCCGCCGGTCTCGGAACAGTAAAAGAGGTCGCGTTCTTGGTCGAGCAGAACGGAGTCAACACGAGACACATAATCAGCCGGTTCAATGCGAATAGAGATATTCATTGGAGTAAGTCCTTTGGGTAGAGGTTGATGTGGATATGCAATCGCCAACTGAGGCGGTCACCGTTTGTTTAAACTCCAATGGCTACTCGCCAGAGGAGCGAAGTCGATGTCATACGAGATTTTCAGGATCACGCCTTCATATCTCGTTCGTACATTGTACGGAGAAGCGTAGTAGTCGCCGCTCATGCTTTGTTGTCGCTGGCCTGTGGAGTCAGAATGACCAGCCGTTTCCTCAATCATCCTGATATCAGCCCCGGCTTGTTTGGCTGTGTTGATGAAGGTCACCCGAAACGAATGGAAATCCTTCTTGAAGCCGTGGCGCGGAAGAGTGATTTTGATCTTTGGCTTGAATCGGTCATTGAACCATGCGGAGGCGTCTTTGCCGTATTTTCCCCGATACGGTTTGCAGTCTGGAAATATCCGTTTAGCCCTTGTCCTCCGTACTCGGTTCACGAACTCAACAAAGCCGAGATCGGAGACTAGAACAGGGTGAAGAGGCACGATTCTGTTTGCGTTGCGTGTTTTCAGGTGGGTATTTTCGTCCTTTTGGCTTGGTCGGATATGAAGGCACCAGATGCCGTCGATCTGGACGATGTCCTTGCAGTATGCTTGGCAGAGTTCAGAGAGCCTTGCGCCCGTGAAAAGGCCGAGTAGTGGCAACCAGAACTTGAAAGCTTTCCAATGCCTGTCATCGACATAAAGAGAGTGTGAGAACATTCCCCGGAGATCGTTCAGCGTGTACGGCTCATGCGTCGAGAATCCCGGTTTGCCGCCCTGAACTTTCTTGCCCTGTGCGTAATTCGTTTCGATGTGGCCTTGGTTGATGCACCAAGTGAAGAACCGGCCTAGGACACCTACTTTGTCGTTGATGGTTCGGGGTGAGGTAACCCTCTTGTGGGAGAGCGCAGCAACTTCCCGGATTGTCTTGCCAATGAAGTGCTTTCTGTAGTTTGGCGGTACCTTGCCCAGCGCCTCGGCGTAGAGTCGTGCGTCCTTGTGTCCAACCATGCTGATCGGCTTGTTGCCGACCGCTTCAATGAATTCTTGAAGCGCGTATCCGTATTTATCTTGAGTGCCTCTGGTCTTCTTGGAAATCACCGTCTCCAAGTACTCGGCGATCAAGTCGGATAGCTTTGGCGATGTGTCTGGGGACTCTTTCGGTTTGCCAGAAGCAGTGTTTGCCTCGGCTTGATCGATGATGTTCGTGAGGATTCGCCTCAGATCATCCCCAGAAATGACTGGAGGGTGAGCAGGATCAAGCAGGGCTTGGAGGACTTTGTTGAGCCTTTTTGCCCTTCGTTGGGCATCCCGTTTGCTGCCTGTTTTCAAACTCAATTTGAAGACGGACAAGCCGAGGACTGATTCCAGATTGGGGGAGAAGCGGTAGCGGAAAAAGTAGTTCCCGCCGTGCTGGATGAGATGGGACATTTACACCCTCCTCTGAGTCGAAACTCATGGTCTTGTGGACCAAAAATGGTCCAAATTTGCGGTGCAAAAATGGACCATTTCGAGGGTGTTGACCCTTTTTAAGTCACGTAAGTGCTTAAAATTATTGATAATATTGGCGGAAGCGTACAGGAGTCGAACCTGCCCGTGACATCACTGCCACACATTGGTTTTGAAGACCAAGCGACACACCGGTGCCGAAACGCTTCCCTGAATTTTCGCGCAGGCACGTCGTCTGCTGTGTTGGACGGAAGAAGATGCCACGTATGGGGTACGCGCCCTTCTTTCGAGCCTTCGCAGATGGCTGCGGTGAGTGGGCACTTGGCGTGTCCTACCCCGAAGCCTGCAAACAGATGCCTACTGGAATCAGACACCTATCAAGTTTGCCCGGGGTGGACAAGTGGGTTGTGTTTGAGTGTGGTTTTGCACCGACTCAGGGGAAGGGGGGCGGCGGAGGCGGAGGCGGCAAGCGGAACAGGCTGAACGGGCGTTCCCGATTTTGCTTGATCAACTCGTCGAGGCCATCCTTTTGGGTCTCGTTGAGGTGGCTCTTCACCCGCAGAATGCCGTCTTCGATGATGGCTCGGGCTCGCGGACGGAGGTCGGCGTGCACGGCTTCCAACTGGTCCAGGGTGTCGACGACTTCGGCGCGGACCGCCTTGGCCGTTTCATCGGTCAGGTCCAGCTCGTGGGTCAGGGTGGAGGAGACCCTCTCGGCCATCTCCGCCCGGAAGGTATCGCGGTCCGGCGGCGGGGCGAAATGCATCTTGATAAACAGGCCGGTTCCGGCGACTCCGGACAGAGCCCCTGCCAGAAACACCGCCATGAAAGCAGTCCATATCTTCCAATTGCGCATGGCCTGCTCCTTATATGCCGAGGCCGGGCGCGCCGAATTGGAGCGCCTGACTGGTCAGGGCCGAGAGAATGCGTGTGGACAGGTCGCTGAGGACCCAGAAAGAGGTCAGCAGACTCACGCCGGACACGGCCGCGGCAGCCAGCGTGAAGCGAGGCGCCAAACGGTCCAGTGCCTGGGCCATGGCCGAGGCGTGCAGGCGGGCCGTCTCATCCAGAACGGCGTCGCGCCATCTCTGGTCGGGCTGCCAGCCCGGACGGGCCGTATGTATTTCTGTGAGCAGAGTGTGAAAATTCCTGGTGGTGTATCTACGCTTCATGCTCCTCTCCTTGGATGCCGTAGCGTTTGAGAAAACCTATGAGTTTACGTTTGGCCCGGAAGGCCCGCACCTTGACGTTGGGCACGCTGATGCCGAGCATCTCGGCCGTCTCTTTGGTCGGCCGTTCCTCCAGATAGCTTAAGGTCATGACCATTCGGTCAAGAGGCGAAAGCATGTCCAGTACCGCATCCAATATCTCACCCAGCTCGCGGCGTTGAGCCAGGGTTTCGAATTCCTCTGTCGAGGCCGCCGCCATGGCCGTGTCCAACCAACGCTGGCCGTCCTCGCTCAATTCACATACCGGAGCTTCCTTGTTCCGGTACGACCTGCGCCAGTAGTCCTTGCAGCAGCGCAGGGTGACGGTGGTCAACCAGTTGCGGAAAGGCTTGATCGGGCGGTATCCCGACAACCCCTTGTACGCTCTGATGAACGCCTCATGCGCGACTTCGGCAACCTGGTCGGCAGGCACATGCGCAGCCACCAGCCGGGAGACATGACTCTCGTGCCGCTTGAGCAGGAGCGCGAAAGCGTCCCGGTCGCCATCAAGAATACGCTCGATGACCTCTGCGTCGTCCATGTGTACGGGCATCTGACCCTGTTTCGTTAAAGTGCCGTCAATGTCCGCAGCATGCCTTATGCGGCGCGGAGCCACAAGGTGAACCGCGCCCGGTTCCCCGAGGAGGGGCCGCGCCGGGCGCGGCCCCTGGGGAGATCGATCCTTCGCCATGGTGGGGCGGGAGACGGTGCCCCGTGCCGTAGTGATTACCGGATCGAAAGAACGTGGGCCTCCGGCCGGGGGGGAGGGACGCCGCGTCCGGCGCCGGACCGCCCGGAAACCCGTGGGGCGGGAAACGCGCCGCCCACAGTGGTAACATCGCCATGCACGCCACTGCGGTTACACGGTTTTTCATCCGGCGCAAAAAATGATTGTACACCGGTTGCCCGGCCGCCTGCGGTGAGCTAGGCTGACCCGGCCCACGGGGAGTTCCCCCGGGGCGATCAACAAGGAGTGAAAAATGGCAAAGACCTATGTAACGGCCGTGATCATGGCCAAGGACGGCTGCGAGGCGGCCATGGAAAAAGAGCTGCGCAAGGTGATACCGACGGTCCGTGACGAGGACGGCTGTCTGCGTTACGACCTGCACCGCTCCGGCTACGGCAATACCTTTCTGTTTTATGAAATATGGGAGAGCCCGGCCCACCTCGAAGCGCACGGCCGTTCACCCCACATGGCCGCCATGCACGAAGCCACAGTCGATCTCCAGGCCTGCCCCACCGAAGTCAACCTCTGGGAGGAGATCGACGCTGGCGGTCGGTAATGAGTGCTCGGATATAGATCAAGTCTATTTTTACCGCCTGATTTATAACTGTTAACAATTGTCCGCAGTCTGCCGATTCCTATAGGATTCGCCCACAAGTGGAAAAGTCCTGCATGAACCTCAAGGAGTTGGAGTACGAGATGCGCACACTGAAATTCGCGGGCTGGCTTATGGCCCTCACGGTGGTGTTCGGCTTGGCGTCGGGCGTTGCCCGGGCAGAGGAAAAGACGCTGACCATGTATGTGGCCTACGGCGGACCCGAGGTCATCGCCCAGAAGTTCGAGGCCGCCACCGGTATCAAGGTGGAGTATCTGACCATGTCGTCGGGCGAGGTGCTCACCCGGCTCCGTGCCGAAAAGTCCAACCCCGGCGCGGACGTCTGGTTCGGCGGCGGATCCGACGCCTTTATCCAGGCCAAGAAGGAAGGACTGACCGCACCGTTCAAGGCTCCCAACGCCAGCCGCGTGGACAAGGCCTTCAAGGACCCGGACGGCTACTGGACCGGCGTTTCCCTGGTGGTGGTCGGGTTCCTGGCCAACACCGACCGGCTGACCGGCAAGGGGCTGGCCGTCCCCATGACCTGGGAGGCTCTTGCCTCGCCGGATTACCGTGATGAGGTCTCGGCCTCCAACCTGAATACCTCGGGCACTGCTTACACCACGGTTTCCGGTGTGCTCCAGATCAAGGGAGAGAAGGCGGGCTGGCCTTTTCTGGAAAAGCTCTACGCCAACATTCCCTTTCTGACCAAGAGCGGTTCGGCTCCGGGCAAGATGGCATTGTCCGGCGAATTCTCCGTGGGTATCGCCCCGGACCCGCATATCCTGGCCAACAAGAATCCGGACGCGCCGCTGGCCGTGGTCTACCCGTCCGACGGCGTGCTGGCCTGGCCTTCGCCGGTGTCGATCATCGCGAACGCCAAGCACCCGGAGAACGCCAGGAAGTTCGTGGACTGGTGCCTCAGCCCCGAGGGCCAGAAGGTCCTCATGCAGGCCTCGCCCCGCGTGCCGACCACGGACGTCGAGCCCCTGCCCGGCGTGCCCAAGCTGTCCGACCTCAAGCTGGTGGCTTACGACATCCTGCGCTGGGGCAACGAGCGCGAACGGGTGGTCGCAGAGTTCAACAAGCTGTTCCCCAAGTATCAATAAAGCCATGACACGGGCCTCCGGCAACCATGCGGAGGCCCGTGCCGTTTCTGTCGAGGTTTTAACCGGCCATGCCCGAGCCGCACCCCTCACCCCGGTCGAATCGGGGATACCTGCTCTCCTGCGCGGTCTTTGCCGTGCTCCTGTTGCTTGTCGGCTACCCGGCGCTGACCGTGCTCCTTGAGAGCATTCGCCCCGGGGGCGAGTGGGGGCTTTCGGCCTATGCTGGGCTGTGGGCCGGACCGCGCCTGGGGAAGGTGGTGGGCTCTAGCCTGGGCGTGGCCCTGACCGGCTCGCTGCTCGCCTCGCTCATGGGCGGAGCCATGGCCGTGGTGGTCGCCAAGACCAGCGCGCCGCTCAGAAAACTCATGGGCGCGACCGCGCTGCTGCCCATTATCCTGCCCGGTTTCGTGACCTCCATCGCCTATATTTTTCTCTTCGGGCGCAATGGATTGATAACCTATCGGTGGCTGCACATTTCATGGGATGTGTACAGCTGGAAGAGTGTGATCGTGCTGCAGTCCGTGGACCAGACCACCACGGCCTTTCTCCTGTCCCTGGCCGCTCTGCGGACCATCGACCCGGCCCTAGAAGAGGCGGCCGGGAGCCTCGGCGCGAAGCCGTGGCGGGTGCTGCGGACCATCACTCTGGCCCTGGCCTCACCGCTGGGCGCGGCCGCGTTTCTGCTCAACTTCATGCACTCCATGTCGGACTTCGGTACCCCGCTGGTTGTCGGCGGGCCTTTCGACACCCTGGCCTCGGCCTCGTACACCCAGCTGATCGGGCGGTACGATCCGTCCACTGCCTCGGCTCTGAACGTCATCCTGCTGGGGTTCTGCCTGCTGGCCTATGCGGGCTACGGCAGACTGGAATCGCGGTTCGGCCGGGACAGGATTATGGATCAGTCACGCCCCGTGGCCCGGCTCGATCTGGGCTGGCCGGGCAGGGCGGTATGGCTAATCTGCCTGCTTTTTTCCCTGTTCATGCTCGCCCTGCTCGGAGCCGTGCTTCTGGCCGCCTTCACCCGTAGCGCGGGAGCAGGGCTTGCGCCCACGCTCACGTATTTCGAGGCGGTGTTCACGCGCGGTTTTGCCAGCGCACGCAACACCCTGGTCTTTTCTCTGGCCGTGGGGTTGCTGTCGGCGCTGGGCGGGCAGGTCCTTGCCTATCTGATAAAAAGAGTGCGCATACCGGGCGCGCGGGCGTTGGACGTCCTGGCGACCCTGCCGTTCGCCGTACCCGGCACTTTCATCGGTGTGGGCTACGCCCTGGCCTTCAACCGTCCGCCGCTGCTGTTGACCGGGACCTGGGCCATCGTGGTGCTCAACCTGGTCATCCGCAAACTGCCCATGGGGTTGCGCGCCGGGGCCTCGGTGCTGGCCCGGCAGGACCGCGCCCAGGAGGAGGCCTCCCTTTGTCTGGGAGCCTCGCGTCTGCGCACCTTCCTGAAGGTGGTTCTGCCCTCGGTGCGCACGGCCATGCTGGCGGGCGGGCTGTACGCCTTCGTCACCTCGGTTCAGGCGTTGGGGTCGATCATCTTCATCATCACGCCGGGCACGCGCCTGTTGTCCGTTGACGTGTTCGAGGCCGTGGTCCGGGGCGAAGTCGGCCAGGCCGCCGCCTTTTCCACCATCATGCTGGCCATGGCGGGCGCGGGCGCGGCGCTCATCATGCTGGCCTCTATGCGAAACGGGAAACGCCATGACATCCGCTAGTTCAAGCCCCTGTCCGGCCGGAGCCGAAATCGAGCTGACCGGTGTGACCAAGACCTATGCCGGGACCCCGGCCGTTGACGGACTGACCGTGCGCTTCGCGCCCGGCGAACTTTGCTGCCTGCTCGGCCCCTCCGGGTGCGGCAAGTCCACCACTCTGCGGCTCATCGCCGGTCTGGAGCAGCCCGATCAGGGAACCATTACCATTCGGGGCCGGGACATGCGCGGGTTGCCGCCGCAGCAGCGCAACCTCGGATTCGTCTTTCAGAATTACGCTCTGTTCCCGCACATGAACGTGTTCGATAACGTGGCCTACGGGCTGCGTAGTCGTGGCGGCATGAATGATGCCGCGGTCCGCGAGGCGGCCCGAAGCGCCCTGACAATGGTACGGCTCGAAGGGTATGGCGGCCGCCGGGTGCACGAGCTGTCCGGCGGGGAGCAGCAGCGGGTGGCTCTTGCCCGTGCCCTGGTCACCGGGCCGGACGCACTGTTGCTGGACGAACCGTTTTCCAACCTGGACGCCCGGTTGCGCGAGGCCATGCGTTTTGAATTGGCGGAGTTGCGCGCTCGGCTCGGCATCACCACGGTCTTTGTTACCCATGACAAGGAGGAGGCGTTTGCCCTGGCCGACCGGATCGTGCTCATGCGAGACGCGCGGCTGGAACAGGAGGGGGCGCCCGAAGATTTGTACCGTCATCCGGTCTCGGCCTTTGCCGCCGGGTTCCTGGGCAGCGCCAATTGCTTCGATGGGGAGCAGGGTGAGCGGGCGGCAGCACTCTTCGGACCTCAGGCCCGTATCGCGCACGATTTCCTGTTGATCCTCCGGCCGGAGCGCATACGTCCCGTCCCGGATGAGAGTGGCCCTTTCCGTGTGGCCGAAGCCCTGTTCATGGGACCCTACGTTCGCTATCTGCTGCGCCTTGAAGAAGACCCGTCCTTTCCTCTGGTCGAGGCCCACTGCCGGACTTCGGAGTCCCGTCTCGCTTTGGGGTTGCGGGTGCGCGTCGAGTTGCTGCCGGAACCGTCCTGACGCGAATTGGTTTGGTTCGAAATTTTGGGGTCTTGGCGTGTACCCGCCTTATGCCGGTGAGGGAAATGTTGCTCTTTTTTTTGCGTAGGGATGTTGACAATCATTATTAAAATGTTATTAATGTACCAAGTTGATTGTCCTTTTTATTGACAACTACATACCTGAAGCCGAATGCATCGATCCACGGGCATTGGTTGAAATCCGACTCAAGCATTGTAGTTTTCCCATTCCGGACCGAGTGTCCGGGCAGCATACAAGGCAGTATGCAGGCATCGGGGAATGATTCGGCGAAACGTTCCGTTTCCGGACTCTTTCGCTCAACTATAGAATCCCTGGCCGCGCTGCCGATAGCGGGCGCAAAACGCCCTAAGGAGTTCCATTATGAGTTACGCCACAGTCAATCCGTTTTCCGGCGAAACCGTTGCCACCTTTGAGTTCGCCACCGACGATCAGGTCCGCAAGGCCCTGGACGACGCCCAAAGCGCGTTTGAATCCTGGAGGAATACCTCCTTTGCCGAGCGCGCAGCGGTCATGCACAAGGCCGCCGAAATCCTGCGCAAGGAAAAGTCCGAGTACGCCCGGCTCCTGACTCTGGAGATGGGCAAGGTCACGGCCGAGGCCGAGGCCGAGGTGGACCTGTCCGCCGACATCTTCGACTACTACGCCAAGCATGCCGAAGCCCAACTGGCCCCGCGCAAGCTGGACGTGGACCCGGCCACCAAGGGCGAGTACCATCTGCTGACCGAGCCGCTCGGCGTGCTGCTGGCCATCGAGCCCTGGAACTTCCCGTACTACCAGGTCGCCCGTATCATCGCCCCCCAGCTATCCGCTGGTAACACCCTGCTGCTCAAGCACGCCTCCATCGTGCCCCAGTCCGCTGCCGCCATGGAAAAGCTGATGATCGAAGCCGGCCTGCCCTTCGGAGCGTTCACCAATCTTTACGCCACTCGCGACCAGCTGGAGCTGATCATCAACGACGCTCGTGTGCGCGGCGTGGCCCTGACCGGTTCCGAAAAGGCCGGCGCGGTGGTCTCCACCCAGGCTTCCAAGGCGCTGAAGAAGTCCACCCTGGAGTTGGGCGGCAACGACGCCTTCGTGGTCCTGGCCGATGCCGATCTGGACAAGACGGTCAAGTGGGGCGTGTTCGGTCGTCACTGGAACGGCGGCCAGGTGTGCTGCTCTTCCAAGCGTATGATCATCGTGGACGAGCTGTACGACCGCTACCGCGAGAAGTACATCAAGGGCGTTGAAGGCCTCAAGGCCGGTGACCCCTTTGATCCCGAAACCACTCTGGCTCCGCTGTCCTCCCAGGAGGCCGCCGACCAGTTGAAGAAGAGGATCGCCGAGGCCGTAAAGCACGGCGCCACCGCCACCGAAGTCGGCCCCAAGGTCCCGGAGACCGGCGCCTTTGTGCAGCCGACCATCCTGGAAAACGTGGGCGTGGACAACCCGGCCCGCTACTGGGAGTTCTTCGGCCCGGTGTCCATGCTGTTCCGCGCCAAGGACGAGGAAGACGCCGTAGCCATCGCCAACGACAGCCCGTTCGGACTGGGCGGTTCGGTCTTCACCACCGACCTGAAGCACGGCGAGGAAGTGGCCCGCAAGATCTCCACCGGCATGGTCTTCGTCAACCATCCGACCATGGTCAAGGCGGACATCCCGTTCGGCGGCATCCGCAATTCCGGTTTCGGCCGTGAACTGCTCGACCTGGGCATCAAGGAATTCGTCAACCACAAGGTGGTCGGCGTGGCCGACATCGACGGCGACTTCTAGTCGACTTCCGTTAGACGCAACAAGGGCGGTCCCATGAGGGGCCGCCCTTTTTTGTGTTCGGTTACACGCGTTGCAAACGCGAAATCGGAGTCTAGGGAATCAACTGCAGGATGGGAGAGGGGGCCAACCCCAGGCCGACGAGAGCGAGGAGGAGCAGGAAGATGGCCACGCCGCCCGCAACGGTCAGGCGCTCCCGGGTTGATGGCTGGTCTCCCTCGCGCAGATAGAGGGCGACCAGAGGGCGCAGGTAGTAGAACACGGACAAGGCCGCGCCCAGAATGCCGATGACGCCGAGCCAGTTGTAGCCGCCCATGATGGTCGCCCGGAAGAGAAGCAGCTTGCCGGTGAATCCGGCGGTGGGCGGCAGCCCGGCCAGCGCGGCCAGCCCGGCGGCCAGCAGCCCGGCGGCCCAGGGGCGGGAGCGGCCCAGACCGCGCAGGGAGGCAAGGGTGTCCACGGGCTCGGTCCCGTCGTCCAGCAGGGAAAGCCCGCCGAACGCGGCCAGGTCCATGACGGCCAGAGCAGCGGCGTAGAACATGATCGGGCCGGGACCGGCCTGATTCACGCAGAGCACGCCCATGAGCAGATAGCCCATGTGCGCGGCCGAGGAAAAACCGAGCATGCGCTTGAGGCTGTCCTGGGCCAGGGCGGCCAGATTGGCGGCCAGCATGGTCAGAGCGGCCAGCCCCCAGAGCACAGGGACCGTGGCGGGCCAGAGGTCCGGGCCGAGGTCCAGGACGATGCGCAGCAACCCGCCGCCGACAGCCGCCTTGACCATGGAGGTCAGTAGGGCGGCCACAGAGGCCGGTGCACCGCGATACACGTCAGGGGCCCAGAGGTGGAAGGGGGCCAGGGAAAGCTTGAAGGCCACTCCGGCCAGGATCATGCCCAGACCGACGAGCACGGTGCCGCCGCCTTCCGGGGCGTGCAGGCTCGTCGCGATATCCAGGCTGCCCGAGCCTGCGTACACGAGGCCGATGCCGAAGAGCAGTATGCCGCTGGCCGTGGCCCCCATGACGAAATATTTTACCGAGGCCTCGGTGCCGCCGTTGTCCTTGCGCAGTCCGATGAGGATGTAGAGCGGCAGGGACAGGAGTTCCAGGCCGAGGAAGAATGCCAGCCAGTTGCGTCCTCCGGCCAGGATCAACCCGCCGAGCAGGGCGGTCAGGAACAGGGCGTACAGCTCGTCGTCGTGTTTGTGTCCCTTGCGTTTGAGTTCCCCGCCGTAAAAGAGCAATACCCCCGCGCCCAGGGTGCAGATCAGGGGCAGGAAATAGGCGGTCAGCATGTCCGTGGCCAGGAAGGGCTTCAGAGCGGAGATGATCGGAGCCTCGGCGGGATACACGGCCAGGCCCATGGCTCCGGCCGCAAGGGTCGCCGACAGGGTTACGCCGTACAGCCCGACAGGGCGTTTGAACAGCGTGCCCAGGACAAAGCAGAGCAGGATGCCCAGGGTGAGCAGCAGGTGCGGTGCGAAAAGAAGGATATCGTGCATGATCGCTGCCTTTGCCTAGAGAGGGCTGCCCGAGGCCAGAATGTTGAGCGGTTCGCGGATGAGGTCGAGCAGCGGGCCGGGGTGGATGCCGACCAAGAGCACGGCCAGTGCGAAGACCGACAGGATCAGGATTTCCCGGCCATTCAGGTCCACTGCTTGTGCCGATTCGGTCAGCGGACCGGGCTTGCCGATGACCGTGCCCCGCAACAGGCGCAGGACGTAGGCCAGGCCAACCACGATGCCGAAGAAAGCCAGGGACGCACCCACCGGGTAGACCCGGAAGGAGCCGAGCATGATCATCACCTCGCCAACGAAGTTGGACAGCCCGGGAAGCCCGGCCGAGGCCACGGCGAAAAAGACCATGAACGAACCGTATACGGGCATCTTTGCCCACAATCCGCCAAAGTCGGACAGCCTTCTGGAATGGAACCGCTCGGCCAGCATGCCGACCATGACGAACAGTGCGCCCGTGGTCAGGGCATGGCTGACCATCATGACCACCGCGCCGGACAGGCCGATGCGGTCGTGGGCGAACAGGGCAAACGTCAGCAATCCCATGTGGGCCACGCTGGAATAGGCGACCAGCCGCTTGGCGTCCTGCTGGGCCATGGCGGTCCAGGAGGCGTAGAACAATCCGGCCAGCCCGATTCCGGCCAGCCACGGGGCGGCTGCCGCCACGGCGTGGGGGAACAGGGGAATGGCCCAGCGGAGCATGGCATAGGCACCGGTCTTGAGCAGGACTCCGGCCAGGAGCAGGCTGCCCGCGGTGGGGGCCTGGGTATGGGCGTCCGGCAGCCATGTATGGACCGGCAGCAGCGGGGTCTTGACCGCGAAGGCCAGAATGAAGGCCGCGGCGCACCAGCCCTGCATGGCCCCCGGCACCGGCGAGGCGGCCAGGGCGGCCAGGGACGGGTTCACGCCGGTCAGCATGAGCCAGACCACCGCCAGAAGCATGGGCAGCCCGCCGACCATGCTGAAGACGAAGAATTTGAGTGCCGCGTATCGTCTTCTCTCGTGCCCGAACCTTCCTATGAGGAAGAACATGGGGATGAGCTGCGCTTCCCAGAAAAGGTAGAAAAGGAGCAGGTCGCGGGCCAGGAACACGCCGATGGCCGCGCTCAGGGCAGCCAGCAGCAGGCAGTGGAATACGGCCACGCCTTCGCGGATCTCGCGCCAGGAGGTCAGGATGCCGAGCCCGCCGAGCAGTGCCGTGAGCAGGACCAGGACATAACTCAGTCCGTCCATGGTCAGGGCGTACTGTACGTGGAGCATGGGAATCCAGTCGAACCGCTCGATCAGTTCCCGGCCGTCGAGTACCTGCGGCAGCAGCACCAGTGCCAGGGCCAGTTCGGCCAGGGCGGCGGTCAGGCAGATGAACCGTGCCTGTGCCGGTTGGCGGTGGAAGAACAGCCCGGCCAGTCCGCCGATCAGCGGGAGCAGAATGAGTGCGGTGAGCAGGGGGAAATCGTACATATCGGGCCTCACCGAATCCCTATGGCGGCCATGATCACGAGCATGGCGACCATGCCCAGCAACAGCCAGAGCAGATAGTTGGAGAGTCGTTCGGCACCCCACCTGGAGAGGCGGCCGCCCGCGCGCAAAGCCAGTGAGCCGATGCCCAGCGCCGCGCCGTCCACCACCCGGTCCTCAACATTCCGCCAGACCTTGGAGGCCGCCCGGACGTATGGACGGGCCACGCCGTTCATGTACAGGGCGTCCAGTCCCCATCCGTTGACCAGGAACCGGGGCAGCCCACGATCCTTGGCCGGGATGCGGTGCTTGCGCCAGGGACCGTACAGACTCAGGGCGATGGCCAGACCAAGCACGGCCAGTCCGGCGTCCAGTCCTTCGGCCAGGGTGCCGGTCCATTCGGCCCCGTGGTGCGAAGTCGCGACAAGCCCGGTCAGATGATCTAGCCATTGGGCGGGCGCACCGACCATATGGGCGAAATGTTCCGGCATATCCAGTAACCCGGCGACCACGGCCAGCAGGGCCAGGGGCCAGAGCACGTGGAGCATGGCTCCGGGCGTCTTTTCCGTACCTGTCTCAGGAGGCAGGGAGGGCTTGCCGGTGAAGGCCAGCAGGAAGACGCGGAAGCTGTAAATGGCGGTCAGCAGGGCGGTGACCGTGCCTGCTGCCCAGACGAATATCCATATCCACTGGCCGGTCTGGGCCATGCTCAGGGCGTTTTCCAGAATACGCCCCTTGCTGAAGAACCCGGCGAACGGCGGCAGCCCGGCTAACGCGGCGGCCCCGCAGAAGAAGGCAAGCGCCGCGCCGGGTACCAGCCCACGCACCCGAGCGCCCATGCGGAAGATGTCGTGTTCCTCGTCAAGGGCCTGGATGACGATGCCCGCTACCATGAACAGCAGGGATTTGAAGAAGGCGTGTACCAGCAGGTGGAAGAAGCTGCCAGACGGGTCGCCCGCGCCCACGCCCAGGAACATGTATCCCACCTGGCTGATGGTGGACCATGCCAGGACACGCTTTATGTCGTGCTGGACCAGGGCCGAGCAGGCGGCGAAAAAGGCGGTCAGCGCGCCGACCAGGGCCACGGCCTGAAGAGCCATGGCATCGGCGTGGGCTAAGACCGGGAAGGTGCGGATGAGCAGATAGACGCCCGCCGTGACCATGGTGGCCGCGTGAATCAGGGCCGAGACCGGAGACGGACCGGCCATGGCGTCCGGCAGCCAGACAAGCAGGGGCAGCTGGGCGGACTTACCCGTGGCGGCCATGAGCAGGAGCAGGCCGACCAGGGTCAGGGTGCCTACGGCGATGGTGGGGGCGTTGGCCGAAAGATGCTGGATGCTCAGGTCGCCGGTCGCGCTGAAGAGCACGGCCAGCGCGCCCAGGAAAGCCACGTCGCCGACGCGCGTGACCAGAAAGGCCTTGTTGCCCGCGAGTACGTTTTTCGTCTCGCCGTACCAGAATCCGATGAGTGAGAAGGAGCAGAAGCCAACGCCTTCCCAGCCCAGAAACAGAAAGACCAGATCGTCGGCCATGGCGATGGACTGCATGAAGAAGACGAACAGGTTGAGGTAGCAGAAGTAGCGCACCCAGCCGTCGTCGTCGCGCATGAAGAACAGGGAGTGCACGTGAATGATCAGGGAGACGAAGGCCACCATGGTAGTCATGGCCGCGCACAGCGGGTTGTAGAGCAGGGTGGCGGAGACGCGCAGCCCGCCCGCCTCGAACCAGTCGAAGAGGTGGACGGCCAGTTCCTGTCCGCGTTCAAGCTGCGACCAGCTCGCGGCCGCTCCGGCCAGTGAACCGCCCACGGCCAAACAGGCGATCAGGCCGGACACCGTGCGCGGCACGGCGCGTCCGGCAAGAGCCAGAATCAGCGCGCCCGCCAGAGGGGCGAAAAGGGTCAGGCAGAGTGTCGCGGTCATGCCGTCAGTCCTTGAGCGTTTTCAGCGAGTCGGGGTTGAGGCTCCGGGTCCTGCGCCAGACGCGGAAGACCAGGGTCAGGCCCACCGCGATTTCGGCGGCGGCCACGCCCATGATGAACAGGACCATGCCCTGGCCCGCGATGTCCCACCAGCGCAGAGCTGCGGCCACGAAGACCACACCCGCGGCGTTGAGCATGACCTCCACGCCGAGCAGGATCATGATCAGATTGCGTCGGGCCACCACGGTCACCAGCCCGATGAAGAACAGGGCCGAGGCGAAAAGCAGTACGTGTTCCAGGGGTACGATCATCGGTCGTCCTCCGGATTCACGGCGCATGGGGGCTGGTCCATGTCCAGGCTCCTGCCCGTGGTTTCGGGCCGGTCGGATTGGACCAGCGGCAGGCCGAGGTAGCGGGCTCCGGCCAGGGCCGCAAAGAGCAGAAGCGAGACGGCTTCCACGGCGGGCCAGGCATTGCCGAAGACCCAGGCCCCAAGCGCACGGGGCGAGACGCGTCCGGCGGTCAGCAGCGTGGTGTTGGCCGGGTCAAAGGAAATCAGGGCCATGCAGGCGAAGATCCCGGCCAGGGCCCAGATGGTGGGCCAGAACATGCGGGCGCGCAGTCTCCGGCGGACCATGGACCGGACTTCCTTTGGCTCGTTGGGTTCCTGGGCCATGAGCATGATGGCGAACAGAAACAGGACCATGATCGCCCCGGCATAGATGATGACCTCGAAGCCCGCCAGCAGGGGCGCGCCGAGGAGCAGAAAGATCAGGGCCGTGCCGAGCAGCGAGCCGACCATCCAGACCACCGCGTGGACCAGCACCCGGCGGGTCACGGCGACCAGGGTGCACAGCAGCGTCGCGGCAGCGAGGACGTAAAAGAGGACGGCGTAAAGGGTCATGGCAGGTTGCTCTTGTAGTTGACGGGAGCCTTTTCGCCCTCGTGTTCCTCGCGGGGGAACTTCTCCTCCACACCGGCGTGACGGTAGAAATCGTATTCGTTGTCCTTGCCCCCGTGGTTCACCAGCAAGTCCTCCTTTTCGGCCACCAGCTTGAGGGTGGCGTCGCTGGCGTACTCATAGGCCGGGGTGAGCTGGATGGCCAGGGTGGGGCAGGCCTCCTCGCACAGGCCGCAGTAGATGCAGCGCGCGAAGTTGATGCGGAACCAGACCGCGTAGCGGCGGCCGTCCTCGCGGGTGGCCGCCTGCATGGAGATGCAGCTCACCGGGCAGGCGGCAGAGCAGAGGTAGCAGGCCACGCAGCGTTCGTCCCCGTCCGGGGCGCTGGTCAGGATGATGTGCCCTCTGGAGCGTGGCGGCGGAGTCCGTTTTTCCTCCGGGTATTGCACGGTGATGGGCTTGGTGAACATGGCCTTGAAGGTCTCGCCGTATCCCTGGAGCAATCCCTTGGTACCCCGGCCCACGCCCTTGAGGATATCTATCAGATGTTCGCGGGTCATGGCCGCTCCTCCTCTGCAGGCTCGACCTGGGGCGTGTGGGCATGCCTCCGGGTGGGCCGCTCCAGGCGGTATTGGAAAATCTGGAAGGCCAGCAGCGGCGGCAGCAGCACGGCGGTGCTCAGGGTCAGGAACCAGAGGTCCACGCCGTCGCCGAATCCGTCCGCCGCGGGCAGGGCCGCGCGGACTATGGCAGCGCAGGCCGCCAGCACGAGACCGATCAGGCCCAGCGCCCAGGGCAGCGGCGACCCCAGCCAGCGGGGCCGCAGGCTGGCACACAGGACGACCAGATCGGCCAGCCCGACGATGCAGAGGGGGACGAGAAACGGCCAGGGCATCAGGGCCGAACCCTCCGCCAGCTGAGCGCAGAGCAGCAGGCCGCTCAAAGCCGAGCCCAGGCCGCCCACCAGGGTGAGTGCCGCGAAGAGACGCATGTCGGGATCGTCTGCGTGGGTGCGCCGCAGCCGTCCCAGCCGCCACGCCCCGCCCATGAGCAGGCCGCAGCAGAACAGAAAGAGCAGGGCCGGGAAGAAGACGGGCCGGACCACGGCCCCCAGGCCATAGAGGGCGGTCGCTTCGGATACCCCCAAAAAGAGCGCGCCGAACAGCAGCCCCTCGGCGAGCACGACCGCGGCCGCGCCCCATCCCGCCAGCCTGCGCCACGGCTCGGGATTCGCCGCATGGTGACGGTACTCCAGGCCCAGCGCACGCAGGGCCAGGGCGACGAGTAGCAGGATGACGAGGCCGTACATGCGGGGCAGGACCTCGCCGTACACGGTCGGGAAGGCCCCGAAGAGCATGGCTCCGAGGACCACCAGCCAGGTCTGGTTGGCGTGCCAGACCGAGTCGATGGAGCCGAGCATGGCTTCGGCCTTTTCCTGGGGATGGAACAGGGAGAGCAGGCATATGCCCAGGTCTATGCTCCCCAGCCCCAGGTGGAGAAAGAGAACCGCGCCCAGCAACAGGAACCACCAGTCGTGCAGGGTCATGGCCGCCTCCCGATGTCGCAGTGGTCGGGCGGCACATCCCGGCCCGGCCCCTCTTTGAGCAGCCTGCGGCTGAAGGCCAGGAACAGCCAGGTCAGGGCCACGGCCGCGACCAGAAACATGGAGAGCGAAAGGCCCACGGCGCGGGGAGTGAGCGCGGAGGCCGTGTCGGAAGTTCGCAGCATGCCGTAGAGAATCCAGGGTTGCCTGCCAACTTCACGCATGATCCATCCGGTCCAGACCGAGAGCATGGAAAAAGGGGCCAGCCAGACGAAAAAGGTCAACAGCCGGCGTTGGGCTCCTGCCCGTTCCGGGGTGAGCCTTCCCTTGCGCCATGCCCAGAGGCCGAGCAGTCCGGCCAGGATCATCAGCGAGCCGGTGATGACCATGATCCGGAAGGAATAGAAGATGAGCGTGATGGGTGGCCGTTCATCCCTGGGGATGTCCTTGAGACCGACGACGCGCCCGTAGGGATCGTGGGTGGCCAGCAGGCTGAGCACATAGGGGATGCGGAACTCCAGGGCGTTGCGTTCGTTCTTCTCGTCGGGCCAGGCGAATATGGACCAGGCCGCCCCCTGTCCCGGTGCGTTGGTGTCCCAGAACGCTTCGGTTGCGGCCAGCTTGGCGGGCTGGAGTTTGGCCACGCTCTGCCCGGACAGGTCGCCGGTTCCAGCCTGGAGCAGGGCCAGCAGAAGCCCGGCCGCGACCGCGAATTTGAAGACGCGCAGGTAGAAGGCGGTGTGCCGCGCACGCAGCAGATGCCAGGCCGCGACCCCGCCGAGGATGAAGGCCGTGCCGGTCAGGCAGGCCAGGAGCATGTGCGGGAACGAAACCAGCAGGTCCGGGTTCAGGATGGCCCGCACCCGGTCGGTGATCTGGAACACCCCGTTTTCCATGTGCCCGCCGCGCGGGGTCTGCATCCAGGAGTTGGCGACCATGATCCAGAACGCGGACAGGATCGAGCCGAGGGTGACCATGGCCGTGGTGAACAGGTGGAGCTTGGGCGAAAGCCGTTTCCACCCGGCAACCATCAGATAGAGGAATATGGATTCCAGGAGAAAACCGGACATAGCCTCGACGGACAGGATCTGGCCCAGGAAGTGGCCGGTGGCTATGGAGAAGCCGGACCAGTTGGTACCGAACTGAAACTCCAGCGGGATGCCGCTGATAACGCCCATGGCAAAGGCCAGCAGGAAGAACCTGCTCCAGAACCGCGCCTGTTGGTACCAGTGCGCCTTTCCGGTGCGCACCCAGGCCAGCTCGGCCAGAAGAATGAACACGGACAGGCCGATGGTCAGCACCGGCCAGATGATGTGGAACATCGTGGTCAGGGCGAACTGGACTCTTGAGAGGAATATATAGTCGGTCAGGGTCTGTACCATATCTTGCTGCTCTATTGGGGCGTTACGGCGCAGGCGGGAAGCCCGGTCGGAACCGCCTTGCAGTGTCCCTCAAATCCCTCAAAGAGGCAACCGGTCTGTGCAACTTGATGACAACATGATAACATAGATAAATGTTCTTACAGGATTTTGCCAACAGTAACTTGTTTTAACCGCCCGAAGCTATTAAACAGGAGTGGTCGGGCGTCATTCGTTCCGGCTCGCAACCGCCGGGCCACGGCCCGCAATGGCCGACCGGCCGTTGACCAAACAAGGAATCGCAACGCATGCCATCGTCACCGGAATACATCTCCACCGGGTTCAACGCCTGGGACCCGAGCGTCTTCTCCCTGATCGTCTTCGCCCTGTTGGCGGCCGGTCTGGTCACGGCGCTGCTGGTACTGTCCGTTGTCCTGACGCGCAGACGGTCCGAAGGAGAGAAGACCCGCCCCTACGAGTGCGGCGTCATCCCCTCCGGTTCGGCCCGGCCGAGCTACCCTGCCCCGTTCTGGCTCGTGGCGGTCTTCTTTCTGCTTTTCGACGTGGAGGCCGTGTACGTGGTCTCCTGGGCCGTGTCCTTCACCCGCCTGACCTGGGCCGCCTGGGGGCAGATAACCTTTTTCATCGGCGTGCTGCTGCTCGGTCTGTTCTGGGTCTGGCGCAAGGGAGGCCTTGAATGGGGCATGACGCGCAAGCGATAGACGAGGCCGTTCGGGCCGCCATGAACGGCGACCAGAGCGCTGCGGCCAGGCTGCCGGAAAAGGCGGGCCTGGGCGACGTCATCCTGAACTGGTGCCAGGCCAACAGCCTGTGGCCCCTGTTTTTCGGCCTTTCATGCTGCTTCGTGGAGCAGGCCACGGTCTTCACCGGCCTGTACGACATTGCCCGCTTCGGTGCCGAGGTCCTGCGCGGCTCGCCCCGCCAGGCCGATCTGATGGTGGTGTCGGGCACGGTTTTCAAGAAGGCCGCCCCCATGGTCAAGCGCATCTACGAGCAGATGCCCCGGCCCAAGTGGGTCATCTCCATGGGGTCCTGCGCGAACACCGGCGGCATGTACGACGTCTACAGCGTGGTCCAGGGCGTGGACCAGATCATCCCGGTGGACGTCTACGTGACCGGTTGCCCGCCCCGGCCCGAGGCCCTGCTGCACGGCCTCATCACCCTGCAGGACATGATCCGCCAGAAGAACCGCCCCCTGCGCCCTGTGCTCAATCTCGAAGGCGGCCATCTGGGCGGACGGGACGATATCCTGATCCCGGGCGCGACCAAAGACCGCGATACGCGCGGACCGGGCATGGGCGGTATTCCGGCGCGAGGCACTTCGGTCACTCCGCCCGCCTTTGCCGGCTCGCGATCCGACGACATGTGGACCCCGCCGGCCCCGAAATTTTCGTTTACCACGTCCCACGAAACCCTGCGTGACGCGCTGGCCGCCCGGTTCGGCGACCTCGTCCAATGGCAGGAAGCGGTCGTGGACATGCCCACGGTCACGGCTCCGGCCGAGCGTCTGATCGAGGTCCTGGATTTCCTCAAGCGCGAGGCGCCCGTTCGATACGAGCGGCTGGAGGACATTACGGCCGTGGACGAGACCGCGCGCAAGGTCAGGCCCGAACAGGACTACACGGCTATTTATACCCTGACCTCCCTCAGTTCCATCGAGTACCTGCGCGTGCGGGTCCCGGTGGGTGAAGGGCTGGAGCTGCCGAGCGTCACGCCGGTCTGGCCCAGCGCCAACTGGTACGAGTGCGAGATATGGGATCTGTTCGGCATCCGCTTCGCTGGGCATCCCGGCCTGCGGCGGCTGATCATGCCCGAGGAGTGGGAGGGGCATCCCCTGCGCAAGGGCGACCCGCAACGGGCCACCGAGATCGCGCCGTACCTGGCCGAGGACGCCCGGCGTGAACAGCCCGAGGACGCGGTCAGTCTGCTGGAAAAGGCCAACGCCGCGCCGCCCGCCCGACGTGAGTTCGTGCTGAACATCGGCCCGCACCACTACAGTACCCACGGGCTGGTCCGCTTCATCCTCGAGCTGTACGGCGAAGAGATCGTGGATATGACCACGGACATCGGCTACCATCACCGGGGCGTGGAGAAGATCGCCGAGCACCAGTCCTGGCATCAGTTCATCCCTTACACCGACCGCCTGGATTATTTGAGCGGGGCGGCCAACAACCTGACCTACCTGCTGGCCGTGGAAAAGCTCTGCGGCGTGGCCGTACCTGAGCGCGCGCAGTGCGTCCGCGTCATGCTGGCCGAGTTCTACCGGCTTTCCAACCATCTGCTCTGGCTCGGGACCATGGTCCAGGATCTGGGCATGATCACCCCGGTCTTCCATACCTTCCGCGAGCGCGAGCAGCTTCTGGACATCATGGAGGCCATCACCGGAGCGCGCCTGCACCCGGCATGGCTGCGGATCGGCGGCCTGGCCATGGATCTGCCAGACGGCTGGGACCGGATGGTCCGCGATTTCGTCACGGTTTTCCCGGACAGGGTGGCGGGTTACCGGAGGATGATCACCGGCAACCCCATTGTCCGGGCCAGAATCAAGGGCATCGGCCGCATGTCGCTCGACGACGCGGTGGATTACGGCATCTCCGGAGCCAACCTGCGGGCCTGCGGTTCCACGCGGGACCTGCGCAAGGTCGCCCCGTATTCGGGGTACGAGCAGTACGATTTCGACATCCCGACCAGCGACGAGGGCGATTGTCTGGCCCGGTTCGAGGTCCGTTTCGAGGAGATGATCCAGAGCAACCGGATTATCGCCCAGTGCCTCGAAGGGATGCCGTCCGGCCGTTTCATGGCCGACGACTACCGCTACTGCATCCCGGACAAGAAGGACACGCTCCGGGACATCGAGAGTCTGATTCATCATTTCATCAACGCCACGCGCGGCCCCAAGGTGCCTGCGGGCGAGGCGTACGCGGCGACGGAAGCCCCACGGGGCGAACAGGGATTCTACGTGGTCAGCGACGGCGGCAACATGCCGTACCGGCTGCACATGCGCTCCCCGGGTTACGCCTCGGTGCAGGCCCTGCCTCTGATGACCATCGGCCACACCCTGGCCGACTTCATCGCCATCATCAGTTCGCTCGATTACATCGCGCCCGATCTGGACCGCTAGGAGACAGGGAACATGCTGCCCAAGGAACTGGAACAGGAAATTGCGGACATGGTCCGGGGAACGGACCACGTGGAAGAGAAGATCATCGACGTGATCTATCTCCTGCAGCGGCACTTCGGCTATTTTTCGGACGAAGCCTTGGGCCATGCCGCACGGCTCACGGGCAAGACCGTCGTGGAGCTTGAAGAGCTGGCCACTTTCTACGATTTCATCTACCGCGAGCCGCTGGGCCGGTTCGTGATCCACGTCTGTGACGGCGTGACCTGCTGGATGCATCACGAGAACGGGCTGTTCGAGTACCTCTGCCGCAAGCTCGGCGTGGAGGTGGGCGAGACCACGGACGACGGCCTGTTCACGGTTCTGCCCACGGCCTGTCTGGGCAACTGCCACAACGCCCCGGCCATGCTCATAAACGGCCAGCATTACGGCAGGCTGACTCCGGAAAAGGTGGACCGGATTCTCGATGAACTGCGTGAAAACGCCGACACCATCCCGCTGAGTCTGTGCAGGTGATTGTATGAGCGAACAGGTGCTATTGAAAAACCGTCGCGCGGATTGCCGCCCGGCCAGCCTGGCGGACTATCGCGCAGGCGGCGGCTATGACGCCCTGACCAAGGCGGTGCGGAGCATGACCCCGGACGAGGTCATCAAGGTGGTCATGGACTCCGGTCTGCGTGGACGCGGCGGAGCCGGATTCCCCGCGGGCCGAAAGTGGAGCTTCGTGCGCAAGGACGCTCCCCATCCGCGCTACATCCAGTGCAACACCGACGAGATGGAGCCCGGCACCTTCAAGGACCGCATCCTGGTCAATACCGACCCCCAGCTGGTCATCGAGGGCATCATCCTGGCCGGGTACGCGATCCAGGCGGACCACGGCGTGTTGTTCATCAGACCCTCCTACGACGCGGACGCCGTGTTGCTGGAGCGGGAACTGGCCGTGGCCCGGGAGGCCGGGCTGCTGGGCAAGAAGATTCTGGGCAGCGATTTTTCCTTCGACATAGACGTGCACCGCAGCGCGGGACGGTACATCTGCGGTGAAGGTTCGGCCCAGGCCAACGCCATCATGGGCAAGCGGCCCAACCCGGACAAGAACACCCACATGACCGACTCCGGTCTTTGGGGCCTGCCCACCGTGGTCAACAACGTGGAGACCCTGGCCTCGGTCCCGTCCATCCTGCGCAACGGGGTGGAGTGGTTCAAGTCCCTGGCCGCGTCGCCGTCCGGTGACGGCACCAAGCTGTATTCCGTCAGCGGCGAAGTGGCCGAACCGGGCTGCTTCGAACTGCCCAACGGCACCCGGCTGGGAGACATCATCTTCGGGGCGGCAGGGGGCATGCTGCCGGGTGCTGAGTTCAAGACCTGCCTGCCGGGCGGCACCTCCACCAGCTTCGTGGCCAGGGAACACCTGGAAACTCCCATGGACTTCGACTCCATGAAAAAGGCCGGTCTGTCCCTGGGTACCGGTTCGATCATCGTCTTTGACAAGAACACCTGTCTGGTCCAGGCGACCATCAATATCCTGTCCTATTTCGCCCGCGAATCCTGCGGCTGGTGCACTCCCTGTCGGGAAGGCATCCCGTACATGAAGCATATCCTCGAACGTATCGAGGCGGGTGACGCCGGAGAGCGCGACGTGGAGCTTCTGGAACAGGTGGCCAAGGGCATGGAGCACGCCTACTGCGGTTTCGCTCCGGGCGCGGCCATGCCGGTTCTCGGGTTGCTCAAACATTTCCGCGACGAGGTTCGCGAACACCTGGACGGGCGCGGTTGCCCGTTCGCGGGCGAAAACGTGGCCAAACCCGGCCTGTGGACTTCCCTTGACCGGGACGAGACGGTCCCCGGTGACGCGGACTCGCAAGGGAGGGAAGGCTGATGCCCAGGCTGATCATTGACGGGCGCGAAGTGGAGGTGCCTGCCGGCACCAAGGTCATCGACGCCGCCGAACAACTGGGCATCATGATTCCCCGGTTCTGCTACCTCAAATCCTTGGGTGCGGTCGGGGCCTGCCGCATGTGCGCGGTCAAATTTCTGGATGGCCACAAAAAGGATCTGGACATGAGCTGCATGGTCGATGTGCGTGACGGCATGGTCGTGTCCACCGACCATCCCGACGCCGTGGCCTTCCGCGCCCAGATCATCGAGTGGCTCATGCTCGACCATCCCCACGACTGCCCGGTCTGCGACGAGGGCGGACATTGCCTGCTTCAGGACACCACCGTGTCCGGCGGCCATTCCCTGCGCAACTATCGGGGGCCGAAGCGGACCTACGAGAACCAGTATCTCGGTCCGCTCATCGAGCACGAGATGAACCGTTGCATCCATTGCTACCGCTGCGTTCGTTTTTACCGCGAATACGCCGGGGGCACGGACTACGGCACCTTCGGCATCGCCGGACGGGTGACCTATCAGCGGTTTGAGCCGGGACGTCTGGAGTCGCCGTTTTCCGGCAACCTGGGCGAGATCTGCCCCACCGGCACCCTGACCGACAAGCCGTCTCGTTACCGCGCCCGGCGCTGGGACCTCGAACGCAAACCGTCCATCTGCACGCACTGTTCGCTCGGCTGCAACACCCTGCCCGCCGTGCGGTACCGCGAGGTGCTTCGCGTGGAGAGCCGCTTGAACGAAGCGATCAACGACGATTTTCTGTGCGACCGGGGCCGCTACGGCTTCGGCTACGCCTCCATGGCCGAACGCCCACGCACCGCGCTGGTGGATGGGCAGCCCGTATCCCCGGAAGAAGGAGCGACCGCCGCCCTGGAACGTTTGAAAGCGGTCATCGCCGCTCACGGCCCACAATCCGTTGCCGTGCACGCGTCCTCCCGGTGCACTGTCGAGGACATGCTTGCGGCTCGGCGGCTGGCGACTGCATTGGGCGTACCCGCGCCGAGTTTTTTCCTGACCGAGGATGAGCGCACAGCCTGCACGAACGCGGTCGCGGCCCTGGACGCCGACCTGGCCTGGAACATGGAACAGGTCCGCAATGCCGACATGGTTCTGGTTCTGGGGGCCGACCCGCTGAACGAGGCGCCCATGGCCGCCCTGGCCATCCGACAGGCGGCGAGGGCCGGAGCCACGGTAGCCGTGCTCGACCCCCGGCCGGTGGATGTGCTCTGTGAAGCGGTCCGGCTGCCTGTGCGGCGGTCCCTCTTGCCCGCGGCCGTGGCCGAACTGCTTGGGCGCATGTTTGCCGAAGCGGATTTACAGGGCGAGGCGCTGGAGTTTTGGCGGGAGCTGCAAGCCTCGGGCAAAGGGCGGGCTGGAGAATTTTCCGAACTGGGCGCCGAGTTCGACGCCGTGGCCCATGCCCTGTCCCGGGCCGAGCGTCCGGTTGTGGTCTGCTCGACCATGGCCATGCCCGCCCAGTGGCCTGTCCTGGCCGCCGGAGTGGCCCGCCTGTTGCGCCGCACCGGCACGGAGGAGAGGGCCGAGGTCCGCTCCGGGCTGTTCTGCCTGTTGCCCCGCGCCGGTTCTCTGGGGGCGGCTCTGCTGGCGGATGGGGAAGGGGCCAGCCTCGAAGGGCGGTTGTTGCCCGCAGAAGACGGTCAGGCGGCCAAGGCCCTGATCTGCATCGGGGCCGACCCGCTCGGGCAGTATCCCGGCGCGCAGGCCGTCGAGAAGGCGTTGGGCGGACTCGACCTGTTGGTCACCGTTGATTGCGCCCCGTCGGCCACGTGGGACAAGGCGAACGTGGCCCTGCCCATGCGCACGATTTTCGAGACCGGCGGCTGCCTGGTGGACAACCACGGGCTGCTGCAACGCGCCGTTCCAGTCTTTGCCGGTGGATTGCCGGTGATTCAGGACGGCCACGGCTCCCACCCGCCCCGTACGCTCGGGGCCGGGATTCCGGGCAATGATCCGCGCTCCATGGCCGGATGGCTGGACCTGCTGGCGCCCGAAACCGAGAACCCCGAGAGCTCGTCTCCGGCAGCAGACATGCTGCGTGCCGCCCAGGCCGAAGCGACCACGGAGCACGCGGTACAGGTTCTGCCTGCCGAGGCCCCGGTCCGTTTTGGCTCCCTGGACTGGCTGGCCCCGTTCATCGAGGCCGGAAGGGAAGAGGGACGGTGCGACGTGCTGGTCACGGGTTCCACCTTTGGCGCGGACCGGCTGGCCAACCTCGGCGAGCCCGGTGAGACCCTGCTGCCCGAACCGTGCGTGTATATGCACCCGCTGGATGCGGCGGATCTTGGTTTCGAGGACGGGGAGACCGTCCTGCTGCCTCTGTCCCAGGGCGTGGCCCGGACCGTGCTGCGTTGCCGCGAGAACATGGCCCGGAACACCGTGGTTGTGCCGAAAACGCCTGACTCGGGCTGGCAGTTCGTCGGAGGAATGGCCGCAACCGTTTCCATGAACCGGCTGTGGCGGGAGCAGGGCGACGAGGACCGGGCCGCCATGGCGCGGGTCGATACGGACGACAGCTGCCCCGGAGGGAACTTATGATGGGCGAGGAATTTCTGCTCGGATTGACGGTCCTGATCATCAAGAGCGCGGTCGTGCTGCTGGTGGTCCTGACCCTGGCCGCGTACATGGTCCTGTTCGAGCGCAAGCTGCTCGGGCGCATGCAGCTGCGCTACGGTCCCAACCGAGTCGGTCCGTACGGCTCGCTGCAACTGCTGGCCGACGGCGTCAAATTGCTGCTCAAGGAAGATCTGGTCCCGGACGGTGCGGACAGAGTGCTCTTCTTTCTGGCGCCGGGCATTCTGACCTTCACCACCCTGGCCGTGTTCGCCCTGGTCCCCTTTGGCGGAACCATCCATCTCTTCGGCCATGCCGTCCCGCTGGTCATCGGTGATACGGACATCGGGGTTCTGGTCTTTCTGGCCCTGTCCTCCATCGGCGTGTACAGCGTGGCCCTGGGCGGATGGGCCTCCAACAACAAGTTCTCGCTCATCGGCTCCGTGCGCGGCGTGGCCCAGATGGTCAGCTACGAGCTGCCCCTGTCCCTGTCATTGGTCCCGATCTTCATGCTCGCCGGGTCGCTCAGCCTGACCGACATAGTGGACGCCCAGGCCCGGTATCCCTTCATCGTGGTCCAGCCCGTGGCCGCCCTGATTTTCTTCATCTGCGGTCTGGCCGAGTCCAAGCGCATCCCGTTCGACATCCCCGAGGGCGAGAACGAGCTGCAGGCCGGATTCCACACCGAGTACAGCGGCATGCGTTTCGCCCTGTTCTTTCTGGGCGAGTACGTGAACATGATTCTGCTGGGCGCACTCATGGCCGTGTTCTTTCTGGGCGGCTGGCGCGGACCGTTCCTGCCCGGTCCGGTCTGGCTGCTGCTCAAGATCATGATCGTCCCGTTCCTGCTCATCTGGACACGCGGCACCCTGCCAAGGCTGCGCTACGACCAGCTCATGCACTTCTGCTGGAAGATCCTCATGCCGCTGGCCCTGGTCAACGTCATCATCACCGGCGCGGTCATGGCCGCTCTGAACTGATCGTTCTTTTCATCAAAAGCGAAAGGGGGTTGCGGGATATTCCGCAACCCCCTTTTATCGTTTCCCGTTGGCCTAGCGGGCCTGTCCGCTGATGTCCTCGTAGGGGCCGAAACGCTTGTCCATGGGGATGGTCAGGACATTGTCGCCGTCCAGAGAAAGCTTGTCGAACCGGAGGAGCCGGTAGTTCTGATTTTCGTAGGTACGCACGTACATTGCCTTTCGCGCCAGATCGTAGACCGTGGTCCACTGGGTATAGTCGTACTCCGGCTTGCCGTCCGCGCCGACGCCGCGCGTCACGCCCTTGGCGATGGCGAACCCGGCAATGAGGTTCATGCCCAGGTTGACGGCACCGTCGGCGTCATCCGGCTGCAGTGCGGTATTGGAGAGAATGGCCGCGCGGACGAAACGGGACGGCGGGGTGAAGTCGCCGGGCAGGCCGAGCATACCGGTGCCTTCGCCCAGGGGACGGACCGCGTATTCGCCCAGTTTGGCGGATTTCACGTTGTCCGGGCTCAGGTTCATGTACTGGCGCAGGTTGGTCAGGTGCCAGGCAAAGGAGGGGGCGTTGGTAAACACGCCCACCGGGTTGTCAGAGATGGCCACCTTGCCGTCGATGGATTCGACGACCGCGGCCTTGCCCGTAGCGTCCATGATGTACCAGTGGGACAGGGGAACCGTGTGCAGAGCCGCAACAGGCAGACCGGCGATGGTGATCCCCGGCAGAGCGGCCTTGACCTCGTCCACGGTGGTGAAGTTCGTCAGCACCCACGGGATGAAGTACATTTGGGCCACGGTGTGCGGGTAGTCGGCGGGCTTCACGTCAGGGAATTTCGATTCCCCTTCGGTCATCCAGAAACCGCCCACGTACAGTCCTTTCTCGTTCATGCCCTCGATGGGCAGGGGAAGTCCCCAGGCCGTAGGCCCGAAAAAGGCGTGTTTCGCGGTCCAGCTCAATCCCTTGGCCTTGTCCGGCGCGTCGGAAACCCACTGCATCCCGCGCGGGGCGACCATCAGGGCTGACCCGATGTCGCTGCCGAACTCCAGAGAACGGGCCCAGGCAACGGAGCCGTCCTTGGCCACGACCCGCATACCGGTGCAGGCGGGCGCGTCGACCGTGAGAAACGGCACCCAGGAGAACATTGAGAGAAACAAGGTGAACAATGCGATGCGCGAAACAGACATGGTGTAACTCCTGTAAGGTGTTGCAAGGGGAACCCCATTCATCCTTCGAGGGTATTGCCGATAGTGGTAGCAGATCGGCAACGTCTGTCAATGCGCTCATATATGCATATTGGAAAAGTGCCTGCTTGCGGCGCAAGCCCTGGCGTCATGCTTCCGGTGAAGCCTTCGGCCTTGATCAAAAATAATACTTCAGGCTGAATCCGCCGTAGTTGTTTATGGAGCCGAACTCGCTGCGGTATTCCGAAATGCCCAGGGCGTTTTCGTCATGCGGTCCCGGACCGGTGTTCAGACCGACGAAAAGCTGTAATTGGGCATTGTCGCTCAATGAAATATCCAGTTCCGGGCGGATCAATGCGGATTGGTCCTTGAGGTTCCAAATTGCCAAAACCTGCACCGAGACCAGTGGATGCAGTTCATAGGAAGGGCGGACAAGGAGGTATTGCTGCCCGGCCAGCGAGGTCATTCCCTCCTGCATGCTGGCGGAGAGTATTGCATCGGTATAGCCGTCAGGGGATCCGGCACCCGCTCCGTTGTAGAGATACTCGGCCAACACTTTCAGGCCGTTGTCGAAGCGGTACCAGGCTTCGACTCCGGCAATGGGGAAGGAGTCGTACAGGTCGCCGGGATCGTCGGTCCGCTTTCTTCCCTGATACTGAACGAACTCGGCCTTGAGGCCCACGCCGTGGATGTCCCCCGCGATGCCCGCTCCGGCCATGTCGCGGCTGCGCAACCGACCGGCGATGCCGAGCAGGTCCACCCCCGCTGCATTGTACGAGGCGGTGGCGAGGTAGGAGTTGTTGTCGTCACTGTCCCCCAGCACCAAGGTGCCGCCGACCTGTCCGCCCAGCCCGAAATAGTGGACGGCCCGGACGGCATCGACACCGGAACGGGTATCCGTATCCAGCGCGTCCGGGGAGAAGGGCTGCACCACATCCAGCGGAGAAACAAGGGCCATCCTGCCATACCCCACCGCCTGTCGGCCAAGGGATACTTCGTCGTCCTCGCCGCGCAGGGAAAACATGAGCCGGTCCACCTCGATGATGTCCTCCTGGTGTCGACCGTTCGTGAGCGTGGCGTCCATGTCCAGCCGCCGATTGACGTCGCGTGTGCGGTAGCGGGAAACCCAGTCTATGTCGGAGTCCGAGAGCAGCAATTCGTTCTCGACGGCCACTTCGTAGTCGAAAGAGTCGGAGGGAGCACCTTTCAGAAAGACCCGCTGCTCGTTGTATGAATAGAATCCGTTTCCGGAAGTCGAGGCCGAAGGCTGAACGCTGACGTTGGTGGATTTGAGAAACCCGCCCACCGAGACCTCGCTCCAGTCCCACGCCCACGCCGAAGGGGAGAGGGCCAGAAGCCATCCCGCGAGCAGCAGCGCCCGCCACATCCAGTGCGACCGGGAGCGGTTCAACCGAGATGCTCCGTGTCGCTGAACAGGACGCCGTCCTTCAACTCGACCACACGCCGTGCATATTCGATGATCAGGGGGTCGTGCGAACTGAAGACGAACGTGGTCCTCCTGGTCTCGTTGATCTTGACCATGATTTCAAGGAGCTTACGGCTGGTCTTGGTGTCGAGGTTGGCCGTGGGCTCGTCCGCGATGATCAGCGCCGGGGATGCGGCCATGGCGCGGATGATGGCCACCCGCTGTTGCTGTCCTCCCGAGAGATCGTTGGGCCTGCGATGCAGGAGGTGCTCCATGTGCAGCTCCTCGAAGAGGTCGCGCACCTTGCGGCGGCGCTTCGCCTCCGGCACACCCTGGAGCAGAAGGATGAATTCCGCGTTTTCCTCGGCGGTAAGAACCGGGATGAGGTTGTACGCCTGGAAAATGAAGCCGATGGAATGCAGCCGAAAATCAGCCAGGGTGTTGTCGGGCATTTTTTCAAGCGGCTTGCCGTGCACCATGATCGAACCGCTCGAAGGACGATCCAGCCCCCCGATGAGGTTCAGGGCCGTGGTTTTCCCGCTGCCCGAAGGACCGGCCAGGACCGTGAATTCCCCTTGCTGGATGGTCAGGTCGAGATCGGTCAGGGCGGCCGTTTCTTGGCTGCCTTTGACATATACCTTCGATGCACGCCTACATTCTATCAGTGGCATAATACCCTCAATCCGGAGTCGAAGCTCATAGCAATCAATTGTGGCGCAATGCGGCCACGGGGGTTACCCGCGAGGCCTTGAGCGCCGGGTACAGGGACGCGACCAGACAGAGAAGAACCATGAAGACCGATACCCGGATCATCCAGGGAACGTCCCATCGCGCATACAGCAGCGCGGAAAAGATCACCCCGCCGAACTCCAGGTTTTCGGGGATGAAATAGCGCAGGTCGAATCCGTAAACCGTGAGATACCAGGTGGCCAGGGAGGCTATCGCGGAACCGGCCAGAGCGGCCCACGCGCCGAGCACCAGAGCCTCGGCGAGGATCATTCGCCGGATCAGGGATCCGGACGCGCCGATGCCCCGGATCATGCCGAATTCCTTGAGCCGCTCCATGACCGACATGAGCAGCGTGTTGGTCACGCCGAAGGTCACGATCAGCAGCAGAATCGTGGACAGGACGATACCCCCGGCATAGTCCCACCGTATGGCGCTGTACAGGTTGGGCATGGTGGTCTCCCAGCCCGCGGCCGTCAGTTCCGGGTAGGGGGCGAGCGCGCTGTTCACCTGCGGCATGACGGTCCCCTGCAAGTCGGCCCCGTCGAGAACCACGGACAGCTCGTTGACCTGCCCCGGCGCTCCCGCCATTTCGGATGCGGCTTTGCGGGAAACCATGACAAGCGATCTATCCACATCCCTGATGCCGGAACGGATGACGCCCCGGACCTTGAATCGTTCGCTGACCATCTCCCCGTCCAGGGATTGAACCGTAATGATCAGAGGACGGCCTACTCCGATTTTCAGTTCCTTGACGAGGCGTTCTCCGACAAGGGCGCTTCGGCCGGCCCAGCCTTTTGCAAAGATCTCAGGCGGGATGTCCTTCAAGAAGGGATTGCTCGTCGCCTCCTCGGGCATGTCGGTGCCCACCAGACTGATTCTGCGGCTGCCCCAGCCGGTCTGCGCCAGCCCGGTCATGTGCAGCCGCGGTATGACCGTTTTCACTCCGGTCAGCGCGGCGATTTCGGTGGGCAGACTTCCCGGCTCAAAGACCAGTTCGGGCGCGCGCCGCTTCAGGTATCCCTGCCGCATGACCGCGATATGGCCCGCGCCGGACCGTACGCCACATTCCACCATGTAGGAATACACGCCGGTGGTGAAGTTGTGGTAGACTTGGACCAGTCCCAGACTCAGGCTTATGCCGAGAAAGGTGATCAGGGTGCGCAGCCTGTTGCGGCAGAGGTTCCGTAGTGCCAGCTTGAACGACAGCATCTCACTCTCCCCTGATCACTTCGACCGGCGTCAGCTTCGCGGCCTTGTTGGCCGGGACGAATCCGGCCACGGGGCAGACGATGAGCAGGCACAGGGCGGCGAGCACCTGGCCGAGCGGATGGATGACGGCATGGATTCTGGGCATGATCGTCCCTCCCCCGTAGGTTATGGGAGCGACCGAGGCCGAGAGGTCTATGCCCACGCCGGACAGGTACCAGTTGAACAGGAAGCCCAGGACGATACCGAAGGTTACGGCGACGCAGCCCATGAAAAAGCTTTCCAGAAGGACCATGACCCGGATGTTCCAGGGACGCGCTCCAAGGGCCATGATGATGCCGAACTCACGGGAGCGCTCCATGACCGACATGTAGAAGGTATTGAAGACGCAGAGCGCGGCCGTCAGATACATGATGACCATGATGATGCCGTTGGTCACATGGCTGATGACGATGGCGTCCCTGATCTCCGGCAGGAAGGAACGCCAGTCCCTTGCCTCCAGTCCGTCGGGCAGTCCCTTGGCGATCATGTCCCTGGAGCGCGACACCTCCAGCGGGTGTTTGACGCTCACGGCCAGTTCGTGCACCTCTCCCGGCAACACCAGCACGTTTTGGAGCCATTTGAGGTCGGCCAGCACGAGCGCGTTGTCGTTTCGGGTGTTGCCGGTGGCGAATATTCCTTTGATTTCCAGAAGGTCGTTGCCGATGGAGCCGTCTGCGGCCTGGGTCACGAACACGAGGCTGTCGCCCGGGACCGCGCCCAGGCTTTCGGCCAGACCTTTGCCGATCAATGCGCCGTTGCCGGACTCGTCGAAGCCGTGTCCGGCAACGAGATGCGTCTGGAGCGAGGTGACCGTCGCCTCCTTGTCCGGCCGGATTCCCAACACCTCCACGGAGGAGGTGTTCTTGTCATGGGAGAGCAGACCGAAACAACGCAGCCGGGGGGAAATCCCCCGTACTTCGGGAAGGCGTTCCAGCCCTTCCACATCCACTTCCGACTGCCCGAAGTGGGTGTAAAAGTTCCCGTCGTCCTTGTATCCCTTGCCGGAAATCACGATATGTCCGTGGTATTGGTCCGTGGCGGAGGTGAGCATGTCGCTCATCTTGCCCGCCGACACCCCCATGGCCACCATGAGCATGGAGCTGGCCATGATCATGGTCGAGACGGTGAGCAGCGACCTGCGTTTGTTGCGCGCGATATTCCGAAACGCCATCCGCACCAGCAGATAGAGCGTGACGCTCGAGGGCATGGCGTGCGCACTCGAATGCGGCTGCTGGTCGGAATCGGGCATGTGGTCGGTCCTCTCTGCCGGTTACCGTTTTTTGAGGTTGCGCAGCGAGAAAAAGCTCTCTTTGAGCGGCACGTCGAAGTGTATCGAGTCGTAGTGCAGAACGGTCTTCTCGCCGGGCTTGTCCTCGGGGAGGACGATCATGTCCATGGGCAGGATATGGCCGTCCACCTGCTTGATGTCGTCAAACCGGATGGTCCTGACCTTCTCGCCCAGGTCGTCGAAATATTCGATCTCCAGCGGGACATCGTCCGGCTTTCGTATGGTGTAGATGATCTTCCCCCAGATGACGGCCGCGTCCGTTTTGGGGAGACAGAGGATCTTCTGGTAGCCGTCGGTTTCGGCCACGAGGGACAGGTCGTAGTCCAGGTCCACATGGTTGGCCTTGACCAGGTCGTCGTTGGAAATATGGCTCCCCATCCAGGAAGCGCCCAGCATGGAAGGCGGTATCTTGATGACTCTGTCCACGCGGGAAAGGTAGTTCCAGACCTCCCGGTCGGCCTTGAGCGTGGCCACGCCTTTTTCCTTGGCCGGAGCCGTGATCCTCGTCAGGCTGAATTCCCGGCCCAGGGACCAGCCTTCCATGGAGATGGTTCGGGTCCACTGTTCGGTGACGATATGCATGGTGGCCAGGACGTGGGAGGAGTCGCCGTTGTATTGCTGTTCGACATTGCGCACGAGGGCCTGGAGATCCGAGCCCCACGCGGTGTGCGCCAGGAGCAGGGTGCACAGGCATATCGCGGCCATGCAACAGGTCGGAATAAATCTAATTTTCATAAGTGTTACGCACCTCGAACGCAAACCGGTCCAGGATGTCCGGATTGATGGGTTCTCCACTGACCGACACGGTGAGCGTATGCCCTCCGGTCTTTTCCTGCATGAATAAAAGCTGTGATTCAACGATCTTGTTCGGCATGCATTCATGCGGCCCCACGGCGACCACGCCGTCTATCTCCCCCAGACGGAAACCCTCGGCCGGAGAGCCCAGACTCAGCACGGCCTCGCCCACGAGTTCCGGATCGAGGTAGGGGACGGCGGCCTTGATGACGTTGTCTATGGCATGGGGTTTGTGCCAGCCGAGCTTGCGCCCTGCGGCACGGTATAGACGGTTGATGATATAGGCCTTGATGGCTTTGGAAATCCGCGCCGAGGACCGGCTGTCGCCCGGAAGCTCCCGGTTCTCCGCAAACCGCTGCAGCTCGTTGTCGGTACAGTATATGAGCCACTCGTTGAAGGGAGCCAGTACGCAACGCAGTCCCCGCCGCTCCAGCTCCTCGATGACGTGTCCGTTGGCATAGTCGTCGAGACGCATGTAGATCTCACCGACCACCGCCACGGTCGGAATGTCGGCACGCGCATCCTTGATCGCGGCGAATTCTTCGGCTGCGGCGCACAGCAGCGTTTCCAGCCCGAAAACATCCCTGAGCATGCCCCACGCCGCCCTGGCCGATGTTGCCGGTACCGTATCCTCCAGCAGGGTCAGCATCCGGGCATAGTAGTTGTCGTATATGCGTTGGGCCTCTCCGGGGACGGTCTCCACGGGGCGCGCGTCATGCAGCGCCCTGAGCAGGACGTCCGTGGCTGTGAAGCAGGCCATGGTCCGCAGCTGGAAATCCAGGGGGACTCCGGCGAAATAGTTTTCGTCGGACGGCGAGACGATGCGTATGCGGCTCTGAAGACCGGAGCCGTCGAGGATCATCCGTTGCAACAGGTTGTATACGCCGAAACGGCAGGGGCCGTTGGCCGAAGGCATGAGGTAGGCGAAACGCTGTCCGGGGTCCGGTGATTGCCGGATACGGTCGAGCACGCTCCCCAGCGTGACGGTCATGGGGGCGCACTCCTTGCCGGAAGTGAACTGCTGTCCCAGCCGGAACGACTCCTTGGAAGAGGGGGGCAGGGCTTCGGCCTGGACGCCATAGGCGCGTAGCAGGGCGGCAACACCCTCGGCGGCCGGCCCCATGCGGGGCACCAAAAGTATTTCGTTGTCTCCGGTGGCCTCGAGCACGGTCATCTGATCCGGCCTGAGGTCGGCCAGGCTCCTGTGCGGCTGCCGACCGGAGCGGTCCCGCTTGCCATCCCCCTCCACGCAGTAGAGAAAGGCTTCCAGGCGCGTCTTGGTCCCGGCATCTCCGGTGTGCCCGTCCGTCTCGATGATGGCGAAGGGCTTGTGCTCCATCAGATATTCAAAGAAGTGGAGCGAAAAACTGTCCGGGCCGCAGGAGTAGTTGGAGCAGTAGACGGCATATTGCCCTTGGGTCTGGGCTATCTGGTGAGCGGCCCGCAGAATGAGCTGCGACGAGCCCCAGTATATCTCCGGGAAACAGGGAATGGATTCGGCGATGGGGTAGCAGTCCAGCGGAACAGGCATGGCCCCCTGTTCGCGAAGCAGCAACGGCACGTTGGAATTCAGGCGGTCATTGTGGATGGTATAGTTTCGTCCGATCACGACCACGGCGGGCAGGCCATGCTCCCGCGCAAAATTCAGGGCTCGGCGTCCCATATCCAGACATCTGTCGTCAAACTCCCGCTGTGTCCGGCAGGCTCTTTCGTACGCAGCCTCCCACTTCGCCTCCAGCCCCAACTCCCGGGCGATGCGCCGTACGCTTGCCCGAAATCTGTCCGAATCCAGGTTCTCCGCCCCGAAGTCCACCCGAGATACGAGCAGTTGCGGGCCTTCGGCCTGATGCAGGGCGGTCCGTATCAGGTCCGGGCTCGCCTGCATGATGGGGCAGGTTACCGAGTGCAGTTCGTCCTTCTGGCGGGGCAGTTCCCGAACGCGCGGCAGGAAAAGGTAGTCCGGCGACTCCTGTTCCAACAGCTCGCGCACCGCACCCATGTACAGGGTCATTGGCGCGCAGAACGGCACGTTGGCCCCTTCGATCCCCCGTTTCAGCGTGCTGCTGCGTCCGCTGGAAATGACCTTGGGGCGCAACCCCAGCCCGGCGAAAAACGACAGGAAGAAGGGGAGCAGTCCCTTGAGCGCGAACTCCTCGACCAGGCCAACGGTTTTGCCCGCACCGGTGGCCGCCCTGTCCTCATACTGCCGAATCAATTCCCGTCGTTCACGGAAGGGATCGGGGGCGTTGTCGGGCAGTCCGCCCCCACGGCCGCCCGCGCTGTACAGCGAGCATCCGCCGCCCCACATGAATCGTTTTTTTTCGTCGCCGACGAGTGTCTCTATGCGGTCGATACGGCATTTGTTCCCGGCTCCGCCGCACCCCTTGTTCGAGACGCAGACAAAGGTGTCCTTGGCTAGGACGCGGGCGTCGAGAAAGGCGTTGAGATCGAGGTCGGCCGCACCCGGCAGCTCCCGCTGCGCGATCAGCGCGATGCCGAGGGCCCCCATGGTGCCGGGGTTGGGCGGGACCACCACGTCGCGCCCGGTCTGCCGGGCGATGGCCGCGGCCAGCGCGTCGGAATTGAACGGCATGCCCTGGCAGAAGATACATTCGCCCACGGACCGGCTGCCTTTGACGCGGTTCAGATAATTCTGGGCTATGGAATCGTATAAACCGGCGATGATGGCCTGCTGCGGTACCTTCTCGGCCACGGCGTCGGCGATGACTTCGGCCATAAAAACCGAGCAGTGCTGGCCAAGCGAGACACCGTAATCCGCCTGCAGGGCCACCTCGTTCATCTGCACGACGTCCGCTATTCCTTCGAAGCACCGCCCCTGTTCGGCCAGGAAGGAACCGGTCCCCGCGCTGCAGGCCTCGTTCATGGCCGCATCGATGATATTGCCGTTTTCCAGCCGGGAATACTTGGCGTCCTGCCCGCCTATTTCGAAAATGGTATCGACTCTGGCGTCGTAATAGAGGGCGCCTTCGGCATGTGCGGCAATCTCGTTCAAGACCAGCACGGGGTCAACTCCGTAACATGTTCGCAGCAGGGAGCCGACGATCTCCCGCCCCGAACCGGTGACGCCGATGCCGCTCACGGCATGTTTCCCTTCGGTATTTGCAAAGTATCGCGCAACCAGGCGTTGGGCAGCGGTGACAGGATCTCCCTGCGTATCCAGATACGCCTCCCAGACCGGCACCCTGGACGCGGCGTCGATGCCCACGGCCTTGGAGCCGGTGGAGCCTATGTCGAAGCCGAGAAATATTTGGAAGGAGCCTTGGGGGAAGGCCGTTTCCGGCACGGGAAGGCGACGCACTCTGGGAAGTCCCTCGCGGAGGGAGGGGACTTTCTCGAAGGTGCGTTTGTGGAGATCTTCGGCCACCAGCGACGGAGCGTCCGGGAGGCTGTTGCGCTCCATGGCGATCAGGGCTGCACCGGTCGCTTCCAGGTACCGCGAAGAGGTTTCTGGCGTATCCTGGAGCTCCATTCCTCTGGACAGCAGGAACCGCTCGAAATGACGGCGAACTCTCGGGGCAAGTGAAACCCCTCCCGAAAGCATCGCGCGCGAGGGCGACAGTCCGGGCTTTACCAGGGCCTGCACGTTTTCGCATACGGCATCATACAGACCGGCGACGATGGCCCCGCGATCCTCTCCCTTGTTGGCGAGGTGCGTCATGTCCGTTTTCAGGATGACGGGACAGCGGCCCGACAACGGCACGCCTTCGGCGACATCGCGGCAAAGCTCGCTGGCCTCTTGCACCGTCAGGCCGAAGCGTCCGACCAATTGGCTTAAAAAGTTGCCGGTTCCCTGCGAACAACGGGAGTTTTCGCGCAGGACGTCCTTGCCGTTCTCGTGAAGCTCCAGAACGGAGAATCCCTGGCTGCCCATGGAGATGACCGTGCCGGGCACAAGATCGGGATGAAAAAAACGGACACCTCTGGCAAGCGCGGCCTTGGTCGGAATGCGAAGACAGGTCAGACTCCGGCTCAAGCGGCCGGTGACCGCGATGGGATAATCTCCATTCCATTCGAGTTCTTCCAACAAGTGGGAAAGCAGTTCGAGAGGCTGGTTGCGGTGTTCGATGCAACGGCGGGAGAGAATGCGGATTCCGCCGCTCTCCTTGCTAATGACAACGAGCTTGATGAACTCCGACCCAATATCGATACCCCAGGCTACCCCTGGTTTGACGCCATTCATACAGTACCCGTTGGAGATGCAAACTCAGCCGTCGCCACATGGTGAGATCGAGGAGGAGAACGGATGCGTTTTTACAAGTGAAAGTTCGAGAGTCGGCCAAGTATCACTGAGCAAATATTTTTAATTATAGGAAAAGGTCATTTTATTTGCAACTTGTCAATGTCGGACAGGCCGGTTGTCTCGCGCAATGTAAGCGTCTCAGCCCTATCTGGATATGCTGTCATTCAATTATTGCTTCATCCCGCTGCCATCGGGTTCCATTGTGGTCTGGCTAGAGTCCCTGGGAATAACGAGGGTAGGTGCTCCGCAAAAAAAGGCCCTACGCTGGTGGCGTGGGGCCTTTAGATTGCTTTGCGTCCTCATGGCGATTTGAACCCCCTTTGACGGCGTTAAAGGCCGCAATCAAACAGCCGGGAGGTTCTGTCCGGCAATTAGCGCAGAGGCTGCGCCACAATACTTCAGATGGTATGACTCGGTACTTCTGACTTACACGATTTTCACAACCGCAATGGTCATGTCGTCCAATTGCGCGGCGTTTCCGCGAAAGGCCTTCAGATCAGCCACAACACGTTGAATAAGTTGATCAGAGGTGTCGCCGGCTCCTTGTCGTATGATGTCTTTGAGCCGCTCCTTGCCAAACATCTCTCCGGTCTCGGACTGCATTTCCCAGATGCCGTCCGTGCCGATGACGATGATGTCGCCTGACTTCAATCCTTCCCGGCTGCCCACCTCGAAGGCTACGTCGTGCGTGACGCCCAAGGGCAGGCCGTCGCCTTGCAGTTCCTCGAATGTGTCAGCTTCGGCGTCATAGAGAATGGCCGGGTCGTGTCCGGCTCGGACCCACTTCGCGCCCCCGTCGATCAGCTCCAGCAGGAACAGGGTCATGAACCGACCGGTCTCGTCCACGTCGTCGGAAACGAGCCCATTGACGGTCGTCATGGCCCGATCCAATTCGGCTCCGCCAACAAGCTGGCACCGCAGGTAGGCGCGGACGGAAGCCATGAGCAGCGCTGCCTGCATGCCGTGACCACTGACATCCCCCACGGCAACGACCAGACCGTCGCCCGATGGCGTGGACCGGGGAATGAACCCGTAATAATCGCCGCCAGTCTCGTCACAATAGGAGCTGGTTGCCGCCACATCGGCCCACGAGCAGGCGGGGGGCTCTGAAGGTAGCAGGTTCTGCTGGACCTCTTGAGCCACTTCGAGTGAATTTTTCAGGCTGACCCGTTCCTTGAGTTCCGGGATCATCCTGTTGAATGCCATGCCTAGCTGGCCCACCTCGTCCGTGGACCGGATGGTCGTGCGGACCGCGAAATTGCCTTTGGCTACGCTTCTGACCGCACCGGCCAGGGCGGTGATATTTCGCGTGAACAACTTCGACAGCAGCATCGACAGGACAAGGACCGACACGGCCACCAGGACCACGACATAGCCCATTGACCTGTTGTGCTTGGATACCTGGGCCTCGATGTATTCCTTGGCCGCTCGCGCGTCCTTCACGATGTCCGATTCCGGGACAATGAGCAGCAGGGCGGTTCCCTTGTCGTCGATGGGAGCGAATGCCCAGAGTGCGCTGTTGCCCTTGTAGGGCATTCCGACAACTCCGGCCTTGCGGGCTTCAAGCCGTTCCGCCATGCCCTCGAACTGCACGCCGTCTTCGGATGTGAGCCATGTGTCCTCCCGAACCCACCAATGGCCGTGTCCGGTCACTTTCTCTCGCTGGCTGGCCACGACCTTTACGCGCGTAGCCTTGGTTGCGGCATCCACATCCGAAGACACCAGCAGGGACTCGGCCTGGTCCGAAAACATGCTGACATGCGGATTCTCGTGCAGCATGGCGTCCACGGGAACCACCAGGGTGAGGTTACCCTGCAACGTTCCATGCGCATCGCGAATGGGAGCAATGACTTCAAAGGCCATGCGTTTTGTCTCCCGGTCCACACGCGGTTGCGTCCAGGCAAGGGTGTCGCGTAGCTGCCTGGCCATGTGGGCCCTTTTCATTTCCCACATTCCACGAGGCGGTTCGTCCACACCGGGATAAACGGCTCGGGCACCGTCTTTCATGTCGACCAGAACCCAAAGAATGAGTTCCGGGTACCGAAACTTCACATCCGCCAGCAACGGTCCCATCCGCCCGAGGGGCGAGTCCGATACCTCGCCGCGCAGGGCGGTTCTGGCGAAATCAACATCCAGAGGCTGCTGCCGGTTGTCCTTGCGTAGCCGGTAATATTCCTTGTTCAACTCCTCCAGCGGAACCTCCGGAGGAATGAAGTCGGCGGGCATGGGTACATGCGAATGGCCTGACAGGACGCCCTCGATACGCGACGCCAGTAGCAGGGCCGTTGACTCCAGGAGCTGTCGCTCTCGTCTGAGCACCCTGGCGTGGTCCTCGACAATCCGCTCCAGACCGGTGCTTGCCTTGTGCACCAGGATGTTTCCGCTTCTTTCGGCCAGGCTCTCGCTCATTCGTGTCAAATCGCGTCGAACACTGGTCCTGACCACCAGCAGGGGGACCAGAGATATGGACATCAAAAGAATCAACAATTTTATCTGAATTCGCATACGACCTCACGTAATGGCAGTGCCTGGAGAAAAAAAGGTAATAAGCAGTTTTCATTCCATTTTCCGAAAGATGGCATAACTCTCCAATTTATAATATTATATCGGTGACCATTTCATATAATAAGGGTAGAGTGGATAGTGACCACTTTTTAGACACTGCCTGTCTATTTTCTGTACACTTGCATGCACAATATCATACCGTTGCGGTCTGGAATTGTCCCTGATAAAAAGCAATTTACTGGAATAATTGGGTAATAATTCATTGGCACATAGATTGTTATAGCTTGAAAAACGGAGCCTGCATGAACAGACACATAAAAGCCATTCCCTTGGCAGCGATTATGCTCATCTCACTGGTAACGGCTTCTCCCGCGGCTGATACGGGTTCAGCCACCAAGGAGGAGAACGTTCCAGGCCGCTATCTCGGCGACCGGGCGGAACTCGACGAACTCAGAGAATTCCTTGCCCTGGCCGCAGAGAACAACAACGAACTCCAGGCAGCCTTCCAGCAGTGGCAGGCCGCAATAAAGCGGGCCGTTCAAGCGGACACTCTGCCGGACCCGAAGCTGAACTTCGGCTATTACACCACGCCTCTCGAGACCCGTGGAGGGCCGGCGCGATACAAGTACGGTCTGTCCCAGACCTTGCCGTTCTTCGGCAAGCTGGACGCGAAAGAGCAGATGGCCCTGCGCGAAGCCGACGGGCTCAAGGCCAGATTCGACGGTCTCAAACTGACCACGTTCTTCGAGGTGAAAAAGCTCTACTACGAGTATGCCTACCTCGCCCGGGCCATCGAGATATCCGAGGAAAACATCGAACTGATGAAGTACCTGGAAAAGATCGCCACCACCCGGTATACCGCCGGTTCCGCAAAACATTCGGACATCATCCGTCCCCAGGTCGAACTCGGCAAACTCGAGGACAGGCTCAATTCCCTGCGGGACCTCAAGCGTCCGCTGGCGGCCCGGCTCAACGCCCTTGTCGACCGTCCCGCCGAAACCGACATTCCCTTTCCCGATTCCGTTCCGGTCATGACCATTGTCGACAGCGACGAATCGCTTTTTTCCCGCCTGGACGAGTCCAATCCGCAGCTGGCGTATTGGCAGACCGTCCTGGAGAAGGCGGAAGCGGGCAAGGATCTGGCCGAGCGTAACTACTACCCCGACTTCACCTTCGGCCTCGACGTGACCGAGGTCGACAAGGCCCGCAATCCGGGCGTCATCGGCGACGGCCAGAATCCGGTCATGGCCTCCATGTCGTTCAACATTCCCTTCTGGCTGGGCTCGCGCGAAGCGGCCGTGGATGAAAGCAGCGCCAAGATTATCGCGGCCAAGCGCAGCCGGATGGGCGCACAGCGCAAACTCACGGCCGATCTGGAGCTGGCCCTGTACAAGTATCGGGACGCGGGGCGGAAGATCAATCTCTACAAGGACACCTTGGTGCCCAAGGCCAAGCAGGCGCTGGGCGTGACCATGGAGGCGTTCATGACCGGTTCCGGGTCTTCCCTGGACCTTATCGACGCCGAACAGACCCTGCTGGAGCTGCAGCTGGCCTATTACCGCGCGCTGACCGACCAGGCCCAGCGACTGGCCGAAATCGAAACGCTGGTCGGGGTCGAATTGCCGTGCGAGTTCCACGGTTCGCTGCTGCATGAGGGCGACGGAAAATGAGCAGGCTGAAATGGACAGCGGCAATCTTCGCCATGCTCATAGGCCTGGTCGTGATTACACCGTGGCCGAGCGGAATCGCCGAGACCGCGCCGGGCAACCAGAAGTCCTGCCCGGTCATGGGATTTGACATAGATCGGGAAATCTTCGCGGACTTCAGGGCGAAACGGATCTATTTCTGCTGTCCGTCCTGCCCTCCTGAATTCCGCAAGTCCCCGGCCACCTATATGAACACAATGCAAACCGGCGGCGTGCTGCTTGAAGACGCCCCGATCAAGATCTCCTAGTCAGGACAGAGGATACCATGCGAAAGCTCAGGACACCCCGGACGGTCTACGTCATCATCATCGTCACTATCGTTGCCTTTGCCGCGGGCTACATGCTCAAAGGCGTCGGCACCGCTCCTGTTGAGAACATCGCGGTGCATGGCGCTGCGGAAGAGGAGCACGACCTCGAAGCCCATTACGACGAACAGGGCAACGTGACCTGGACCTGCTCCATGCATCCGCAGATTCGGTTGCCCGAGCCGGGCAAATGCCCCATCTGCTTCATGGACCTCATCCCGCTCAAACGGGAGGATGAAGGTGATCGCTCCAGCCTTCGCGAAATCACGCTGACCGAGAGCGCCCGCAAACTGGCGGGCATCGCCACCGATGAAGTCAGGCGGCTCGACGTGGCCGTGGAGACCCGCATGGTGGGCAAGGTGGATTATGACGAAACCCGCGTAAGAAGCATCACCGCATGGACCGGTGGCCGCGTGGACAAGATGTACGTCGATTACACCGGCGACCGGGTGAAGTCCGGCCAGCCCATGGTCTCCATCTACAGTCCGGAACTCCTGACGGCCCAGGCGGAACTGATCCAGGCGGTCAAGGTCCTGGGCGACCTGGGCAAGAGCAATCTCGATCTGGTCAAGGACAGCGCCAGACGTACCGAGGAGGCGGCCCGGGAGAAACTGCGCCTGCTCGGCCTGACCAAGGGGCAGATCGAACGTGTGGCCAGTGAGGGCAAGGCCTCAGACCACATCACCCTGTACGCGCCCCAAGGCGGCGTGGTCATCCGCAAGGATGTCAACGAAGGCCAGTACGTCAAGACCGGCATGTCAATTTATTCCATCGCCGATCTGTCCTCTCTCTGGGTCATCCTTGAGGCCTATGAATCCGATCTCCCGTGGATCGCTCTGGGCCAGCAGGTGGAGTTCCAGACCGAGGCCTATCCCGGCAAAGTATTCAAAGGCAAGGTCGTGTACATCGACCCTCTGGTCAACGATAAGACCCGCACCGTTCGCGTTCGCCTCGAAGTAGGGAACCGGGACGGCAGCCTGAAGCCAGGCATGCTCGTGCGCGCCACCCAGCAGAAGGATGGCGGCAAGCGGACAGCAGGGGAGGCCCCGCTGGTCATCCCGGCCTCCGCGCCGCTCATCACCGGCAAGCGGGCCGTTGTCTACGTTGCCAATCCGGACAAACCCGGCGCGTACGAAGGTCGCGAGATCGTGCTCGGCCCTCGCGCTGGCAACTACTACATCGTCCGGAGCGGTCTTAATGAAGGCGAACGGGTTGTCACCAAGGGCAACTTCAAGATCGACAGCGCCATCCAGATCGTGGCCCGGCCGTCCATGATGAACCCGTCGACCGGGAGCTCGGCCGTACAGGACGAACTGCCGAGTCTGTTCGCTTCCAAGCTGCGCCTGCTCGACCAGTCCTTCGGCCAGCTTGCCGAGGTCGTCCGGACGGACGAACTCGACAAGACCCACCTGGCCTTCGGCAGCTTCAACAAGGAGCTGCGGCTGATCGACGGCTCCGCGCTGGAGGGCGACGCAGCCCTGCGCTGGCAGGAACACGCCATGCTGCTGGGCAACGACGCCATTCTGGGCGCCGAGGCCCCGGACACCAAACGCCTTCACGAGATATTCACGGAAATGCAGGGCCACTACGCCGACCTCAAGGCGGACTTCAACCCCGGGGAAAGCGAAGCCCTGACCGTTCCCGAGGACTTCAGGAAGCAGCTCGGACAGGTGTTCGCCAGCTACGAACCGCTGGCCGCGGCCCTGGCCGTGGACGACGTCGAAGCCGCCAGGAAAGCGGCGGCAGAGACCTCGGAGGCCCTCAGGTCGATGGCCGACGCCGAACTGAGCGGCCCCGCGCACAACGCATGGCAGGCCGCCCTGGCCAAGATGAACGACGGGTTGAGCGCCATCCGCGAGGCCGACGACATCGTCGGCGTGCGCGCCGGATTGGAGCCGCTGTCCGCCGGGTTGGCCGAGGCCATTCTCAAGCTCGGTGCCGACACCGGCGGCCCGCTCTACGAAATATTCTGCCCCATGGCCTTCGACTACCAGGGAGCGACCTGGCTCCAGCGGGATCAGGAAGTGCACAACCCGTATTTCGGTACGGCCATGTCCTCCTGCGGCGAAATCAATCAGCAGCTCAAGCGATAACAGGGCACAGCCATGGACACGAATTCACGAATAGAGGCCAAGACCCTTACCGACAAGACCATCCGGTTCTGCCTGGAGCACAAGCTGGTTGTCTTTCTTCTGGTGGCCGTCGTTCTGGGCTGGGGCCTGGTCGTCGCGCCGTTCGACTGGCGGATCGAGGGGCTCCCCCGAGACCCGGTCCCGGTGGACGCCATCCCGGATATCGGCGAAAATCAGCAGATCGTCTTCACCCAGTGGATGGGCCGGTCGCCGCAGGACATGGAGGATCAGGTCACCTATCCTCTGACCGTGGCCCTGCTCGGCATCCCGGGCGTCAAGACGGTGCGCAGCTACTCCATGTTCGGTTTCTCGACCATCTACGTCATCTTCAACGAGGATGTGGAGTTCTACTGGTCGCGCTCCCGGTTGCTGGAAAAGCTCAACAGCCTGCCGCCCGGCACGCTGCCACAGGGTGTTCAGCCGACGCTGGGCCCGGACGCAACGGCCCTGGGTCAGGTCTTCTGGTACACGCTGGAAGGGCGCGATGAACAGGGCAACCCCACCGGAGGGTGGGACCTCGACGAGCTGCGGTCCATCCAGGACTGGTACGTCCGCTACGCCCTGCTCGGCGCGGACGGCGTCAGCGAGACTGCGTCCGTGGGCGGCTTCGTCAAAGAGTACCAGATCGACGTGGACCCGGACGCCATGCGCACCGCGGGCGTCAGCCTGGAAAACGTGTTCTCGGCCGTGAAGCAGTCGAACCTCGACGTGGGCGCGCGGACCATCGAGATCAACAGCGTCGAATACCTCATTCGGGGCATCGGCTTCGTCAAGAACCTCGGCGACATCGAGGAGGCCGTCATCAAGGTCTCCAACAACGTGCCCATCCGGGTGAAGGACGTGGCCAGGGTCACGCTGGGGCCGGCCCTGCGGCGCGGCGTGCTCGACAAGGGCGGCGCCGAGGCCGTGGGCGGCGTGGTGGTTGTCCGCTACGGGGAAAACCCGCTTCAGGTCATCAAGAACGTCAAGGCCAAGATCAAGGAGATCTCCCCCGGTCTGCCCAGCAAGGTGCTGCCCGACGGCACGGTCTCCAAGGTGACTATCGTGCCGTTCTACGACCGCTCGGGGCTCATCAACGAGACGCTGGGGACCCTGAATACGGCCCTGACCGAGGAAATCCTCATCACCATCATCGTCGTGCTCATCGCGGTCATGCACCTGCGCAGTTCGTTGCTCATCTCCTCGCTGCTGCCCCTGGCGGTGATGATGGTCTTCATCGGCATGAAGACGTTCAAGGTGGACGCCAACATCGTGGCCCTGTCCGGCATCGCCATCGCCATCGGTACCATGGTCGATATGGGCATCATCATCTGCGAAAACATCATCAAGAAATTCGAGCAGGCCTCGCTGGACCAGAACCGGCTCAAGCTCATATTCGAGGGCGCGTCCGAGGTGGGCAGCGCTATCATGACGGCGGTGGCCACGACCATCGTCAGCTTCCTGCCTGTCTTCGCCATGGAGGGGCCGGAGGGCAAGCTGTTCAAGCCGCTGGCCTACACCAAGAGCTTCGCGCTCATCGCCTCCATCATCGTGGCCCTGACCGTACTTCCGGCCATCGCCCACCTAATTTACAGGCGCAAGGCCCCCGACGCCAGAAAACGGTTGCCCGACCACTTCCTCAACGCGGTCTACATCGCCGCAGGGCTGGCCGTGTGCGTCTTCGTCAAGTGGTGGGTGGGGCTCTTCCTGGTCGTCCTGGGGCTGCACCGCATGTTCGGCCATCGGCTGCCGCACCGCTGCGAAGTCTGCTTCTCCAAGCTGGAGAACTGGGGCGTCATTGTTCTGGTGACCATTTTCCTGGCCTCGCACTGGCTGCCGCTGGGGCCGGAAAAGGGGGATGTGCGCAACGTCGTCTTCGTCGCGTCGCTCCTCGGCGGGCTGATGCTCATCTTCCAGATCTTCCAACGCGGTTATCCCAGGATGCTGCGCTGGGTGCTTGACCACAAGGCCTCGTTCATGGCGTTGCCCGTGGCGGTAGTCCTTCTTGGCGGGATGATCTGGTTCGGGGCCGGGGCCATGACGTCCTGGCTGCCGGATTCGGTCCGGGCCTCCGGTCCGGTCGGCGGGCTCATGCACGCCTTCCCGGGACTGGGCAAGGAGTTCATGCCGCCCCTGGACGAAGGGTCGTTTCTCTACATGCCCACCACCATGCCCCACGCCTCCATCGGCGAAGTGCAGGACGTCCTGTCCAAGCAGGACATGTCCATACGCGGCATCCCGGAAGTGGAGAGCGCGGTGGGCAAACTGGGACGCGCCGACACCCCGCTTGATCCGGCTCCGGTCTCCATGATCGAGACGGTCATCAACTACAAGCCCGAGTACATCATCGACCAATCCGGCAAACGGCTTCGGTTCCGTTTCGACGAGGAGCAGAAGGACTACTTCCGTTCCGCCGACGGCAAGCCGCTGCCCGCAGGCGACGGACTGCCCTACATCGTGCAGGGGTACTACCCCCGAGACGAGCAGGGCGCGCTCATCCCCGACCCGGACGGCAAGCCGTTCAGGCAGTGGCGCACCTCGCTCGACCCGGCGCTGAACCCCGGCAGGACCGAGTGGCCGGGCATCCGCAACCCGGACGACATCTGGGACGAGATCGCCCGCGCCGCCGAGATCCCCGGCACCACCTCCGCGCCCAAGCTCCAGCCCATCGCCGCGCGCATCGTCATGCTCCAATCCGGCATGCGCGCCCCAATGGGCATCAAGGTCAAGGGGCCCAACTTGGAGTCCATCGAATCGTTCGGCATGCAGCTGGAACGGCTGCTGAAGGAGATACCGTCCATCCAGCCCGCGGCCGTGGTCGCGGACCGTATCGTGGGCAAGCCGTACCTGGAGATCGTCATCGACCGCGAGGCCATCGCCCGCTACGGCATCAGGCTGCAGAAGGTGCAGAACGTCATCGAGGTGGCCGTGGGCGGCAAGATGCTGTCCACTTCGGTGGAAGGCCGCGAGCGCTACCCCATGCGGGTGCGCTACATGCGCGAGCTGCGCGACACCATGGAGGGGCTTGAGAACATCCTGGTGGCGGCCCCGTCCGGCGAGCAGATTCCGCTCAAGCAACTGGCCGAGCTGCGCTACGTGCGCGGCCCCCAGGTCATCAAGAGCGAGGATACCTTCCTCATCGGCTACGTGCTCTTCGACAAGAAGGCCGGGTTCGCCGAGGTGGACGTGGTCGAACACGCGCGGGCCTACATCGACAGCAAGATCGCTTCGGGCGAACTGAAGGTGCCGAGCGGCGTGTCCTACGAGTTCGCAGGCAACTACGAGAACCAGATACGGGCCCAGAAGAAGCTGGCGGTCATCCTGCCCCTGGCCCTCATGGTCATCGTGCTCATCCTGTACCTCCAGTTCAAGTCCATCGCCACCACGCTGATGGTCTTCTCGGGCATCCTCGTGGCCTGGTCCGGCGGATTCCTGATGATCTGGCTTTACGGGCAGGACTGGTTCCTGAACTTCAGCGTGTTCGGCACCCATATGCGCGACCTGTTCCAGGTGCACCCGATCAACCTGAGTGTGGCCATCTGGGTGGGCTTCCTGGCCCTGTTCGGCATCGCTTCGGACGATGGCGTCATCATGGCGACCTATCTCGACGAGAGCCGGGGTACGCGCGACATGAGCAGTATCCCGGCCATCAGGCGGGCCATCCTTGAGGGGGCCCAGCGGCGCATTCGCCCGGCCCTGATGACGTCGGCCACCACCATCCTCGCGCTTATTCCGGTTCTGACCTCCACCGGGCGCGGCGCGGACATCATGGTGCCCATGGCCATCCCCTCGTTCGGCGGCATGACCATCGCCATCCTGACCGTGTTCGTGGTGCCTACGCTGTACTGCCTCATGGAGGAGATCAAATTCCGCCACGGCAAGAGACAAACCCTTTCCGAATCAAACAACGATCAACCCAACAACGGATAAGAAACACAAGGAGATTACCCATGAAGAAATTGATCACCATTACCCTGGCCCTGGCTCTGACCCTGCTCGTTTCCAGCCTGTCCTTCGCCATGCAGGAAATGGCTCACGGCGACATGAAGGCCGGAGACATGAGCATGCACGAGAGCATGAAGGCCGTGGATGACAACCTCGCCATGATGAAAATGGACGTGGAGACCATGAAGGATGCAACCAAACGCAAGGCGGCCATGGACAGCATGAATCAGCACATGACTGACATGCACCACGGCATGGCCGGCATGGAGGCCCACGCCAAAAAGAACAACAACGGCGAGATGGAAGGGCTTCTGAAGCAGCTGAACAAGGAAATGATGATCACCATGAAAGGCATGGGCATGACCAAGAAGGACGCCGACAAGGGCATCCCCATGATGATGGACGGCATCAACAAGATGGAAAAGACCACGGCAAAGATGAAGAGCGCCATGTAACTTCGGCGGCCTTCAAGCCGAACGGGCCAGGGTTGGATGTTGCATCGCCCTGGCCCTTTTATTTTTTCTGAGTCGCTTATCTACGGTATTTCAATTGGTTGAAAACGGTATGTCCGCCCTAAAAGTCATGGTTGGCGCTGAAAACGACATTGGGGTGACACGGGGAATCTCGACTGCGTAGCGCAGGAGACGGGAATCCGTTGGAAGGCACATGTCGTTTCTATGCCGGAGTGATGATTAATAATTTTTGCGGGGCCCCACATGGCCTCCGATGACACTGAAGGTGTTCTCGATAACGATGATCGCCGCCGGGTCGATGGCGAAAACATCCTTTTCCAGCGAACGCAGGCGCAATCTGTCGGTGATCGAAAGGATCATGTCCACATTGTTGCCGGAGTGGCCGCTCTTGCCGGAAAAAACCGTTGCGTGCTGCTTGCGAACGTTGGTCAGGGCCAGGGCGACCTCGTTCCCCTTGCGGGTCAGTATGCGGACCGCCTTGCGTTGGTTGAAAAGGGAAAGGACGTATTCCGTGACCACGGAGCTGATGAACAGCATCACCAGCGAGGCGACGATGGTGTCCGGGCTGAATCGGTTGAGGGCGGTGCACATGACCAGTGCATTGACCAGAAAAAAGAAGACGCCGATCCGCATCCCGTATTTTCTGTTCAGGATCACGGCCAGGACGTCCAGTCCTCCCCCTCCGCCATACGTGCGCAGGATGAGTCCGGACCCGGCGCCCATGAGAGCCCCGGCCGCGATGGCCGAGTAAACATCCGCCTGAATCCCGAAGTCGCACCGCACGTAGGCCGTCAGTACGGCGACGACCAGCATGCTGTAGAGGTTGAGGAAAAAGAATCTTTTGCTCACTCCCTTCCAGGCTAGGAAGAACACCGGCACATTCAGGAGCACATACCAGCGCGACAGGGAGAGTGCCGGCACGGCGTTGTTGCCCACCACGGCAAAACCATAAAGCGCACCCGGAACGAAATCATGGTGCGCGGCGATGCCGTTGTAGCCGAGGACGTACACGACCGCCCCCAGCGTCATCAGAAATATGTTCCACCCCAGTGAGTCCGTGAACGAGCGTAGTTGCCATTTCATGGTGTATTTCTTCCTTACCTGGCCGGTTGGGGCGCGCGCAATAAGGGGCAAAGAGTATGCCCACAAGGATTAATGTTTCGTTCAGATACGGGGTCTGGTTGGCCGGTTCCCCGCTGACGGACAGCCCGTTTTTCAGGGCAAAGCGGGGACTTCAGCAAACCGCACATTTCCGAACTTTTCTGCAGGGTTCGTATGCTCAGGCCAGACTCCATGTTCGTCAGGCCTTTCTTCAATGACTATTGCCGGATGCAGAGTAGGTCCGCCGGGTCTCGCGCCCGATCGTGGCGTCGGCCATTTCGCGGAGCTTTCGGGGAGCAAGGCCGTCTTGGTCCCCTGCTCCTATTTGTCCAACATCCCGGCCTTTTTGATGAAGGCTATGATGGCATCCAGTCCTTCCCTCGTTTTCATGTTGCTGAAGACGAACGGCTTGTCACCGCGCTGCGCTTCGGCGTCTCTGGCCATGACATCGAGAGAAGCGCCGACCAGAGGGGCCAGGTCGGTCTTGTTGATGACCAGCAGGTCCGTGCGGGTGATGCCGGGGCCGCCCTTGCGCGGGATCTTGTCCCCGGCCGACACGTCGATGACGTAGATCGCCAGGTCGGCCAGTTCCGGGCTGAAGGAGGCGCTCAGGTTGTCGCCGCCGGATTCGACCATGACCAGTTGCAGGTCCGGGAACTCGGTACACAACTCCTCGACCGCCGCCAGGTTGGCCGAGGCGTCCTCGCGGATGGCCGTGTGCGGGCAGCCACCGGTTTCCACGCCCCGGATGCGCTCGGGCGGCAGGGCCGCTCGCCGGGTGAGAAATTCGGCGTCCTCACGGGTGTAGATGTCGTTGGTGACCACGGCGATCTCATAGTCGTCGCGCAGGGCGTGGCAGAGTTGTTCGATAAGGGCGGTCTTGCCGGACCCGACCGGGCCGCCGATTCCGAGACGTAAAGCTTGCGACATGATTGTATCCTTTGCGTAAGGCGCGCCGTCAGGAGCGGAACAGCCTCGTACGTTGTGTTTCGTGCAGAGCCGAGGCCATGACCTGGCCCGGAGCCGTACTGCCCACGGCGTCGTCGTTGAGGTTCAGTGCCTCGGCAACCAGATCGGGTATGCGTTCGGTTGCCAGGGAGAGAATGCGCTGGCCGCCGGTCTGCCCCATGGGCAGCAGCTTGATGGCCGCGGCCACCTGGTTTTCGGCCCAGGCATAGGCATAGGCGGCGCAGAGGGCGTCCGCCCGGATGGACCAGCGGGCTCCGGCCAGGCCAAACATGGCGCCGTAGGTCCGTTTGGGAGATTGTATCCACGGCACCGCATCATCCAATCCGAGGTCGCGCAGAAGACGGGCGAGAGCCGCCCCGGTCTGCCGTTCTTCCTCGCGCAGTTCGGCGGTCTCCCGCGAAGCCAGCAGGCGGGCGGACCAGTGCTCAACCCTTGTCAGGTCGTCGTCCAGCCAGGCGCCATGCGTGCGGGCCAGAATCGGCAGATCCAGGCGGGCCAGGCCGTGCTCCATGACCCCGAATATCCAGGACGACGCGGCGGCCTCGTCCTGCACGCCCATGTCCGCGCCGGTCTCCAACCCTTGTGAGTAGGCAAAAGTCCCCACAGGCAGGGCCGGGCTGGCCAGCTGCATGAGCCGGAGCAGTTGCGGCGAGACGATCACTGGCGTTTCTCCACCGGTTTCGGTTCGCAGCCCAGGCGGATCTCCGGCATGTGGTAGGCCCCGGCCTCGGGATGGAAGGGGGCCATGAGGGAGCCGACCGTGAATCCCATGGAGCGGAGCATGTCGTCCACCACGGGATCGTGGATGTAGCGCAGCCTGCCTTCGCTGATCTCCAGGGGAACATGGCGGTTGCCCAGGTGGAAGCACGCCCTGGCCATGGCCAGTCCGTCCGAAAACGTTGCTTCAGACAGCGGTTCATCCGTTGCCCTGACCAGGATGCAAGTGCCGTCTTCGGCCAAAAGGGTGTCGCCGTCGCGCAACACCGTTCCCCGGGGCAGGAACAACCCGACCTCGCGGCCGGAGTCCAGTCGGGCGAGTTGTCTGGACCGCTCCCGCAGGACGTGCGGGAGGGCCAGGATGTCGTCGATTTTGCCGCTCGGGACGGCAAACAGTTGTTCTATCTTCAACATGGCTAGAACAGGAAGTACTTCTGCGCGAGCGGGAGGACCGTTGCCGGTTCGCAGGTCAGCAGCTCGCCGTTGGCGCGCACTTCATAGGTCTGTGGGTCCACCTCGATCATGGGGGTGAACCCGTTGTGGATCATGTCCTTCTTTTGCACGGCGCGGGAACCGGCCACGGGCGAGAGCCGTTTTTTCAGGCCGTATTTCGCGCCGATCCCAAGGTCGAACGCTGCATTGGAGACGAAGGTCAGGGAGGTCGCGGTCAGAGCCTGTCCGAACGCGCCGAACATGGGCCGGTAGTGGACCGGCTGCGGCGTGGGGATGGATGCGTTGGGGTCGCCCATGGGCGCGGCCACGATCACGCCGCCCTTGATGACCATGTCCGGCTTGGCCCCGAAAAAGGCGGGTTTCCAGAGCACGATGTCGGCCATTTTGCCTGGTTCCAGGGAACCCACCTCATGCTGGATACCGTGAGCCAGGGCCGGGTTGATGGTGTACTTGGCAATGTACCGTTTGGCCCGGAAGTTGTCGTTGCGGTCCGAGTCCTCGGCCAGCGGGCCGCGCTGGACCTTCATCTTGTGCGCGGTCTGCCAGGTGCGGGTGATGACCTCGCCCACACGCCCCATGGCCTGGGAATCCGAGGCGATCATGGAGAACGCCCCGAGGTCGTGCAGGATGTCCTCGGCCGCGATGGTCTCGCGCCGGATGCGCGATTCGGCGAAGGCGATGTCCTCGGGGATGGAGGCGTCCAGGTGATGGCAGACCATGAGCATGTCCAGGTGCTCGTCGGCCGTGTTCACGGTGTAGGGCCGGGTCGGGTTGGTGGAGGACGGCAGCACGTTCTGCGCGCCGCACGCCTTGATGATGTCCGGGGCATGGCCGCCGCCCGCGCCTTCGGTGTGATAGGCGTGGATGGTCCTGCCCTTGAACGCGGCCAGCGTATTCTCCACGAAGCCCGACTCGTTCAGGGTGTCGGTGTGGATGGCCACCTGGACGTCGTACCGCTCGGCCACATCCAGGCAGTTGTCGATGGCGGCCGGAGTGGTGCCCCAGTCCTCGTGGAGCTTGAGGCCCATGGCCCCGGCCTCGAGCTGTTCGTCGAGAGCCCCGGGCAGGGACGCGTTGCCCTTGCCCAGCCAGCCCAGGTTCATGGGCAGCCCTTCGGAGGCCTGGAGCATGCGCATGATGTTCCACGGGCCGGGGGTGCAGGTGGTTGCGTTGGTGCCTGCTGCCGGGCCGGTGCCGCCGCCGAGCATGGTGGTCACGCCGGACATGAGCGCGTCCTCGACCTGCTGGGGGCAGATGAAATGGATGTGGGAGTCGATGCCGCCCGCCGTGGCGATCAGCCCTTCGCCCGCGATGGCCTCGGTGCCGGGGCCGACCACGATGTCCACGCCGGGCTGGGTATCCGGGTTGCCCGCCTTGCCGATGGCGTGGATGCGGCCGTTCTTAAGCCCGATGTCCGCCTTGACGATGCCCCAGTGGTCGAGGATCAGGGCGTTGGTGATGACGCAGTCCACGGCCACGTCGTTGGTCGCCTGGGACTGGCCCATGCCGTCGCGCAGGACCTTGCCGCCGCCGAACTTGACTTCCTCGCCGTAGATGGCGTGGTCCTTCTCGACCTCGATGATCAGGTCGGTGTCGCCCAGCCGGACGCGGTCGCCGACCGTGGGACCGAACATGTCTCCGTACGTCTTTCTGTCGATGGTTCTCATGTCGTCCCCCTAATCCAGTTTGCCCATGGTCTTGGCGTTGAATCCGTACACTTCCCGATTGCCCGCCAGGGCCACCAGCTCCACATCGCGGCTCTGGCCCGGTTCGAAGCGGACAGCCGTGCCCGCCGGGATGTTCAGCCTGAAGCCCAGCGCCGTTTCGCGGTCAAAGGACAGAGCCTCGTTGGTCTCAAAAAAATGGTAATGCGAGCCGACCTGGATGGGCCGGTCGCCGGTGTTGGCTACGGTCACGGTGACGGTCTCACGGCCGCCGTTCAGTTCGATGTCGCCCTCGGCGTAGAGGATTTCTCCGGGTATCATGGCGTTCCCTCACTGGATGGGGTTGTGGACGGTGACCAGTTTGGTGCCGTCGGGGAAAGTGGCCTCCACCTGGACCTCGTGGATCATTTCGGGGATGCCCTCCATGACGTCGTCGCGGGTCAGCAGGGTGGTCCCGTAGTCCATCAGTTCGGCCACGGTCCGGCCTTCGCGGGCCCCTTCCAGGATGGCCGACGCGATGTAGGCCATGGACTCAGGGTAGTTGAGCTTGAGGCCCCGCTCCTTGCGTTGGGTGGCCAGCATCCCGGCGCAGAAGATCAACAGTTTGTCCTTTTCTCTCGGTGTGAGCTTCATCAAAAAACTCCTTGAATGGCTAAGTATTCCAAACTCTGGGAGGACACGCGTCCCGTCCGAGCCGGTCCGTTCGCATGGCGCTCCAGGCCGCGGCCAGCAGGTCGCGGACCTTGAAGGCGTTGTCGCCCATGACGCGGCATACGGTCAGCCCGTCCACGCAGGTCAGTGAAAAACGTTCGGTTGCCGCCGATTCCCGGGCCTGTTCCCGGATCATTTCGGCAAGGGGGGCGCTGTCCACGGTCCCGATCAGGGTGCCGAACACGGTGAAGCCGTTAAGACCCCACGGCTCGGTGAGCAGCGCCGACCCGCCCTGGTAGCGGGCGCGTTCGAGGAGCACGGGGTCGCCGTCCCGGTAGACCTCGAAAGATTGGGTGAAATGGCCGTGGTCAAAGGGCGCTCCCGAGGCGGGCAGGCCGAGGCAGACCACTTCCCATCCGAAAAAACAGGCGTCACCGGCAAGGTCCACCCGGGTTTCGAGCCGTGCGTTGGCTCCGGGGTAGACGATGGTCTCCAGGGGGAGCCAGTCCAGGGCTCCGCCAGCGTCCACGCGAAGGCATTGTTCCTGGACCGCCAGCGGACCGGCGGAACGGTAGAACTTGCCCGCTGCAGGCGTGGTCACCAGACCGTGGGCATTCTCCCTGGCCCGGACGTCGAATCGCAGCCTGTCCCCGCCGACCACGCCCCCCGGGGGGTGCAGGGCGTAGACGTGGCAGACCGCGTCCCCCTCCGGGTAGAAGGGGCGCTGCACGGTCAGGGGGCCGCTGTGCCTGCGGGCCAGGACGGTCCTCCCGTGAGAGGAGGCGAACTCAAGTCCGAGTTCGGCCTCCCATCCACGGGATCGGGCCCTGTCATGGCCTGTATCGACGTTGCTGCTTACCATGTGGACAATTCGGGTTAGAGTATCTCTTCGTACAGGGCGCGGACCTGCTCCACAGTGGGAATCCGGCAGTTCAGGGCCGTGGACCCGCTGGCGTGCGCGTCCTCGGCCAACCGGTCGAGGTCCTTTTCGGTCACGCCCCAGCCAGACAGTCTGGCTGGCAGGCCGGTTTCCTCGAAGATGGCCCCGAGCGCGTCCACGGCAGCCATGCCGGCTTCACGGACGCTGAAACCCTCGACGTTTTCGCCCAGGGCTTCGGCCAGCCGGGCGAACCGTTCGGGCGCGGCCGGGCGGTTGAACTCCATGACCGTGGCCAGGAGCATGGCGTTGGCCATGCCGTGCGGGATGCCGAAGTGCGCGCCAAGAGGCCGCGACATGGAGTGGACCAGGCAGGTGGAGGCGTTGCCGAAGGCATAGCCCGCCTCCATCTGGCCCAGGAGCATCTTTTCACGCGCTTCGGCATTATTGCCATTGAGCGTGGCCGGGATCAATGCTTCGGCGATGAGCCGGATTGCAGCCAGGGCGTGGATGTCCGTCAACGGGGTGGCCAAAGAGGAGAGGTACGCTTCCACCGCGTGGGTCAGGGCATCCATGCCCGTGGCCGCTGTGTAGTCCGGCGGCATGGAATAGGTCAGCTCCGGGTCCAGGATGGCCACCGAGGGAATCAGGGTCGGTCCCTGAAGGACCATTTTGACCTTGCGTTCGGTGTCGGTGATGATCGAGATGCGGGTGATCTCGCTGCCGGTCCCGGCCGTAGTCGGCACCGCGATGATCGGCGGCCCCTGTTTTTCGGGCTGTTTGAACTCGAAGTCTCCGACCGGGGCGTTGTTGCCCAGGACCACGGAGATCCCCTTGGCCGCGTCCATGGGGCTGCCGCCGCCCAGGGCCACGATAACGTCGCATTCCTCTTTTCTGGCAATGATCGAGCCGTTCTCCACGGTGAGCGTGTCAGGGTCGGACGGCACCTGATCGAAGACGATCGGGGTCACGCCCGCGCTCTCCAGGGACTTGACGACCGCGTCCAGCGCGCCGGATTTCTTGGAGGAGCCGCGCCCGGTGACGACCAGGGCCCGGCTTCCGAACCGGGCGGCCTCGGGACCTGCCTGGGCCACGGCGCCCGGCCCGGATACGATCCGGGAAGGGGATTGGAAGTAGGTTACACTCATTGTTTCTCCCCTAAGCGCCCAGGATGACTTTTTCCGCTTCGGTCAGACATTCGTCCATGATGGCGATGGCGTCGCGGAGCTGTTCCTCGGTGATGATTATGGGCGGGGTCAGGAAGATGTAGTTCCAGCGAACAAATACGGACAGACCCTTCTCGTCGAAACGCTTGGTTATCTCGGCCATAAGCCCCGGAGCGCCGTTCCACGGGGACAGGGGTTCGCGGGTCTCGCGGTCCTTGACCATCTCCATGACGCTGAACAGGCCGATGGAGCGGACGTCGCCGACCAGGGGATGCTTGGCCTTGAGTCCTTCCAGCAGTTCGGCCTGAATGGGGGCGAGCCTGGCCGCGTTGTCGATGTGTCCTTCCTCCTCGTAGGCGTCCAGGCAGGCAAGGGCCGCGGCGCAGGACACGGGGTGGCCGGAATAGGTCAGGCCGCAATAGAGCATGGTGTCGTCGAAGAAGTCGGCGATCTTTTTCTGGACCGCGACCACCCCCAGCGGGACGTAGCCGGAGTTGACGCCCTTGGCCATGGTGATGATGTCCGGAGCGATGTCGAAGTTCTGGAAACCGAACCACTTGCCCGTGCGCCCGAAGCCGGTCATGACCTCGTCGCAGATGAGCAGGATACCGAACTCGTCACAGATTTCGCGTACCCGCTCCATGTAGCCTTTGGGCGGCACCAGAATGCCGTTGGACCCGGTCACGGATTCCATCATCACGGCGGCCACGGTTTCCGGGGTTTCGTACTGGATGATCTCCCGGATATGTTCCGCGCACGGCATTCCGCAGGATTCCGGCTCGTGGCCGAAGCTACAGCGGTAGCAGTAGGGGTCGAAACAATGGATCACGCCGGGCATGGCCGGCTCCACCGGAGGCCTGCGCGGGTCCCCGGTCAGGGCGATGGCTCCGTAGGTGGCCCCATGGTAGGAGCGGAAGCGGGTGATGATCTTGCTCTTGCCGGTAAAGGCGCGGGCTATTTTGATGGCGTTTTCGTTGGAGTCCGCGCCGCCCAGCGTAAAGAAGCATTTGCCGAACTCCTCGGGGAGCAGCTCGATGATCCGCTTGGCCAGCTTGCCGCGCATCTCTTCGGCGAACTGCGGGGCCACATAGCTCAGCTTGTCCGCCTGATCCTTGATGGCCTGGACCACCTTGGGGTGCTGGTGACCGATGTTCAGGTTCACCAGCTGCGCGCCCAGATCGTAGTAGCGCTTGCCGTTCTCGTCCCAGAAGAACACGCCGTCGCCCCTGGTGATCACCTTGGGGGAAAGTTTGCCTTGGACCGACCAGGAGTGGAGGACATAGGACCGGTCGTTATCGTACGCTTCAGACATTCGAGTCTCCTACCTTATTGTTTGATATCCGCCCGGCCGCCATTAGAGCCGGTTATCGCCGGGTGTTCGCATACCGGTTGCAAAGGGTACGCCTGTCCGGCAGCGGGGGAGGGGACGTGTTTGTCAGGGGTCGACATTTAGTAGTCTGGAATAATTGCTTTTTATGAGCGGAAGGCCACTGGCTGGCCACGCTTTTTTCGGGGTCTGGCGCAACTGTCGGGATGGCTTCGATAATATCCCCTAATACCTTGATCGGTCCGCATGATACCTGGGGTTCTGGATTTGCGGAAAAACGCAACCACCAGCAGTGGTTTGACATAAATGTCAGCAAACGGCGTGGGGGAGAGAAGCTGTCTAGAAGCGCATGCGTTCCTTGAAAATGGCGGACTCCTGGAGAATCCACTCGTAGAAGCGTTGGATGGCGATGCGTTTGAGGGAGGACTTCGGGCAGGCCACGTAGAAGCCGTCCTCGATGATCACGTGGTCGAACAGCCGGACCAGGCTGCCGTCCTGAAGTTCGTCCGCCACCAGAGAGAAGCGCGTCAGGGCCACGCCCTGTCCGATGATGGCGCTCTGGCTGACCATGTAGGCGGTGCTGAAGGAGAGTCCCTGCCCGTACTTGGGCGGGCTCATGCCCAGCCGGGCGAACCAGTCGTCCCAGTTGGTGCTGTAGATTCCGTGGGGAACGGAGTCGTGCATCAGGTGCTTGCCTTCGAGGTCGGCCGGGGTGTTGATGGGGTGTTCCTCGAGAAAGGACGGCGAGCAGACAGGGATGATCGCGTCATTGAACAGAAAGGTCTGGTCCCATTCGGGGTGGTCCGTCTTGCCGTAGATGATGGCCACGTCGACGCCGTCATTGAGAAAGTCGGGCAGGGCTATCTCCGCCTCAACCCGGAAGCTGAGTTCCGGGGCGAACTCGCGGAATTTCTTGACCCTGGGCATGAGCCAGCGCAGGGCGATGGACGGCAGAGTGCGGACAGTCATGACCTCGCGCGGGCTGGTGTCGTCGAGCTCCCGCAGGGTGTGCTCGATGCGTCCCAATCCGTCGCGGACCGCGTCGAGCAGTCGTTCGCCTTTGCCTGTCAGGGTCAGCCCACGGGCCTGGCGGTGGAAGAGTTTGAAGCCGACCGCCTCTTCCAGCCTGCCGATCTGCTGGCTCATGGCGCTCTGGGAGATGCCCATTTCCTTCGCAGCCCGGGTGAGGTTGAGGTGCTTGGCCGAGATGGCGAAGAACCTGAGGCTGTCGAGGTTGGGCAGTTGCTTCATATCAGTTCAAAGTCCCGTTGCGTTCGGACCAGGTCTTGAGAAATGCCGTGAGTTTTTCGCTCTTGGGCTGGCCGAACAGTTGGTCGGGGGCGCCGCTTTCCTCGATCCGGCCGTCGGCCAGGAAGACGACCTTGTCGGCCACCTGGGAGGCGAAGCCCATTTCATGAGTTACGACTACCATCGTCATTCCTTCCTTAGCAAGCTCGCGCATGACGCCCAGGACCTCGCCGACCAGCTCGGGATCCAGGGCCGAGGTCGGCTCGTCAAAAAGCATGATCGACGGTTCCATGCCCAGGGACCGGGCGATGGCCACCCGCTGCTGCTGCCCGCCGGAAAGACTGCCGGGGTACATGTCCTTCTTGTCCACCATGCCGACCTTGTCCAGGACGATCAGAGCACGTGCTTCGGCCTCCTTTCTGCCCATCTTCTTGACCAGTTGCAGAGGGGCCATGACGTTTTTGAGCACGGTCATGTGCGGCCACAGGTTGAACTGCTGGAAGACCATGCAGATCCTTTTCAGGGCGGACTGGCGCGCCGAATCCAGGCGGTGGTGCGCGATCTTTTCCTGCCCGGTGGCGCTGAACATCTGGCCTGCGATGGCTATCTTGCCGTCGTCAAAGGACTCCAGCCCGTTGATGCAGCGGAGCATGGTGGATTTGCCGGAGCCGGATCCGCCGATGAGGCAGACCACCTGGCCGTTCTTGACGGTCAGGTCCACGCCCTTGAGGACGGTGTGCTCGCCAAACGATTTCCAAAGGTTGATGAGGCTGACTGCGGTATTGTCGGTAGTAGGCATTCGATTCATCCTGTGCTCGGAAGTTTATCTGGAGATATAGCGCATCTGGCGGCGCTCCCAGAGTTGGCCGCCTCTGGAGACGGCGGTGACGATGAGCCAGTACGCCCCGGCAAGTACGACGTACGGTTCGACGATGGAAAAGGTCTCGGTGGAGATCTTCACCGCGGCGGTGGTCACCTCCGGCACGGTGATGATCGACAGGATCGCGGACTCCTTGATGATCAGGATGGTCTGGTTGATGACCGAGGGGATGATCAGCGTCAGCATCTGGGGGATCTGGACGTGGAGCATGATCTGCAGCGGAGTCATGCCGAGGTCCTGGGCGGCTTCGAGCTGGCCTGCCGGGATGTTCTGGAAACCGGCGCGGAATATCTCGGCGAAGTAGGCCGCCCCGTAGAGGGTCAGGCCGAGGATGCCGGTGGCGATGGCCGAGAGGTCCAGGCCGAAATAGGGGCCCCCGTAGAAGAGCAGAAAGAGTTGGACCAGCAGCGGCGTGCCCCGGAAGATGTTGACGTAGCTCCGGTACAGGGCGCGCAGGAGCGTAAGACGGGAGCTGCCGATGGAATACAGCGCCAGACCCCAGACCATGCCGAGGGCGAGGCCCGCCGTGCAGATGAGCACGGTGTTCAGCATTCCCTTGAGGAACAGCGGATAGTACTGTGTGATGATGGAAAAATCGAACATGCGTTCCTCCTAGGAAATCCGGAGCCTGCGTTCAAGATACAGACCTGCCTTGCCGATGGCGTAGGTCATGATGAAGTAGATGGCTCCTGCCACGGCAAAGGATTCCACCGGCCGGTAGGTGGACGAGGAAATGGTCTGGGCCATACGCATCAGGTCGGTCACGGCGATGGTGGAGATGAGCGCCGAATTCTTGAGGATGTCGATGGTCTCGTTGAGCAAGGCGGGCAGGGTGGCCCGGAAGACCTGCGGCACCTGGATGTGCAGACGGATCTGCAGAGGGGTGAAGCCGAGGTCCCGGGCCGCTTCGACCTGGCCTCCGGGCAGGGCCTGGAACCCTCCGCGAAGGATTTCCGCCTGGAAGGCCGCGGTGTTCATGGAAAGACAGAGCACCGCGGCCAACACGGACGGAATGTTGATGCCGGCCAGGGGGAGGAAGTAGAAGATGATGGACAACTGGACCAGCAGCGGAGTGCCCCGGAAGAAGCTGATGTACAGTGCGCAGATTCTTTTGAGCAGGGGCCGTTCGGACATCTTGCCGAAGCACAGCAGGTGTCCGAAGACGAACCCGATCAGAATGGAGATCAGCGAGAGGGACAGAGTCTGCCACGCTCCCTTGAGCAACTGCGGGTATTGAGCCAGTATGACGCCAAAATCGAACATATTTCTTCCCGTGGCGAGAGGTTGCTAGAAGTTCGGAGTCGGGAACGAGTCAGCCGGAACGTCCATGGTGAAGCCGAACCATTTTTTCTGCAGCTCGGCCATCTTGCCGCTCTTGTTCAGCTTGACGATGCCGTCGCTGATGAACTTGACCAGAGAGGCGCTGTCTTCATCCTTGCGGCCTACCCAGGCGAAGTAGGTGGCCGGGCCGAAAGGCGGCAGTCCGATGGAGAAGGTCTCGGGCCGTTCCTTGACCAGCGGGGCCAGGTTGGGAAGGCTGTTGACCACGGCGTCCACTCGGTGGGAGGCCAGGGCCGCGTAGGCTTCGTCATTGCCGATGAATTCCACCAGCTTGCCGACGCCCTTGCCGAACTTGGGCTTGAGCACGTCGTTTTCCAGGCCTTCCACGGCGCTGAAGTAGGGGGCGGCACCGGCCTGGATGCCGACCTTCTTGCCGACCAGGTCTTCGGCGGACTTGATGGAGTCGTCACCGGTGCGTTTGACGTAGGTCACAGCAGCGGTGGAAAAGGGCATGGTGAATGCGTACTTGGCGTCGCGGGCCTTGGTGATGGTCAGGGACGCGGCCACGAAGTCGTAGCGTTTGGCGTCCAGGCCGGCCAGCAGTCCCTGGAAAGGCAGATCAAGCAGCTTCAGCTTCACGCCGGGCAGGTCCTTGAGCACTTCCTTGAGAATGCTGTTGCCGTAGCCGACGATCTGGCCGTCCTTGACGAACTCGAACGGGGCAAAACGGGCCTCGGTGGCCACGACGATCTCGCCGCGATCCTTGATCCGTTCCAACAAATCCTTTGCCTGGGCGTTGACCGCCATGGTCGCGATAACGACCAGGGCTACGGCCAGAGTCTTGAATACTTTGTTCACGAGGAACCTCCAGTCTTGGTTGTGATACGCGAAAGATTCCTTTTGGTCCTTTCCGTTCATCAGTTTATAACCCAATTTGCAACGGTCTCCCTTCAAGCCGTTGCCGAGGACCGCCGCCCGTGCGACGCTCCCAAAATATGGTGTTCCGGCCCGGCCGGAAAATCTGTCATGTTTTCGGCCCCGTTCTCCGTGACCACGAGCAGGTCCTGTTCGCGGTAGCCGCCCGCGCCTTCCATCTGCTGCGGAATAACCACGGAAGGCTCCAGGGAAACGACCATGCCGCTGCGCAGTTCGGCGGTAACGTCCGCCCGCAGTTCGATTCCGGTCTCCCTGCCGTAGTAGCGGTTGACGATCCCGAACGACCGCCCATGGTCCGGACCGCGGTGTTCGAGCAGCCCGGCCTCGGCATACAGGGCGTCAAGCTCGGCCGCGATGTCGCAGCAGCGGGCACCCGGGCGGATCAGCTCCAGCCCCTTCCGGCGGACGGCCTGATTGCATTCCCAAATTTTCAGACCCCGCTCCGAGGGAACGCCCATGGAAAGAGTCCGTCCCAGCGCCACGTTGTAGCCCGCGATCATGGGGAAACAGCTCATGCACAAGAGATCGCCCCGCCTGATTCTCCGGCTGGTCACCGGATTGTGAGGTCCGTCGGTGTGGATGCCGGATTGCAGCCAGGTCCAGGTGTCCCGCAGTTCCAGATGGGGCAGATGGCAGGCGATCTCGATGATCATGGCATTGGTGGACGCCTGGGCCGCTTCATGCTCCGGAACGCCATCGGCGATGGCCCTGCAGGCCGCCTCGGCGCCTTTGACCGCGATCTTCGCGCCGGTGCGGATCAGTTCGATTTCCTCTTGAGATTTGATCTGTCGGGTGCGCATGACGTGGTTGCCGACATCAAGGAAACGCGCCTTGGGACATGCGGCCTTCAGCTTTTCCAGGCTCTCCACAGTGACATGGTCGAACTCGATGCCGATAGTGCGGCTTTGCCCCAGCAGGTGACTGACCGCCTGAAAGAAATTTTCGTCGCCAGGATCGGTATATACGAGGTTGTCTCCGAAGCTGCGGCGGTAGGGCTGACCGAAATCGATGGCCGGGCTGATGGTCGTGGAACTGCGCTGGGTGACGACGAGGCCGAAGTCACGGCCAAAGGCGCAGTAGAGAAAGTCGCTGTAGTAGTGCACGTTGTGCATGGACGTTAACAGAATGGCGTCCACGCCGGTCTCCGCCATGAAACGGCGCAGGGCATCGATCCTGCGGAGCATCTCGGAACTGGAGAAGGTTCGTTTGACCTTGCTGCCGTTCTTGATCTCCAGGAATGCCGGGAGAGAGTGGATTGATGTTGCGCTGTTCATGGTGGAGTCCGGTCTTGTGTTTTCTATGCAGCTTTGTTCTTGGCCAGGACGGACAGGAAGGCATGGATGACGCCAGCGGCAGCCAGGGCCGTTATCTGGGCGTGGTCCAGATCGGGCAGCACCTCCACCAGATCCATGCCGAGCATGTTCTGGCCCAAGCAGCATTCAGTGACCAGGCGCAGGGCCTCGTAGCTGGTGAAGCCGCCGATTTCCGGGGTGCCGGTGCCCGGCGCGTAGGCCGCGTCCATGAAGTCGATGTCGAAGGTCAGGAATACCTTGGTGCCCTTGATCCGCTCACGGATGCGCTCGATGGCCTTGGGGATGCCTATCTCGTGCAGCTCCCAGCCGGTGATGATCTCCATGCCCTTGTTCAGGGCGTAGTCGTGGCAGTCCTTGCTGTAGTAATGGCCGCGCATACCCACCTGGATGGAGGTTGTGGGATCGATGAGTCCTTCCTCCATGGCCCAGTAGAACGGGGTGCCGTGGTTGTAGGGCTTGCCGAAGTAGTCGCTGCTGGTGTCGCTGTGGGCGTCGAAGTGCAGCAGGGACACCGGGCCGTGGTGCCTGTGCAGGGCTCGCAGGGTGGGCAGGGTGATGGAGTGGTCGCCGCCGAGGATGACCGGGGTCACGCCCGACTCGAAGATCGGGGACATGCCCTCGGTGATTCTCGTGTGGGACTCCTCCAGATAACCGGGAACGATGTCTATGTCGCCGTAGTCCACGCCGGAGAGATGCTCGAACAGATCCACGTCGAGCACGGGGTTGTATGCCTTGAGGATAGAGGACGCCTCACGGATGCCCCGAGGACCGAAACGGCATCCCGGACGGAATGTTGTGGCGGTATCAAAGGGTTGCCCGACGACGACGAAATCCACATCCTCCAGCGTGCGCACATGGGGCAGACGCATGAACGTGCTAACCCCAGAGAACCGGGGGGATTGCAGTGAGTCAACGGGATGGTATTTTTTCATTTCAGCCTCCGAATAAACGATATTGGTATTAGTTGAGTTGTTTCTTCCCTGTTGCAATCTCAAGGCCTGATTTTGGCCCAGAGGGAAGCTCCGTGTCATTCTTCACACTCTGAAAAATCATTAAAATTAGTGTGTTGTGTGTAGTGGATGGAGTATTAAAGCTAGGTACAAATTTGTATGCGAAGATAGGGCTCCGTCTTGAGCCATAAGAAAAAATAATACGATGTTCTCCTGCGGTAATTGACGGAGAGAGAAAGGGCTGAAGTCTGGCGAGAGTCGGGAAATATTGTTGCAAAAAAGGCAGATTCAAAGCGGATAATCTGGTTCGCTAATGACAAAAATGTTGTTTTTTGTCATTTGCCGGAAGCCTTGGCATTCTTCATGGAAACAGCCCGAACGGGTATTCTGCCGGTGCTGGCGGGGCCTCATCCGTTCGGGCTGTGTCTAGAATGTTAATTCCTCATGTTCATTTCAAAACGATAAGCTGCGTTCGGATAAAGGAGACATTTGGTGGGGAAATGAACCGTTGCTTCGAGGGATTGGCGATTCTGTCTACACCCTATGCCTGCCCTTTTCCTGTTGCCGAGCGTGAGCAACAGTACACTGCGCGGTAGGATCTGCTTTTGGTTCAAGGATGAGCTGCAAAAAGAAAAAGGCCTTACGCGGTGTGCGTAAGGCCTTTGATTTCCTTGGCGTCCACAAGGGAATTCGAACCCCTGTTGACGGCGTGAAAGGCAGCAAAAATCAACCTGAAGGTCGCTGACATTGGGGCTTCGATCGTCATCCTTCGCAACTCATTACAATGCTGATATCGCGAATTTGCGTAATTCCTTTCTGCCGTCGAAGTCGAATTTCCGGACCATACGGTTGCAATAGGTTTCCACCGTCCGACGACTCAACCCCAACTGATCAGCGATTTCGGTGTTCCCGAACCCTTTGCCCATCAGGGTAAAGATTTCCATCTCCCGGTCGCTCAGGGAGTCTTCCAGCCGTTCCTCTCCCCGGTCTTCCTCAAGGCATTGGGCGACACGAGGACTGATGTATCTTTTCCCGGCCACGATAGAATCGATGGCTTCGAAAAGGACGTCGGCATCCTCCTGCTTGGATACATAGCCGAGCGCCCCGCATCGGAAAGCGCGATGGAGGAGTTCAGCATCCTCGTGCATCGAATAGACCAATGCCGCGATATTGAGGCCTTCGAGATCCGGGAGCAGATCCAGGCCGCTGCCGTCTTGAAGCGTCAGATCGAGAAGCGCGACGTCGAACTCGCGTACCTTCAGTATAGCCTGAGCCTCGGCCTTGCCTGCGGCTTCGTAAAGGACGCTGTGACCGCGGGTGCCCAACAATATGCCGAGCCCCTTTCGTATGGCCGGGTGGTCGTCGATCAGGATGAAATTGAGAGCGGACGCGTTATTAGTCATGGGCTTCCCCGCTGTTCGTCTTGGTTGATTGGACGCATGGGGCGGTGCAGGTCACTTGCGTGCCTCCGAGCAGCCCCGCGTCTATGCTCAACCGGGCCCCGATGATCTTGGCCCTGTGGTGCATTATGCTCATGCCAAGCCCACCTTCCTCCCCGCCGGGGGATGAATGCCGCCCAACGCCATCGTCGGAAACGATCAGGGTGACGGTATCCCCGCTACAGCAGTCAAGCTGGACACGAATATTCCGCGCGGCCGCGTGCTTGGCCGCGTTGGTCAACGCCTCCTGGGCTATGCGGTACAAGGGCGTAATGTTTTCGTTGAGGCACTCCTTACAACGGCAGTGCCTTTCAAAGGTTATGTTCACGCCGGTGGCCTTGGCGATACTGCGGGCCAAATTTTCCAGAGAAGGTCCGGTCTGCCCATGCTCCACAGGCCATAGACCCCGGGCGATCTTGTAGGCGTCACGCGTAGACGACTTCAGTTCCTCCGCAAGTTCGGCCAACTCGGGGCCGTCCTTGTCTCCGATGTGTGCGTGCGACAGCGCCGTGGCGCGCAGTCGTGCGCCGGTCAGCTGCTGGCAAAGGCTGTCGTGCAACTCGTGGCTCAGTTGGCGGCGTTCCTCCTCGGCAATGCTGACAACTTTCTTTTCCAATCTGTTCCGTTCTTCCATCTCCGTCTGCAAAGACACATTGTTTTGTGCCAGTTCTACGGAGAGACGCTCAACCGCGCCGAACGCCTTGGAAAAGCGTTTGGACAGGACCAAAGCCTGGGAAAAAATGAACAGAAAAACGGCCGGTTCGACCAGATAGACCGATTTGAGCAAACCCATATGCACGAGCGGGTCGTTGATACCCGCAATGAACTGGGTGAGCAGACCGGCCAACAGGATCCCGGAGCCGGTGCGCTTGCGCCGCACACACAAGGCCACCCTGTGAATATAGTACCCGGCGTAAATGAAGGTCTGCACCAGGCACAGGGCAATGAACCAGTATAGGGGAAGGCCGGGGGCGAAGAGTATCAGAAGGGTGAAGACAGCGATTCTTCCATCGAGAAAATAGACCGGAATTGTGTGGAATTCATTTGGAAAGATGGTTTTTAAAAAGCGGTAGAGCAAGGACGCCCAGCACACGAAGCATGACAGGGAGAAGATTTCCATGGATGCCGGGTTCCAGCCGGGTAGCAAGGTCGAGATGACCCAACCGGAAGAGTTGGAGGTCACGCTGTAGCCGACTGCCAGCAGACAATACAGACCAAAATACAGGGGAGCGGCATCCTGCCTGCGCCAGTAATACAAACCCAGGTGGTACAAACCCACCACCAGTATGCAGCCGGCAAAAAACAACGAAATGCCCCAACTGCGGGTTTGGGTCATCTCCAACGGGCCGGGAAGAGCAACGAGCATGGGTTCGGTCACACCCCCCATGCGGAAGTGGTAGTTGGAAACCTGCAGAATCAGTTCGACGGGGTGTCCCTCAAGGGGGATCTCCACCAGCTTCAGAGTGCGTGCGGGCCTCTCTGTTGCAGCCGATCTTCCCGGCACGCCACTTTGAGCGATCAGCTTGCCATCCGCCCAGAGCCTGTAGGCTTCATGGATGTCGAAGAGACGTAGGGTCAATCGCCCGGAGGACCTGTCCGTCAGCAGACGAAGCCGGTACGTGGCCTGCCCGGTGCTGCCGAGCTTTTCGTCTCCAAGGCGGTGTCCCCGCCATGGTCCGGGCAGGGAAAAGAAACCCGATGTCTCAGGTGATTCCCCGCTTCCGTGAAAGTCGTCCGGCGTCAGCAGCCGGTTCCAGTAGAATTCCCACTCACCGTCCAGGGCAACAACCCGCCCCTCGGCCAGTTCAGGGCCGCGCAGATCGAACACCCCGTCCTTCGCACGGGGTCCCGATCCGTGCAGACCGAGCACGCATCCGGAAAGGGCCAACACGGCCAGCGCCAGGAGAAGGCTTCCGAGGGGACGTCTCATCCCGCTGGTTGGAAGAAGAAAACGAAGAAGGTTCAAAACATTGTCCAGGAATGGTCGCGGAAGTTGAAAGACGTCATGCGCGCACCGCATTGCGCGTGACGATACAATCGGTCGCATACCCAGGCAACCACTAATGCGAAAGTCACCTCTGTGCGCGTTTTGACGGACAGACAAGACCGGATTCGGATGGTATCGAACGGATGATATGTTTTCGGTTCATGAGCATAGTTCATTCAGACCACCTGGAGATTCCCCCTTGAAACATGTACCTCAGCCCTCGGCCAACGGCTGTCCCGCCCGGAACGATTCCGCTCCCCGACCCGCAAGGGCCTGCACGTTGGGCCGAATCGCCGGACCGGCCATCATGATGCTCCTGCTGCTCGCGGCCGGGGGATGCGCCACGACCTCGCCCCCGCCGCCGAGCCGAACTGCCTACGATTCCGCCAAGATCATCAGGGCGACCAAGGTCGTTCGCATGTCCGACGGCTCGAAAGTCGTCAGCACCGCCCGATCCCTTATCGGAACGCCCTACAAATGGGGCGGGCGGTCTCCGCAAACCGGCTTCGACTGCTCCGGTTTCATCTGGTACGTGTTCAACCAATACGGCGTCGACCTGCCCCGTACCTCCCGGGAACTCCTCTCCGTGGGCCGTCCGGTGGACGAGTCGAAAATCCGACCCGGCGACATCCTCATTTACAGCATCAGCGGCAAGGGAAAATCCCTTCACGCGGCCATCGCGACCGGGCGCGGCACCTTTGTCCACTCCCCAAGTTCCGGCAAGACAGTAAGCGAAGTGTCCATGTCCGGCGAATACTGGAGCGGGCGACTCCTTGGGGCCAGAAGAGTCTTTTAGCTGAGAGCGTCAGCGCTTCAGTTCGTCGATCTTCTGGCTGATCTCGGCCACGTCCCGCTGCAACTGGTCATTTCCGGTGTTGGCCTCGGCCAATGGCCGGGCAAGGACCAGGGCCGACTCGTACTCCTTCAGCGCCGAGTCGTGACTGCCCTCCGCCTCGAAAATCCCCCCGAGCTTGTAGTGGGTCACCACGATGTCCCGCCTAAAATCCAGGTCGTCCGGAGCCGCTTTCGCCAGTTCGGCGGCTATGTCCAGGACCCGGCCATAGGCGGACTCGGCCGAGTCGAACTGCCCCAGTTGCGCGTGCAGTTCACCAAGATTCTTATAGATGGAAGACAACTCCCAACGGTACCGCAGGTTCTCCGGATTCTCCCGGATCAGCTGGTCGGCCATGCCGAGGCTCTCCTGAAAAACCGCAATGGCATCGGCCCGCTGGCCGACCTGGCCGTAGTGCTCCCCCAAGCGCCTGTAGGTCGAAAAAAGCACTTCCCTGCCTGTGTCGGGGGCCGCCGCGAGCAACGCGTTGCGTGCCGCCAGCTCAAAACGGCGCGCCGTCTCGGCCTTGTCAGCGAGTTTGGCTTTCCTGAGCAGTCCTCCCTGCCTGTACCAGAGCAGGCAGAGATTTCGGCGGGACTCGATGTTGTCGGGAGCGATGGCTGACAACCGTTCGCAATGGGTCACGCCTTGCTCGTAGGCCGCTGCCGCCTGGTCGGCCTTGGCCAGCCAGACGGACAGATCGCCCAGCTTCAGGTTGCCGACTATCAGGTCCTGCAGCAACCGGACGTCTTCGGCATCTACACGATAGAGTTCTTCGGTGATCGAGATATTGCGGGTGTAGGCGAATTGGGCCTTGGTGCCCTGGTCCATGCGGACGTAGAGATCACCAAGCCGCTCGTTGATGACGGCGAGGTCACGTTGCGCCTGAGGGTCTGAGGGAGCAGCCTTGGCGAACGTCCGAAATATCTGTTCCGCGGCGGTGTAATTCGCGAGGGCGGTCCGGATATCGCCCTGCGAAAAGGCCGCGTAGGCGTTTTGGCTCAATTCGATGGCCCGTTCCCTGGACGCCCCCGAATCGGCCCGGGCCGTGGGGCCCATACCGAGCAGCAGGAATGCCGCCACGGTCAGCAGAACCGATGCGGCACGCCGTATTCCCGTCTCCATCCCCTTGCCGACGCAGTGCTTCGCAATACTCATCAAAATTGGATCTCCCCCCTGGGCGTTCCCTCTAGTTGTACAGATTCCGGAGCGGCAATATGCCCGCTTCACGGGCTTTGTTCACGCTGATGTAGGTCACCGCCGAGGGGTCGTTTTTATACTCGTTGATCGTGCCGATGCCGGACTCCTGAGCCTGATTGAGGTCGGCGCAGGACAGCAGGGTGGTTTCGACCGGAATGACGGGAGCGTCCTCGTCCGATGAACTGGACACGCCGACCATCATGTGCCCCGGAAGAAGAATGAGGTATGCATCCAGCCCGATCTTGCGGAAGATGGAGGCGAGCAGCACGGCCCCGTCGGCGCAGTTGGCCTGCGCACCGCGGGTGGAGTCTCCCACCAGGCGGACATGCTGGGCCGCAACCACCTTGGACTCGACCGACGTCGTCGTGATGGAGCTGTATCGGAAACCCTTGTCCTTGAGCACCTTCCAGATGGCGTCCATCTGATGGATCACGTCCGCCTCATCGCCCTGGTAGCCGATGAAGGCGTCGACATATCCCTTGCGCAGGGCCTCGCTAAGGATGCCGTCGATGATCGGATCGCCCTCGTTGACGTAAGCGGCGAACATCTCCGACCAGTCCTGGAAGTCCTGCCCGTCGTCGGTGTATAGACCATAAAAGCAGTCGTTGACGGAACGGACGATGATGGTCTGTGTGTGCTCGCCGACTTCCTGGTCGTTGACAAAGACTTTGGCCGTGACGTCTTCCGGATAGGGTTGGCGCACGGACAGCAGTTTTTCGTACTCGTACTTCAGGTGAGGGCTTATCTCATACACCGTGTCCGCATCGGGCAGAACCACGGTCATCCTGGAAGGCCGTATCAGCTTGGTGCTCGTGATTTCGACCGTTACCTTGTCGCCGGGGCTTTGCGCGCGAATGAACACCGAGGCCATGGCCAGGGGCGAGCCGAAGGTGTGCTCGGACCGCGTCACTCCGATGTTCTCCGGGTCCAGGGTGGAAAGAGCGATGATGGCGGCCGGAAAAAGCTGATCGTCCAGGCCAAAGGAAAGCGCCCAGTCTCCAGGGGCAAAGTCCGGGCCTTCGTCGTCGCTGTCCGACTGGGTTACGGGCTCCGGCTCGGCGGGCGTGTCCTGGTCTTCGGCCTGCGGAGTGGATGCATCCTCCCCTCTGGCGGCACGGGCCAGGTCAGAGTCCGTAAAGAGGTTTCCCGCCACGGTTCTGTGCCCATCGGTTTCCCGCTGGTTGCCGACATCCCAACCGGCCGTGGCGGTGGTGACCGCCAGGAAACAAAGCAGCAAGGCCGCTAGCAGGCAATATATAAGGATGCAGGGAGGGCGATGGACACCCGAGGACCTGCCCAGAGGAAGATTGTCTTTGTTGCGAATACACATATTACATACACTCCATCTCTTTAGATTATCTTCCCATGCGGCTTAGTCGTCCGCCAACGTGACGGCGGTCTCCACCTTGTCCCGCTGCGCCTGCCGGGCGACCATCACGGCCATGCCCGCCATGAGCGGCAGGTACCGGGGATCGCGGACCGATATGACGAAGTTGTCGAAGACGATGTTGCCCAGGTCGATATTCAGCTTCCGGGCCACCGTTCCGATCTGTTTTCCGTCGAGCTTCACCTGGTAGTTGGACCCGATGGTCGCATTCATGCTCCGCAACTCCAGCCTGCCGAGGGTTGTGTCCCCGACAAAATGGACATGGTCGAAGATGAACCGTTTCTTGAGCCGGCCGATCTTGCGCCCCTTCTCGAACAGGTCGTAGGTGGGCATGATGTGAAAGATGCGCTTGGTCAGGCCGAAGAGTTCCTCTTCTCCCTCGGGTTCGGAGATGGAGAACGTCTTGCACGGCACCAGGGCGTCCACCTTGAGCATCTCGTTCTGGTCGATATCGTACAGGGTGAATTCCTGGCCGACCCAGCTGAAGTCTTCATCGAATATGTAGATTTTCTCGTTCTGGTCGATGCCGAGCGGGGTCAGGTCGGCGATGCCCGTGTTCACGAACTCCTGCACCCGCTTGGCCAGTTCCGGGAGGATGCAGGCGGTGACGAACGTATACCGGATGACGTCTTCCAGACTCTCCGGACCGGGCTGCGGCTCCAACCGCCATTTGTCCTCTTCCCCGGGCTTGAGGAAGGACGGCCGGTCGTTGAAGGCCACGTTGATGGACCCTTTGCCGAAGGTGTCGATGTAGATGTACTCCCCGTCCGCATTGGGGCCGAAGATGATGACCTTGTTCCGGATGGTCTTGACCTTGCCGATCCAGGCTTGGCCGAGCGCGGTGTCCAGTTCCTTGAAGGCGTCGAAAACGGCGTCCAGCCCGATCTGTTTCGGGTTGGAGACCATTTTGACCATGTCGTTCATCGAGTTGTACAGGCTGGTGCAGGCGAACTGCAGGCAGGTGATGGAGGCGATGAGCAGGAGGGTCGCGTAGGTGACGTACAGGGTCATCTCCGAGTCCGTCTCGGCAAGGAACCCTACATAGAAATAGTAGCAGCAGAAGACAAAAGATCCCAGCGTGGCGACCCAGAGCAGGATCTTAACAAGTATTGATTTCAGTAGATTCATGGCGTGTTCGATTCCGGCAGTAGGTTAGAATGGGATCAGAACAGGACGTCGAGCAGACTGTCCCGGCCTTCACCGGAAGTATCCCGGTCAACATATTCATCCGATTCGGAGTCCTCGTCCCCGTCCAATGAGGAGTCATCGGGGGCATCCCCGAGCAGGCCGTCGACCAGGATGTCCAATCCCGCGTTGACGCCCGCCGTCACGAACAGCTTGCCCACGGCTTCCGTGTCCAGGCCGACCAAAGGCTGATCCAACTTCCCTTGTACATGCAGGGGGAGAGGGACGCCCTGAACCGTCTCAAGGAGTTCGCCTTCGAGGCCGTCGAGGGAACCGACCACGGTGACCATCGCCTTGTAGTCGGTCGAGTTGCCGGGCAGATCCGCCCAGCCAGCCCCGCTGGCCTCCACAAGCGTCGAGTCAAGCTCCAGATCATCGTTCACGAGATGGCCGTTCTTCAGCGTGGCCGAAGCACTGAGCCGGGAATATTCGAAATCGCCCGGCTCTCCATCCTCCGCGTCATCCCCCGTGGCCTGGTTCAAGCCGTCGCGGATCATCTTGGCCACGTCCACGCCGACGACCGCGCCGTCGGTGACGGATAGGGCCGCATTGCCGCATACCGACTTCTTCACGCTCTCTGCCGTCAATCCTGATCCGGTCAGATTGAAATCGACCGAGGCCGCGCCGCTCAGCACGTCCCTGCCGAGCAGATCGTGCAGCAGAGGCAGTGTGTTCAACCCCTGCAGGGAACCCTGTCCGGCCCAGGACACGTCCTGGCCGTTCGCATCAAGCGTTGCCCGCCCCTCGAACCGTCCACCATAGAGAGACAGAGAGAGGGCAGAAACGCAGAGCACGCCGTCATGAACGTTGACGGCGATGCGGATATCGGAGGCCTTTACGTTCCGGACCTTCAGCCCGCCGACCGCCATCCGGGCGTCCAGGGTGAGGTCGCGCAAAGCGCTCAGGTCCGGTTCTTGTTCGGGCCGGGCGGGTTTCGAATCGGCAGCTCTCTGTACGACACCGGACGCGGGTTCGGATTCTGCCGGTGGCGGCAGGTAACGGTCGAGGTCGATGCCGTCCACCTGCATGGCGAGAGAAATCTTCGGAGCATGGAAATTGATGACCGCTCCCTGGACTGACATTGTGGTGTCGTCGATTTTGGCCGTCAGGGAGTTCAACTGAAGGGAATCGCTGGTCCCGATGAATTGTATCTCGGCGGAGAGCCGCTCCAAAACGGACGGATCGGATGTCTCGGGCAGCGTTATTCCCAATTTATCCAACAGATCCCGGGGGGATGTATCGGCCAGCCGCAGGGTCCCGGAAAACTGGGGTTCTCCATTCCGCATCCCCGCTCGCAACCGCCCGGAGAGTTGCGCGCCCAGGGCCGACACGGTCAGGTTGTCCAGGGTCACCGTCCTGGCCGCCGGGGCCAACCGGATGTCGCCGGAGAGCTTCGGGTGGAGGGCGAGTTTGGGCTGCTCCGACACCAGATTGAAATCGAGCGCGAAGGGAATGGCGTCCGTGCCGTGTATCGCCCCCAGCGTCAGGTTGAGATTGCCCACCGACGTCACGGACTGTTGCTGCGCGTCCATGTAGACCAAGCCCGCGTCGGTGATCTCGACGCCTTGGACGGAAATGTCCTCCAGGTTCAGCCCTCCGTCGTCGTCCGTAACGGACTGACCGTCCGAATCGGCAGGCCCGTTGGGCGAAGCTGTCTCGGCCGCTGCGTCTTGGGCTCCGGCCAGGGCTTCCCAATTGCCGACGCCTTCCGCATTTTTGTCGAGGTGCACAGACAGCCCGTCCAGCACAAGCTTGCCCACGCAGACCCGCCCGGAAACGAGCGGGATCAGGTCCAGGGAGACTTTCGCCCTTTTGATGCGGACCATCTCGGGAGAGGAAAACCCCGGGCCGTTGCCCAGTGCAACGGGTCCGACGCTGAACCCGACATACGGGAAGAAATTGAGTTCGATTTCACCTTCAAAGGCCAACTGCCGTCCGGTCTTTTCCCGGACCAGACGGACTATTTCCCCTTTGTACGCATTCGGGTCGACGAGAATCGTGGCCGCGATGGCAACGGTGAGGCAAAGAACCACGAGCGAAGCGCAAACCGCCAGCAGTATCTTGAGGGATTTTTTCATGGGGGGCGTGTTCCAGTCGGAAGGTAACGTGATCGTCTGAGGGCCTCGGCGGGACGGCCTGCTAGTCGAATCGGCCCGTCCCGTCGTTGAAGACCGTCAGGGATTCGAACTCCTTGAAATCGAGTCCCATGAGCGCCAATTCCTGCGCCTCGTCGTCGATCAGGGCCAGGTCCAGGTTGTCGGGCGTGCCGGACACGGTGATCTTCAGCCCCTCGCCGGGCCGGAGGACATCACCGTCCAGCAGGTTGTCGCCCCAGCTGTCGTCGTCGGTCGAAGACATGTACACGGCCTTTATTTCGAAGTCGGTTCCGTTATAGACCACGATATCCTTTGCCAGCGCCGTCCCGGCCATGAGCAGGGAAAAGGCGAGCGCCGCGATCAGGGCGGGCCAATGTCTGTTCTTCACGGTATTCTCCTCACCGCGTTTCGGGTGAAAGCACGGCAACGTCCTTGGCTGCCGGGCCAATATGTTCATGGGGGCCCTGCGGATTCCGCTATACGGAGTCAGCGAGCCGGACAGTCCTGCCGGGACGGACGTACCAGTAGAGCAGCAACAACGCGCCGATCACGGTGAAGGTCAGCAGAAACCACCAACCCGAGCGGCCCACGTCGTGCAGACGCCTGATGCTGACGGAAATGGTGGGCATGGCGGTTGCCAGGACCACGATGTTGGAGACCACCAGGGAACGGGTCATGGGATTGCCGCCGCCTGCGACCGCGGTGTCGATGGTGTAGGCGATCATGGACAGGATCCAGGTGAAAAGCGCCCAATACCAGAACTCCGGCCGCTCGGCCCGTCCCTTGAACGTCGCGTATTTCCTCAAGCAAGTTTGCACTGCTTCCATGAATTGCATTGTCTTGATTCTCCTGGCGGGCGGTGCTGGTTCGGCGTTTCGATGTGGCCCTCAGTCTCTTTTCCCGGCCCCAAAGAACCGGCTCAGCCGATGTTTGCATCCTCTCTTAGTGGAAATAGAAAACCCTGTCTGTCCGTCAAAAGACCTACAAGTGGCCTCGCTATCTGCGGTCAGGGAATGGACGGCCTGGATTTCAGACAGTAAAAAAGGGAGCTGAGGAAATGTCCTCAGCTCCCTGTTTGTCGTGGTGAACCTCGCAAGGCTTCAGCGGCTATTCCAAAACTTCAATCGTCACGGGCAGGACGCCCTTTGCTGTTTTCCCGATGGTGCTGAAAGCGGAACGGGACAGGTCGATGACGCGTTTTTTGGAGTACGGCCCCCGGTCGTTGATCCTCACGACGACGCTCTTTCCGTTTTTTGTGTTGGTGACGCGGACCCTGGTCCCAAAGGGCAGTTTCCGGTGCGCGCCGGTCAATGCGTTCTTGTCGTATGGCTCGCCGCTGGCGGTTGATCGTCCCTGGAACTTGTCGGCGTAGTACGAGGCCAGCCCCGACTGTCTGAAGCTCGAAGAGGACGTCTGGGCCTGCACGGGGGCGGACGCGGAAGCGCAACCGAAGCAGGCCAGTGCCAGCACGACCAGTAATGTCGGCAATAATCTCATTGGTTCCTCCTTGGTGCATCCTTTGTCTACGGGATAAGCGCGAATGTCGCCAGCCCGCTCGCCCCGCATGGGCCGGTCTACTGTTCGTTGAGCGTTTGCCTGAGAATCTCGTTGACTTCCTGGAGGTTGGCCATGAACTCGTGCTTTTCGCCGGTCTTCACATCGACGAAGACCCATTGGATCTTCTGCGTTCCGTCTCCGATCTCCTCACAGGTAAACGTCAGGCCAACCATGTCTTGGCCCTCTTCATCGTTGGAAATGGTGATATGGTAGCAGGAATTGTTGTCGCACATGCCGCCCAGGTAGTAGTTGCCGAAATTCGGATCCTTGATGGGCTGGCTGATCCACATCCCTTCCTTGCCCTGGCAAAGGCTGTTCGCCTGGGCCGCGGGAGCCGACAGGATGCACACAAGTATTGCGAAAAGAAGCGTTGTAAAGGTTTTCATTGTTTCTCCGTATGGTAAATCTGCCCCCCGGCCTCGCCGCCACTTCGAGTCTTATATGGGGTCGTTTCAAAAGATATTTTCCGGCTCCCTTCGTGGCTGCTCCCCTTTTCAATGAGGCCGGAAAGGATTTCAGCATCTCTCTAGGTCATTCTTCGCCATGTGTCTGTCCGCCAAAACGCCTACAGCAGCCTGAAATTGATTATTTGGATTGAGATACAAATTGGGGGGGGCACGGCGAAAAATGATGCCTTTCTCAATTAAGGCTACTTATGAAACGGACCGTGATTCCTCCTGGACTGGAGAGAGCAGGGGGTGGGGCAACATCTGAATCCCACTCGCCGTAGCCTGCGCGGATAACGACGCAAGCAAAGCCGGCAGGTTGCGTCACGCTGCGGAAAAACGACGAAAGGTGGATAAAGCCACCTGCGCCGTGGATGTCCCGGATATGGCCTTGGCTGATGTGGTCCGAAAATGATTGCGGGAAAGACAGTTGCGGGGGGACACGTGAAAAGAAAAAGGCCTTACGCGGTGTGCGTAAGGCCTTTGATTTCCTTGGCGTCCCCAAGGGGATTTGAACCCCTGTTAACGGCGTGAAAGGCCGCCGTCCTGGACCAGGCTAGACGATGGGGACGCAGGTTGCGAGGAGCGGTTGGCCGGGCGGATGCCCGTGGCGGCCGGACCGGTGCGCTCGCGGAATCGGCTTTCTGGCATAAAACGCAGTCAAGGGCAAGCCTTTTCGGCTCCTCGGCTCGCAGCAGACGTTGGCGGTGAAATCCGATGCCTTGAGTTGTCGTTGGTGCGGAGGAATTCCTTGCGTCGCTGATAGCGCCGTTCTCTCGTGGCGTACCCGGAATTTTTGTCTACTCGGCATGGTTTCTGCCGATCGCCCCCCATTCCCTATGTACCCCTTTGATGGGCGTCATTGGGTGTCGGAAAGAGTGAGGCGATTTTTTTATCAATATAAATCATAAGGTTGAAATATTTATTATTGATCAATGTAGTTGGCGATTGATTTAACTGGTTATTGTTATTAGAACTTATCGGTCTGTCTATTTCTATGCTTCATAACATACTCGTATTGAATATTTTCATACTGACAGGAGAAGAGGGCATGAGGTTCTGGTCGCGATTCGTGGTGTTGTTTTTCCTGTGTGTATCCCTTGCCCTGATTCCCGGATGCCAGACCCTATCCATGAAGAAGGGGACGGCTGCGACGGTTCAGAACTCTGCCTCCTCTCAGCCTGTTGCGCAGGCGGTCGGCATTGACGGGGAATGGCTGACCCTGTTTCACCACCAGGGGAACGATTATTTCCTGGAAACGCGGATTTCCACCGAACCCGGCCGGATTCACCTCGCCTTGTCCGGCGAGGGGAAGGTCATGAACATGCCCACCTCCGGCGGGCGGACCGCTGCGCTCAAAGCGGTCCCGCGCGTCCTGAGCGGTAAATGGGACAGCGAGGCTGGAGCCTTTGACGTGGAGGATCAGGGGGGCGCCAATCCCATCCGGCTGATCGGGGTTTTCGGGTCCGAGGATCGTTTCGCCGCCGTGGTCCATGGCAGGAGCTGGCAAAACACCAGTCTGCTGATCGGCGTCAGGAAGAAAGGCAAGGACGATCTGGAGGCCCTGATGGCCAAGGCCGACTCCAAGCTGGGGAAAATATTGTCCCACAGCTCTCTGGGGACGCTGTTCAGCGTGTTCAAGGCAAAGGCGCAGGGCAGGGGATGCACCAAGGATGAGACGGCCTGGGCGAAACAGATTCAGGAGGCCGCCGACGAGGCCGGGAAGATCAAAGGAAAGGTCAACATCGGCGCGCTGGCCACGGCCATGTTCAATGATGAGCATTTCCGTTCGGCTTTTGGCGAGCCGTTTCATGAGATTGGCTTGGAGGAAGGCCAGGTTCTTGCCGACAAGCTGGGGCAGACCCAGGGCTGCGGCCAGCTCAACACCCGGTCGCGTCTGTCCAGGGATGTCCTGAATGCCGTTGTCATGATCCTGCAGAACCGATCGCCCCTGACGCGCGATTACGTCATGATCAACAACGCCGCGGCCGACATCATCCGCAACTGGATGGCGGGGAACGAATCGAGGCTTGAAGCCATACCCCGGGCTTTTGTCGGGGAACCCGCCGCCGGCTTGCAAAAGGTCGACGCCCTTGTTGCGACTTCAGAGCGTATGGGCCGAGAGATCTGGCCCTCCCGGACGACCGGCTATGGGGACCAGGTGAATGCCGCGCGGACGGTCCTGACTAAAAACGAGTTCTTGCAGGGGCTTGACCGGGAGATTGCCAAGGGCGCGAACTCGTTGGAAGACCTGAACAGGTTGGCACAGTTCCCCGCCAGCCACGGGGGAAGCTACAAGGTGTTGACGGCGCAGGAAAAAGCGCAGGTGAAGACCCGTATCGCAACCCGGGTGGATTCCGGGAAGCCCGACGTTGTAGCCGCCGCCAACGAATTTGCCGCCCGGCAGCATAGCGTTGCGGACATGACCGGCAACCTCGCGCCGTTCCGGTCCGGAAAGTTTTCCGCCCTGGCGCAATACGCCTCTCCGCAGCACGTGGAAGCGGTGCAGAAAATTTTCGATGCCCGGAGAACAGTGATCGAGGAAGGCATCTCGCGGGACGCCACGGGGAAAATGAACGCGATTCTGGCCGACGGCTCCGCCTCGGAGGCCAAGCTGCGCGCATTGGTCGCGTTGCGGGACTCCTTCCTCAAGTCCAACCGGGCAATCCTTGACGAGCCGATCACGGCCCGGACCGCGGGGGAATTGCGGCAACAATGCCTTTCGCAGCTCGAGTCCCTTGAGCCCGGGATTCTGGCAAAGATCAAGACGGCCCGTTCTCCTTCACAGATTAACGATCTGCTGGCTGGGCTGACGACCGGAGAAGATCGGAAGACCCCGGCGGTGGCACGAATCAGTGCGGCCCAACAGAGGAGGGTCGACGAGCTCTTGGCTTTCCGGCCCGCCAAGAGCACCGCCGACCTGGGCATCGGCAGTTTCACCACCAAGGACTTGAACTATGGGACCGAAATGATGGCCATCTATCTCGGCGACTTCCAACACGCCCGCCTCAGCCCCGACGAGGCCGTGGTCAGCGGTTTGTTCGAAAGGTATCTCTACGCCTATGGCAGATACTGCGCCGACTACCTGCCCAAGGACAAGGTCCCTATCACTGAACAGATCTGTATTGAGGAAACGGAGACGACCTACCTTTCGGGGAGAGTCGAGACGGAATGCTCACAGTGGGGGGAGAGGAAAACGGGACTCTATGCCGACAGGGTGCTCTACGCGGCGCATAAGCGGCTGGGATACAAGGCCGGTACAAAGACCTTTATGGATATGTTCAAGTCCGGAAACCCCCTTTCGGGGATGTCCGTTGTGGATGACGCCATGTCCATCGGGAACGACATGGACCGGCTGGTCCGGGAGAATGGCTGCGGCAATGCCGGGCTTGATCGGTTCGAGCGCAATTTCTACAACTTCATTGAAGGCCGGCAGCCTCTCCTGTTGCCGGGAAAGGAGACCCTGGCGATGGTGCGCCAGGCAGTGAACGTCGACCGCAGCGCCAATGCCCAGAATCTGGGAGCCCTGCTGGATGATCTGATTGCGGAGAATGCCAAGGGGTGGATGATGAACGTGTACCAGCGCGGCAGCGTCGGCAACATCATGGTCGACAAAAACGGCGCGGGCCTTCCCTCCTCGGTGCGTGCAAGCTACGTGTTTTCCAGCATGGGGCAGCGGGCCAATGGGCAGGTCGTCCTGAAATTCCAGAACGACATCCCGGCCTGTCTCTACTTCTCCGATGCGCCGCAGACCTGTCGCCATCCTTCGAAAAGGATCATCAAGGACTATGAAAACGGCCGGTATCAGAAGTGACGCCGTTTTCAACCGCCGGCTGATGGCATCATACCCGCCTGTCCCCTCCCTTGACGGAGGGGGCGGCTTTGTTCCTGTTTCCCCGACTCAGCCTGGGTTCCGGGAAGGGGCGGGGGGCTGCCGGTCAGCGGTGAACCTCCGGCGCAGGCGTTTGTTTTTCCAACCTTGATCGGGCTCCCTGCATAAGCGCTTTCCAGGGTGATCCTCCTTTGCCTTCCGGCCCGCCCGGGGGGATTGCGGCCTCTGTGGCTCGACTTATGCCTGTTTTTCACAAGCGAAATTTCCCGTCCTGCCGCTGCTGGTGGATCCCAACAAATATAATGTGAAATAGCGAACGAGGGCTAGACGATGCCTTCTCCCATCCTCTATGTGTTACAGTACTTTGTCTCTGTGCTGTGCCTATGGACGGTACTATTCGTTATCAAGAGGGGGACGGTTGTATCCCGGAGGGGGACTGTCCAATTATATGGAGAGAATACGATATGAGCATCAAGTATAAGGTCCTGTTGCCGACCATCCCGCTGGTGTTGCTGATCGGGTGCGTCGGCTTCTTCCTGCTTACGGGCCGGTTCGGCGAGTTGCGGACCTCCTTTGCCGAGATGCTGGTCGGCAATGCTGCCAAGACCCTTGAGCAGAACACCGAGGAAGCGGCGGTGCGGGCCGAGGAAGAGGCTGCCCTGTTCAGCCGTCTGCCTTCGGTCATCCAAGCCTTTTCCCTGGCCCATCAGGGGAATATCGACGACGAGGCCGATCCCGTGGTGCAGGCAGCCCGAGAGGACCTGCGCGTTCAGCTCGCTCCCGCTCTGGAAGGGTACAAGGAGACCATGGGCGAAAAGCTCAGGCTCCATTTCCATCTGCCCAACGGGCGCAGCCTGGCGCGCATGTGGCGTGACAAGCAGGCCAAGCGCAACGGCAAGTGGGTGGACGTATCCGACGACATTTCCAGCTTTCGCAAGACGGTCCTGGACGTGAACCGCGACGGCAAACCGCGCCGGGGCATCGAGCCCGGGCGGGGCGGCTTCGCCATCCGCGGGCTGGTGGCCGTCAAGGACGCATCTGGCCATCAGCTGGGTTCCGTGGAGGTGCTCAAGAGCTACGGCGACGTCTTCAAGCTCTTCAAGGACGAGGAAGGCAGCTTCTACACCTTGTATATGGACGCATCTCTGCTCCCGACCACCACCAACCTGCAGGACCCCGCGAAATATCCCCTGGTCGGCAAGGCCTATGTCCGTGTGGCGGGCAAGGAGAACGCCGAACTGGACGGCAGGATAACGCCCGAACAGTTGCGCAAGGCCGTTGACGGGCGCTACGTGACCATCGAGGGCAACTACGCCGTGGTCTATCTTCCGGTGAAGGATTACCAGGGCAAGCCCATCGGCGTGATCACCCTGGCGCGCGACATCTCGTTCCAGAACGCCATTCTGGACAGCGCCGTGGTCCTGGTTTTGGTCCTCCTGGGTCTGGCTGTGCTCGTGCCTCTCCTGACCCTGCTGGGAGTCATGCGTTACGCGGTTTTCCGGCCGCTTAACCGCATCCGCGACCTGGCCGAACAGGTTTCTCGCGGAAACCTGACCCAAAGCGAGCCGGTGACCAGCCGCGACGAGATCGGGGCCATCCATCGGTCCGTCAGCCGGATCCCGGTCAATCTTTCGGCTCTCATCGACGAGTGCGAAGCCACGGCCCGCGAGGTCGCGCGAGGCGTTGTCCGCGCCCGTGGCGATGCAGACCGATACGAGGGCGCTTACGCCCAGCTCATCCAAAGCATGAACAGGGTGGCGGACACCTACACCGCGACCTTCGATTCCTTTCCGTTTCCTTTGTTCACAGTGGACCGGGACCACAACCTGCTCTTCATCAACAAGAACGCCGAGGAGATCGCCGGGAACGATGGTCGGCAGCTTTTGGGGACGCCGTGCAGCAGCGTCTTCAACACCGACATCTGCCGGACCGAAGACTGCGTGTGTACCCGGGCCATGCAGGCCATGGAGCGGGCTGTCGGCTCCACACGGGGCAAGCTCGAGGCAGGCGAGGTGGACATCAAGGGCTACGCCAGCCCCTTGTTCGACGAGGAGAACAGGGTTGTCGGTGCCCTTGAGGTCATCGTTGACCAGACCGACATCCTGGATTCCCAGCGCAAGATGCAGCATGTCGCCGACAGGGCGGGTAGGTTGTCCGAGCGCATGACCACCGCTTCGCAGCAGCTGTTGGAACGCGTGGAGGAGTCCCGTGGCGGGGCCGAGGAACAGAGCGCCCGCGCCACCGAGACGGCCACGGCCATGGAGGAGATGAACGCCACGGTGCTCGAGGTGGCCCGCAATGCCAATGAGGCCGCCCGGAACGCGGAGCAGGCCGAAGACCAGGCGCGGGCCGGGCGCGACGTGGTGGGCAAGGTTGTCGCATCGGTCAACGAGGTCCTGGAGCTCGCTTCCCTGTTGCGCGACAACATGGGCGAACTCGGCGGCCAGGCCGACGACATCGGCCGGGTCATGACCGTTATCAACGATATTGCGGATCAGACCAACCTGTTGGCGCTCAACGCAGCCATTGAGGCGGCCCGGGCGGGCGACGCCGGACGCGGGTTCGCCGTGGTCGCCGACGAGGTGCGCAAGCTGGCCGAAAAGACCATGGCGGCCACCACCGAGGTGGGCAGCGCCATCGGGGCCATTCAAACCGTGGCCCAGCGCAACGTCACCGAAACCGACAAGGTGGCTCGCGTGGTCGAGACCTGCACCACCCTGGCCGAAGAGGCGGGCACGTCCCTTGCCGAGATCGTCGAATTTTCGCGCGATTCCGTGCGCCAGGTCCAGGGTATCGCCGCGGCGGCCGAGGAACAGTCCGCCACGTCGGAACAGATCACCCAGGCCACCGAGGACATGCACCGCATCTCCCAGGACACCAGCCAGGCCATGACCCATTCGGCCCAGGCCTGTAGCGAACTGACGGCCATTGCCAAAGAGCTCGACGGTCTCATCGGGGAACTCGGCTCCGCCTGATATTCGCGGCGACAGATTTGCCGCGCGTAGCAGGCCGGGGAGAAAGTTGCGCATATACTCCGGGTGAACCCTGTGGTATTGCCTGTGGTATCGGAATCATACGAGGTCTACTTCATGGCATTGCGCGTTATCGAAATCGTCACTCCCCGTTCGGACAAGGATGAGGTCAAGAAATCGCTCGAGGAGCATCAGCCCGACGCGGGCTATGTTTTCTGGGCATCGCCTTTGGACGACGAGGACTCCCTGTCCTTCCGCGTGGTCCTGGATGTGGCCGAGACCGCCAACGTCATGGACGAGCTGGAGGAACGGTTCGCCTGGACCGACAAGTACCGCATCGTGGTCTACTCGGCCGAGGCCACCCTCCCCAGGTTGGACAAGCTGGCCATGGAAGAGGAAGAGGACGGGGATTCCTCGGACAAGAAGGACAAAAGCGTTCAGGCGGCGGTCAGCCGCGAGGAACTTTACGCCGATGTCCTGGACACGAGCCTGCTCTCCCGGCACTACGTCATGCTCGTCACGTTCTCCTGTCTTGTGGGGGTTATCGGGCTGTTGCGCGACAACGTGGCCATCATCATCGGCGCCATGGTCCTGGCCCCGCTGCTCGGCCCCAATGTGGGGCTTTCCCTGGCCACCACGCTCGGCGACATGAAGCTCGCCCGGTCGTCCCTGTTGACCCTGGCAGTGGGCGTACTCCTCTGTTTTGTCCTCTCCGCCGGTGTCGGGCTGATCCTGGGCATTCCCGAGATGACCCATGAGTTGTCCGTGCGCAGCATGACGTCCTATTCCGACATCATCCTGGCCATGGTTTCCGGCGCGGCCGGAATCATCACCGTCACCCTGGGCGTGCCCACCTCGCTGGTCGGGGTCATGGTCGCCCTGTCCCTGCTCCCGCCGCTCATCGCTGGCGGCCTGTTTCTGGGGGCCGGAATGTTCCCCGAGGCGGGCGGAGCTGGCCTGCTCTTTGCGGCCAACATCATCTGCCTCAACCTCGCCGGAGTCGGCACCTTCCTGATTCAGGGCATCCGCCCGCTGTCATGGTATGAAAAGGAACGTGCCAAAAAGGCCACCATCCAGGCCGCTCTGGTCTGGACCGTGCTCCTGGCCGCGCTCATCGGGCTGATGTTCCTCAAGACGCACTAGCGCCCAGCCCCGGGCAACCCTGATTCCAAGGCCCGACTATCTTCAATAGAGCCCCGGCACCCGACATACAGAAAAGTGTCGGCCCGGCGGGTGAGGCCGGGCCGACGATACTGAGGGTCCACGCCCTTGCGGGCACGGGGGTTTGTCTAGGAGCGCATGGTCCGTATCGGCTTGCCCAACTTGGCCAGGAACTGCTTTCTGGTCATGGAATTGGGCATGACGTCCGAGGCGTCCGCCTCAAGGTAGTCGTAGTAGCTCGCCGGATCGACCGCGGCCAGGTAGATGACCCGGGTCTCCTCCGGGTCCACCAGCATGGCGTCCGGGAACTTCTCCTGTGCCGCCTCGAGGCGTTCCTCGGCCAGCTTGAGCATGTCCTCGCGGTCGCCGAAGTTCATGGTCCCGGTGGGGCAGGCCTGGACACAGGCCGGGAGTTTGCCCGCCCGGACCCGGTCGATGCACATGTCGCACTTGTTCACCACATTGGTCTCGGGGTCCACTCTGGGGATGTCGTAGGGGCAGGCCATGCGGATGGACTCGCCGTCCTCTTCCGCCGTCAGTTCGGTGTAGACCACGGCCCCGGTTTCCTTGTCGTGGATGATGGCCTTGGGGTTGTCGGGCACCGTGGAGCAGGGGGCCTCCAGACAGTGGCGGCACTGTTCCGGGAAGAACAGCCAGCGGAGGGTGTCGCCGTCCATCACCTCGGAGAACCGGACGAGCCGGATGGTCTCGGAGGACAGGTCCTTGGGATTCTGGTACGAGCCCCAGTTGGTGGTCTTCTCGGCGGGGAGCTTCTTCCATTGCTTGCAGGCGATCTGGCAGCCCCGGCACGCGGTGCAGCGGGTCAGATCGACCAGGAATGATTTACCGTTCATTACGTTCTCCTTACATCTTGTGGACGTTGGCCACGAAGACCTTGGTTTCGGGGATGCCGGTGTTGGGGTCGCCGACCGACGGGGTCAGCAGGTTGGCGGAATCGCCGCCGCTGCCGTCGTGAGGCATCTGCCAGCCGAAGCACCACGGCATGCCGATCTGGTAAACGGTCTTGCCCATGATCTTGAGCGGATGCATCCGCTTGGTGACCATGGCGATGGCCCAGACCTTGCCGCGGATGGACTCGACCATGACCTTCTCGCCGTTCTCGATGCCCTTTTCCTTGGCCAGCTCCTCGCTCATCTCGACGAAAAGCTGGGGCATGGTTTCAAGCAGCCACGGGGTGTGGCGGGTCATCAGGCCGGTCTGCCAGTGCTCGGTCACGCGGTACGTCGTTGCCACGTAAGGGTACTTGGGATCGGCCACCGCCATGGTCTCGTGCGCGAAACGCAGGGCGGTGGGGTTGTTGAGCTGGTTCGAGAACTCGTGCGCCTTGAACGGGGTCTCCATGGGCTCGTAGTGCTCGGGGAAGGGACCGTCCATCCGGCCCGCGCCGAAGACATGGCCGTGTCCGTTGGGCTTCATGATGAAGGCGTACTTGGTGCCCGGAGCCCAGCCGCCGTCCGGCACGTCACCGATCCACTTCTCGCCGTTCCAGGTCACCACCGGCTTCTGCGGAGCATAGGGCTTGCCCGTGTTGTCGCAGGAGGCGCGGTTGTAGATGATCCGCCGGTTGACCGGCCAGCACCACGACCAGTTGGAGAACAGCCCGATCTTGGCCTGCTCCGGAGTCTGCTCCGTGCTGCGGCGGGACGCCTTGTTGCCGTCCTCGGTGTATGAGTTGCAGTACAGCCAGTTGCCCGAAGCGGTGGAGCCGTCGTCCTGGAGGAACGCGAAGCTCGGTACCAGCGTACCCTTCTTGTAGGTCTTGCCCTTGATGGTCACGTCCTTGAGGAAGTAGCCGTTGATCAGCTTGGCCACCATGTGGGCGTCGTATTCGCCGTGGGATTGCCACATGTCCACCGAGAGGTTTTGGATGGGCTCGGGGAACGCGCCGCCTTCCTTGGCGTAGAGCTTTTTGATCGCCTCGAAGAGTTCGGTCATGATGTGGCCGTCGGACTTGGACTCGCCCCTGGGCGTTGGCCCCTGGTAGCGCCATTGCATCCAGCGGCCGGAGTTGGTGATGGAGCCTTCCTTCTCGATGGACACGCAGCACGGCAGGAAGAAGACCTCGGTCTTCACATTCTTCGGGTCCATGCCCGGACCGCGCCAGAAGGAACCGGTCTCGTTGTCGAAGATGTTGACGTTGACCATCCAGTCGAGGTTGGCCATGGCCCGGCGGTTTTTGCTGGCGTTGGCGCCGCCGCAGGCCGGGTTCATGCCCCAGGCGAAGAAGCCGGTGAACTCCTTCTTGTCCATGTGCTCGAAGAGCTGGAGCCAGGTGTAGGTGGTCCCGTCCTCAGCCTTGGGCAGCCATTTGTAGCCGTCGTCGAGCGAGGCCTCGGGGTACATGGCCTTGAGGAAGCTGGCCATGTACTTGGGGTAGTATTGCCACCAGGCCGCACTCTTGGGATCCTTGGCTCCTTCCAGGTGCGGCTTGGCCTTGCTGGTCACGTATGCGTCGTACGATTCGATGGCCGCGTTGGGGGTGGCCAGGTATCCGGGCAGGATGTGCCAGAGCAGACAGTGGTCCGTGGACCCCTGGACGTTGGACTCGCCGCGCAGGGCGTTGACGCCGCCGCCGGCTACGCCGATGTTGCCGAGCAGCAGCTGGACCATGGCCATGGTCCGGATATACTGCGTGCCCACGGTGTGCTGGGTCCAGCCCATGGCGTACATGATGGTTCCGGCCTTGTCCGGCTTGCCCGTGGCCGCGAAGAGTTCATAGAATTTGAGCAGGTGTTCCTTTTCAATGCCCGAGGTGCTGACAACCTTGTCCACGTCGTAGCGGGCGTAGTGCTTCTTGAGCAGGTTGTAGACGCAACGCGGGTGCTTCAGAGTCGGGTCCTTCTTGGGCAGCCCTTCGGCGTCCGTTTCAAAGGCCCACTGGGACTTGTCGTACTTGCCGGCGTAGTCCGCGTCGTCGCCGTTCTTGGTGTAGCCGCTGAACAGGCCGTCGTCGAACGTGAATTTTTCGCCCACGATGAAGGTCGCGTTGGTGTGGCTGACCACGTAGTCGTGCTGGATCAGGTCGTTGTCCAGGATGTACTTGATCAGCCCGCCGAGTACGGCGATGTCGGTTCCGGCGCGCAATTGGCAGTAGAGGTCGGCCTTGGCCGAGGTGCGGGTGAAGCGCGGGTCCACGTGGATGAGCTTGGCACCCTTGGTCATGGCCTTGGTCACCCACTTGAAGGAGATGGGGTGGTTTTCGGCGGCATTGCTGCCCATGACCAGGATACAGTCGCTGTTGGCGATGTCGTTCCAGTGGTTGGTCATGGCACCGCGGCCGAAGGTCTCGGCCAGGGCCGCCACGGTGGAGCTGTGGCAGATACGCGCCTGATGCTCGATCCAGACAAGGCCGAGGGCGCGGAGCATGGCCTGGAAGGTCCAGCACTCCTCGTTGTCGATGGCCGCCGAGCCGACCGAGGCCAGTCCGTTGCAACGGTTGACCACCTGGCCCTTGGCGTTCTTTTCGGTAAAGCTTTCGTCGCGGGTTTTTTTGACCCTTTTCGCGATTTCACCCAGGGCCCAGTCCCAGGAGACTTCCTTCCATTCGGACGAGTACGGCGCACGGTACATGGGACGGGGCGGGCGTTCCTTGTTCTCGGCCAGCTGCCAGATGGACGCGCCCTTGGCGCAGGTGGCGCCTTCGTTGATGGGATGGTCCGGGTCGCCCTCGACGTTGACGGCCCGCTTGGTCTTGAGGTCGGTATTGACGATCAGGCCGCAACCCACGGCGCAATAGCAGCATACCGAGGTGGTCTGCTTGCTCCATTTGGGCTGCAGCATGGCGATCCGGTCCACGGCCTTCGACTCGGCCGCGAATCCCAATCCGCCGAACGCCGACGAAGCGGCGGCCACAGCGGCCAGTTTGAGAAAGCTTCTTCTGTTGACGCTCATATACACTCCTTTTGTTTTGTGGTCATCCGGCCCGCGTTTCCCGGCACAGGCGGCATTGCAGGGCGTAGCCATAGGCTCCGGCCGGGCGATAGGGGACCGGCCGCATGGCGGCGGGCTCTTCCTCCCAACAGGGGCTGTAGGACATGGCTACGGCCTTGACCGCCCGCATGGCCTGCCCGAGCCCCGAGAACGGGACGCAGGAGGCCGCAGGATCGGATGGCGGCGCGTTACGCGTTGATACAGACATTGAATCCTCCATTGACGGTATGGCTCATCCCGCTCATGCGGGTTGCTCTCGAAATCGGCGCAAGGCGTCGGGCAGCAGGGCGGAAGGGGTGACGGGAGAAGGAGAGAGGAAATGCGCCGGTCCAGGCAACCGGCGGAGTACTGGGTGTGCCGTTAGAAAGCGCTCCCGGGAGCGAGGATTGAAGGGAACCCGACCTGGTGCCCATGAGGCCCCCTTCAGTATCGCCGGACCGGCAGCCCCGGTCCGACGGGATTTATTAATCTCATTACGTGCATCCGTTTCCTCTGGGCGCGTCCCCTCGGGATGTATTCCCGAAATGATCCGGTCTGCCTGGCCTTCACATGACTTTCATGGAGAAGGAATCGCTGTCCGGCGACCGGTAGGGCTTACGCGCCATTATCAACCTAGACGCAGGTTGTGGACGACGCAAAGAAACAAAACAATACAATGATTCCGCACAATTATGTCAAATCAGACATAATGAATCCCGTGGGTGACGTCCCTGCTGCAAGGTACGGTGAACAGCCTGTTTGGTCAGAGCCTACCCGTGCGAAATCCGTGTGTATTTTTGATTGTACAGGGTGACTGCGCACAATGCGTCAGACTCCGAAACCGTTTCTTCCGACCTGTCCCCGTCAGGCCGGACTTAAAGGGAAGCTGATAGCCTCTCTTCTGATGTTTTCCTTCCTTGACCTGTGGAGTTGCCCCGGTGCTGAGCATCGGGAAATCCAGCCTCAAAGCATGACCCCTCCCCTAGGGGGAAGGTGGCCTCATTCGAGGTGCGCTCCGTTGTTATTTCGGTAAAATCCCATGAAATTAAGCAGGATAAATGAATCCATTCGACAAATCTGCGGGATTCTCTTTTTTTGCCCTGAGTTTACGCTGTCGGTCTGTGGTTTATTGTTTTTGTCAATAATAGCGATATATTATCTGTTTTAGAAGAATAATTCGTCGCAGGGTGTTGACTTTCCCTCTTACGGGAAGGGGTAAGATGCAGATTCAGGATTTTTTAAGGTCGAGGACCGGCCTTGAGGCGACTGGAAAGGATCGTCCGGAATTCAACCCCTATTTCGTAATGACGGAGAACAGCTTGAGGTATCACGGCGAAGAGGCCCTCGGTCTCATTGAAACTCTCGGAATGGTCCCGGCCATCGGCGGCGCTGACGCCATGCTCAAGACCGCCGATGTGGAACTCGTTTCGTATGAAAACGTCGGCTCCACCCTGGTTGCCGTCATGGTCACCGGTGATGTGGCCGCCGTGGAGGCGTCCGTTGCCGCCGGGGCCGTTGCCGCCGCGCAGGTGGGCAAGCTGACCGCCAAGAACGTCATGCCCCGGCCCATTCGCGGCGTGGGCGACATCGTTGCGGTCCACGGCGTGGAGCGGGGCAAGGACGAGGGCGCGCCGCGGCCGAGGGCCATGGGCCTGATCGAGACCTTCGGCATCGTTTTCGTGCTCGAGGCCGCCGACGCCATGATGAAGACCGCGGACGTGGAACTCATCGGCTACGAGAACGTTGCCTCCGGGTACATCTCCGTACTGGTTCAGGGCGACGTGGCCGCGTGCAAGGCCGCCGTGGACGCCGGAGTCAAGGCCGTGGAGCGGATGGATGCGTCCGTATACAGCTCCCTGGTCATTCCGACTCCCCACCCGGACCTGGAAAAGATCACCAAAATCTACGCCATCGACAACCTGCTGCCCTAGCCGGGCAGGGGGACTGAAAGGAAGACGCGATGATCATCGACAACGACCTGCTCTCCATGCAGCAAGCCCGTATCCTGGCCGAGAACGCCTGTGCCGCGCAAAAGGCGCTGGCCCTGTTCCCGCAGGAGCGGCTTGACGAGATCGTCGAACGCATCGTCCTGGCCGTGACCCCTCATCTGGGCGAATTGGCGAAACTCTCCTGCACGGAGACGGACGGCGGTCTGTGGCAGGACAAGCTGGTCAAGAACGGGTTCGTCTGCACCAACGTTTTCGAACGCCTGGGAGCCGTGCGTTGCGTCGGCGTCATTGCCGAGGACCGGGCAAACGGCCTCATGGACGTGGGCGTGCCTCTGGGAGTCATCGCCGCCGCCTGCCCGTCCACCAGCCCGGTCTCCACGACCATTTATCTGACCCTGATCGCCATCAAGTCCGGCAACGCCATCGTCTTCACGCCCCATCCCCGGGCCGAGAAGAGCATGAAGCGCGTGCTGGACATCATGATCCCGGCCGCCCACGAGGCGGGGCTGCCCGAAGGCTGCCTGACCTACCTGGACACCGTCACCCGCAGCGGCTCGCTCGAGCTGATGAACCATCCCTGCGTGTCCCTGTTGCTGGTCTCGGGCGTCCCCGGCCTGCTTGAGGCCGCCCGGTCCACCGGCAAGCCGGTCATTTACGGCGGCACGGGAAACGGCCCGGCCTTCATCGAGCGCACTGCCGACATCGTGCGGGCTGTTCGGGACATCCTCGCCAGCAAGACGTTCGACAACGGCATGGCCCCCTCGGCCGAGCAGTCCATCGTTGTCGACGGCTGCGTGGAGCGTGAAGTGGTCCAGGCTCTTGAGGAGAACGGGGCCTACTTCATGACCGAAGTGCAGTCTCTGGCCCTGGCCGAACATTTTTTCTGCCCTCTGGGCAAACGTCGCAAGGGCACCATGGGCGTGTCCGCGTCCGTTCTGGCTTCCCGCGCAGGCTTTTCGGTACCCGACGGCACACGGGTACTGGTGGCCCGGCGCAAGTACGTGGCCGACAACGATCCGTATTCACGGGAACTCCTGGCCCCGGTGCTGGCGCTCTACGTTGAGGACGACTGGATGCACGCCTGCGAAAAGTGCATCGAGCTGCTCCTGCACGAGAAAAACGCCCACACCCTGTCCATCCATTCGCAGGACGAGGAGGTCATCCGCCAGTTCGCCCTGAAGAAGCCCGTGGGCAGGCTGCTGGTCAACACCCCGGCGGCCTTCGGCGGCATGGGCGCGACCACCAACCTGTTCCCGTCCATGACCCTGGGCAGCGGCTCGGCCGGTCGGGGCATCACGGCGGACAACGTCTCCCCCATGAACCTGGTCTACGTGCGCAAGATCGGGCGCGGCGTGCGCGACGGCGAAAGCCTGCTCGGTTCGGCCCGGCCCGCAGACGTCAGGCCCGCAAACTTCGGGTCTGTTGAGCGGAGCGACAACGAATTTCATGGCACCGACCAACTGCATTTGTTGGAGCGGATTCTCAAGGAAGCGATCAAGACCATCCGCTGATCATTCACGCGGTGGGACAGTGCATATTACACGGAGGAATCAGAGTGGATCTTCAAGCATTTTCTGACAAGCTCGCCGAGGCGACCAAGAACCTGAGCCCGGATGAACGGGCCTCCCTGCGCCGTATTTTCGAAGGGGTTTCCCTTGAGGGCTTTGCCCAGAAGTCGGTCGAATCCCGGCCCGCCCGCGCCGAGGGTGCCGGTATCCCCGACGGTCCCACCGAGCGCCACGTGAAGCTCAAGGAAAACTTCCTGAAGGCCGTGCCCAGCGTGTCCATCCACCGCGCCCGGACCATTACCCGCGTGGCCAAGGAAAACCCCGGCCTGCCCCCGATTCTCTTGCGCGCCAAATCCTTCCGGGAGTGCTGCGAGACCGCTCCCCTGGTCATCCAGGACCACGAACTCATCGTCGGCGCGCCCAACGGCGCTCCGCGCTGCGGCGCATTCTCCCCGGATATCGAGTGGCGCTGGATGCAGGCCGAGCTGGATACCATCGGCACGCGCCCGCAGGACCCGTTCCACATCTCCGAGGCCGACAAGAAGGAGATGCGCGAGGAAATCTTCCCCTTCTGGGAGAACAAGTCCGTGGACGAGTACTGCGAAGGCCAGTACCGCGAGGCCGGACTGTGGGAGATGTCCGGTGAATCCTTCGTGTCCGACTGCTCCTACCACGCGGTCAACGGCGGCGGCGACTCCAACCCCGGGTATGACGTCATCCTGATGAAGAAGGGCATGCTCGACATCATCGCCGAGGCCGAGGCGCATCTGGAGAACCTCGACTACGCAGCGCCCGAGGACATCGAGAAGATCTATTTCTACAAGTCCATCATCGACACGGCCAAGGGCGTCATGGCCTATGCCAAGCGGATGTCCGATTACGCCGCCGAGCTGGCCGCCAAGGAGTCCGATCCCAAGCGCAAGGCCGAACTCGAGAAGATCGCCGAGGTCAACGCCAGGGTCCCGGCCCACGCGCCGTCCACCTTCTGGGAGGCCATCCAGGCCGTCTGGACCGTGGAATCCCTGCTCACTCTGGAAGAGAACCAGACCGGCATGTCCATCGGCCGCGTGGACCAGTACATGTACCCGTTCTTCGAGGCCGACCTCAGGGCCGGACGGATGACCGAGTACGAGGCCTTCGACCTGGCCGGTTGCATGCTGGTCAAGATGTCCGAGATGATGTGGCTGACCTCCGAGGGCGGCTCCAAGTTCTTCGCGGGCTACCAGCCGTTCGTGAACATGTGCGTGGGCGGCGTGACCCGCGACGGCCGCGACGCCACCAACGACCTGACCTACCTGCTCATGGACGCGGTCCGGCACGTGCGCATCTACCAGCCGTCCCTGGCCACCCGCGTGCACAACAAGTCCCCGCAGAAATATCTGCAGAAGATCGTGGACGTCATCCGCTCCGGCATGGGTTTCCCGGCCGTGCACTTCGACGACGCCCACATCAAGATGATGCTGGCCAAGGGCGTGTCCATCGAGGACGCCCGCGACTACTGCCTGATGGGTTGCGTCGAACCGCAGAAGGCCGGCCGCCTGTACCAGTGGACCTCCACCGGCTACACCCAGTGGCCCATCTGCATCGAGCTTGTCCTGAACCACGGCGTGCCCCTGTGGTACGGCAAGCAGGTCACCCCGGACGCCGGTGATCTGAGCCGGTTCGACACCTGGGAGAAGTTCGAGACCGCGGTCAAGGATCAGATCAGGTGGATCACCAGGAAGACCAGCATCGCCACGGTTATCTCCCAGCGCGTGCACCGCGACTATGCCCCGAAGCCGCTCATGTCCATGATGTACGAGGGTTGCATGGAGTCCGGCCGCGACGTGGCCGCCGGTGGTGCCATGTACAACTTCGGACCCGGCGTGGTCTGGAGTGGACTGGCCACCTACGCCGACTCCATGGCGGCCATCAAGAAACTGGTCTTTGATGACCAGAAGTACACCCTGGATCAGCTGAACCAGGCCCTGGTGGCCGAGTTCAAGGGGTACGAGCAGATCAAGAAGGACTGCCTGGCCGCGCCCAAGTACGGCAACGACGACGACTATGTCGACATGATCGCCGCCGACCTGGTCAACTTCACCGAGAAGGAGCACCGCCAGTACCGGACCCTGTATTCGGTCCTCAGCCACGGCACCCTGTCCATTTCCAACAACACCCCGTTCGGCCAGCTGCTGGGCGCGTCGGCCAACGGCCGTGACGCCTGGATGCCCCTGTCCGACGGCATCAGCCCCACGCAGGGCGCGGACTACAAGGGCCCCACGGCGATCATCAAGTCCGTGTCCAAGATGGCCAACGACAACATGAATATCGGCATGGTGCACAACTTCAAGATCATGGCCGGTCTGCTCGACAACCCGGAAGGGGAGAACGGGCTGATCACCCTGATCCGCACCGCCTGCATGCTCGGCAACGGCGAGATGCAGTTCAACTACCTGGACAACGAAACCCTGCTGAATGCCCAGAAGCACCCCGAGCAATATCGCGACCTCGTGGTCCGCGTGGCCGGGTACAGCGCCTTCTTCGTGGAGCTGTGCAAGGACGTTCAGGACGAAATCATCAGCCGGACCATGCTCCACGCCATCTAGGCGTCGGTCCCGGAATTCGCGCACCAGTCAGGCAGCAGAGAACAGATCGTGATCGAAAGAAAAGCCCAGATATTCAACATCCAGAAGTACAACATGTACGACGGACCGGGCGTGCGGACCATGGTCTTCTTCCAGGGGTGTCCCCTGCGCTGTCTCTGGTGCTCGAATCCCGAGGGGCAGCGGCGGGGCCATCAGGTCCTGCTCAAGGCGGGCCAGTGCGTCAACTGCGGTGCCTGCGTTCCGGTCTGCCCGGTGAACATTCACGGCACGGACGCGGCGGGCCGCCATGTGATTGCCCGCAATGTGGAATGCGTGGGCTGCCGCAAATGCGAGCAGGCCTGCCCCGAGTCGGCGCTGGCCATCACCGGCGAAAACCGGTCCATCAGCGACATCCTGAACGTCGTCGAAGAGGACCGTCCGTTCTACGAGACCTCCGGCGGCGGGGTGACCCTGAGCGGCGGCGAGGTCCTGGCCCAGCCCGAGGCGGCGATCAGTCTGCTTCAGGCCTGCCGCCAGCGGGGCATCAACACCGCTGTGGAGACCTGCGGCTACGCCCGGCCCGAGGTGCTGGCCCGTGTGGCCGAGCACGTCGACCTGTTCCTCTACGACGTCAAGCACATGGACTCCGACGCCCACCACCGCCTAACCGGCGTGCGCAACGAGACCATCCTCGAAAACCTCGGCTGGCTGCTGGAGAACCGCTACAACGTCAAGGTGCGTCTGCCGCTTCTCAAGGGGCTCAACGACGGCGAGGCCGAACTGAACCTGTTGGCCGAGTTTCTCAAGCCGCACCAGGGCTTCAAGAATTTCAAGGGAGTGGATCTGCTCCCGTACCACAAGATGGGCGTGAGCAAATACGACCAGTTGGGCTGGGATTACCCGGTGGAGGGCGATCCCGTGCTCGGCGAGGACGACATCGCGCGCATCCGGCAAACTTTTGAGAGGCACGGCCTCTCGGTGACCGTGATCCGGCACTAGCCGGGGCCGCACACCAGACAAGTCAGGAGGAGAAGGAGCATGACCGCAATCGGATTCATAGAGACATGGGGCCTGGTGCCCGCCGTTGAGGCGGCCGACGCCATGCTCAAGGCGGCTGACGTTCGCCTGCTGGAACGGACCCAGGTGGGCTCCGGGCTGGTCACCATCACCGTGGCCGGAACGGTTTCCGCGGTCCAGGCCTCGGTGGACGCCGCAGCGGCCGCCATCGGGCGGATCGAAGGGGGCGTCCTGGTGTCCCGGCACGTAATCGCCCGGCCGGATGAGGAGGTCGCTTCGGTCATCCGCACCTGTCCGGTTGCCGAAGCGCGGGCTGAAGCGCCTGTCGCGCAGGCCGCTCCCGTAGCCGAGACTCCGGCCCCGATCCAGCGCCGCTCCGCCTCGGAACTGAAAAAGATGAAGGTGGCTGAGCTGCGCAAACTCGCCCGGTCCCTGACCGGCGAGGAGCCGAGTTCGGAGAAGAAGAAGGATTTAATTGATACTATTGTCAATGTATATAGGAAGATAGAGGAGTAGTCTTATGGTAGACAAAGATTTGCTGTCCATGCAGGAAGCCCGTTCTCTGGTGCGGGCCGCCAAACAGGCCCAGGCGGATTTCGCCCGTTTGGACCAGGAAAAGGTCGACGCCATCGTCAAGGCCATTGCCGAAGAGGCGTACGCCCAGGCCGAGTCCCTGGCCGCTCTGGCGGTTCAGGAGACCGGCTACGGCAAGGTGCAGGACAAGAAAACCAAGAACATGCTGGCCAGCCAGGGGTTGCTCAAGGCCATCGACGGCATGAAGACCATCGGCGTGCTCAACGACGACAAGGCCCGGAAGGTCGTCGAAGTGGCTGTCCCGGTCGGGGTCATCGCGGGTATCATTCCCTCCACCAACCCCACGTCCACGGTCATCTACAAGTCCATCATCTCCCTGAAGGCGGGCAACGCCATCGTCTTCACCCCGCATCCGAGCGCCAAGGAATGCATCGGCAAGACCGTGGAGATGATCCGCGGCGTGCTGAAGCGTTGCGGCGTGTGCGAGGACATGGTCGCGGCCATGAGCGTGCCCACCATCCAGGGCAGCGGCGAGCTTATGCGCCAGGCCGATCTGATTCTGGCAACCGGCGGACCGGGCATGGTCAAGGCCGCCTACAGCTCCGGCACCCCGGCTCTGGGCGTGGGCGCGGGCAACGTCCCGGCGTACGTCGAGCGCACCGCCGACGTGGAAGAGGCCGTGTCCAAGATCGTGGCCTCCAAGACCTTCGACTACGGCACAGTCTGCGCTTCCGAGCAGTCCATCGTCACCGACCGCGTCATCGCGGACAAGGTCAAGGCGGCCCTGATCGCTCAGGGCGGCTTCTTCCTGCAGGGCGATGATCTGCTCAAGGTCAAGGCGGTCATGGAGCGCGGCAACGGTTCCATGAACCCGGCCATCGTCGGCCGTTCCGCCGCCCACATCGCCGAGCTGGCCGGTATCTCCATTCCTGCCGGAACCAAGCTGCTCGTCTCCGACGAGAAGGGCGTTGGTCCCAAGTATCCTTTCTCCAAGGAGAAGTTGACCCAGTTGCTGGCCTTCTACGTGGTCGAGGACTGGCAGGAGGCCTGCGAACTGTGCCACGCCCTGCTGCTCAACGGCGGCGTGGGCCACTCCCTGGCCATTCACTCCAAGGATGAGGCGATCATCCGCGAGTTCGGCATGCGCAAGCCGGTCTCCCGCATGCTGGTCAACACCCCGTCCACTCACGGCGCGGTCGGCCTGTCCACCTCGCTTTTCCCGTCCTTCACCCTGGGTTGCGGAACGGTGGGCGGCAGCGCCACTTCCGACAACGTCACCCCGCTGAACCTCATGAACGTGCGGCGCATCGCCTATGACCTGGGGAATACGCCGTGCCCGAAGGCCGCCGCCCCGAGCACCGGCACCAATGTCGACATCCAGGCCATCACCGCCATGATCGTCGAGCAACTGAAGCAGATGGCGTAACCCGGCAACGGGCGAAACAGAAAATAACAAGTTATCAATACAATTTGAAAGGAGAACACTATGTCCCTCAACGCACTCGGAATGATTGAAACCAAAGGTCTAGTCGGTTCCGTGGAGGCCGCTGACGCCATGGTCAAGGCCGCCAATGTCACCCTCATCGGCAAGACCCAGGTGGGCGGCGGTCTGGTGACCGTCATGGTCCGCGGCGATGTCGGCGCGGTCAAGGCCGCCGTGGATGCGGGCGCCACCGCCGCCAAGAACGTCGGCGAGCTGGTCAGCGTTCATGTCATCCCCCGCCCCCACAGCGAGGTGGAGTCCATTCTGCCCAAGATCGAAGGCTAGCGCTCCGCGGTTTAGCCGCACGGACGACGAAGTGGGGGGAGGTCTCCCGGCCTCCCTCCACTGCCCGGATTCAGTAACCTGAAACCATATGCAGCCAAGTGAAATGAACGAGAAAGTCATCAACGAAATTTTGGGCAGCGTGATCCAGACCCTGGTCAATCAGCTCAAGGGAGAAAACGCGCCTGCCTCGTGCGGCCGCGCTCTGTCCGGCGAAACCATTCCGGTCGAACTGTCCGCGCGTCACGTCCACCTCAGTGAGGCCGACGCCATGGAGCTGTTCGGCCATCCCCTGACCCCCAAACGCGACCTGTCCCAGCCCGGCCAGTTCCTGGCCGAGGAGCGGGTTCGTCTGATCGGCCCCAAGGGGGTCATGGACAACGTGGCCGTGCTCGGTCCGTCCCGGAACGCCACCCAGGTGGAGATCTCCAAGACCGAAGCCCGCGCCCTGGGCGTCAATCCCCCGGTGCGCATGTCCGGCGACGTCAAGGGGACCCCGGGCATCATCCTGGCCTCGCAGTCCGGCATCGTCGGCCTGGAGGAGGGCGTCATCGTGGCCGCCCGGCACATCCACATGAGCCCCGAGGACGCGAGCCGTCTGCACGTGACCGACAACGAGCGCGTCAGCGTGCACATCGATTCGGAGCGTCCCGTGACCCTGGAAGACGTGGTCGTGCGCGTCAGCGATCAGTTCAAGCTGTCCATGCACATCGACCCGGACGAGGGCAACGGCATGGGCTGGAACTCCAAGGCGACCGGCCGCATCGTGGCCCGGCAGTAGGTGAAGGCTATGGATCTGGCCGTCGTGGACCGCAAGCTGAGCGCTTTGGAGCGCTGCCTGACCGAGACCGTGCCCGTGTCCGCCGACGAGCGGCTGCGCGTGGGCGTGGACCTCGGCACCGCGTACATCGTGGTCGTGGTCCTCAACGGTGCTGGGGAGCCTGTGGCCTGCGCCCTGGAAGCCGCCTCCGTGGTCAAGGACGGCCTGGTCGTGGATTACGCCGGGGCCACGCGCATTGTCCGCAGACTGGTGGGCGAGCTGAGTGAACGGCTCGGCCGCACCCTGACCCATGCGGCCATCGCCGTGCCTCCGGGAACCGGCGGCAAGGACTGCAAGACCCACCGCTACGTAGTCGAAGGGGCCGGGCTGGAAGTGACCGGCACCCTGGACGAGCCCACCGCCGCCAACGCGGTGCTCGGGCTGGAGAACGGGGCCATCGTGGATATCGGCGGCGGAACCACCGGCCTGTCGATCCTCAAGGACGGCGAGGTCGTGTACGTGGCCGACGAGGCCACCGGCGGCACGCACGTCAGCCTGGTCCTGGCGGGCCGCTACGACCTGACCCTGCGCGAGGCCGAGGCCTTCAAGATGGAAGCCGACCGCCAGCCCGAGATTCTCGGTGTGGTCCGGCCGGTGATCCAGAAGATGGCCTCCATCGTGGCCCGGCACATCAAGGGCCGTGACGTGGACGCCGTCTATCTCGTGGGCGGCACCTGCTGCCTGCGGGACATGGAAAAGGTCATGGAAAAGGAACTCGGCGTGCCGGTCTTCAAGCCCGCCAATCCGTTTCTGGTCACCCCGTTGGGCATCGCCCTGAACTGCGCCTAGGAGACGAACGTGACGAACGCCGACATGAACGAACTGGCCAGGCTCATCGCAGGAGAGGTGCTGCGCAGGCTCAAGCCCGAACAGGCCGCGCCCTGCGTCATGGTCCTGGCCCCTCGCGACTGTGAACTGGCCGAACATGTCCGTGGTCTTGTGGGTGACGGGAACAGCTATTTCTTTTTGGGCGAGGACCTGCTCGGCTGCGAGCCGTGCCGCTACGTCCTGCCCGTGCTGTCCTGCGCCGCCATGGCCGAACTCGCCGCTGGCGGAGCCTCGGACGAGGCGGCGAAGGCGGTCCTCGGGCATCTGCTCCGGGGGCACCGCGTCGAGGTTCTCGAGTACGAATACCAGGCCTTTGCCGGGACCGCGTCCCATGCGCTCCTGTCTGTCTACGAGGGCCATGCCGCGACCCTGGCCGGATACGGCCTCGTGGCTTTTCAAGCCGAGCGGCCGGACACGGTCCGATGCCGCGAGATGCTGGTGACCGAGAAGGTGGTCGAGTCCTTTGCCGGTGCGTCGACGCTCCTGGTTCCGGCCACGGCCGTCGTGACCCCGCTGGCCGTCGATGCGGCCAGCAGCCTCGGGCTGACCATTCACAACTCCCTGTGAGGATGACCGTATGAAGATTTGTAAAGTGATCGGCAATGTCTGGGCCACCCGCAAGAAGGAGTCCCTGTGCGGCCACAAGCTCATGGTCGTGCAGCCGCTGGACGGCGAGGACAAGGCCAGCTTCGTGGCCGTGGACTGCGTCAGCGCCGGTATCGGCGAGACCGTGCTGGTGACGCTGGGCAGTTCCGCGCGCAAGGCGCTCGACAATCAGGAAGCGCCCGTGGATGCGGCCATCGTGGGCATCATCGACGGCAGCGACGAGGGCTAGGCCATGGATACCCTGGGCGTGGTCGAGTGCAGGAGCATCGCGGCGGGCGTGGAAATCGCCGACGCCATGGTCAAGGTCGCGGACGTGGAACTGGTCCGCGCCGGGACCATCTGTTCCGGCCGGTACATGATCTACGTCTCGGGCGACCGGGCCGCCGTGGCCGCTTCGGTCAATGAGGCCGTTGCTTCCGGTCGGCCCCTCAAGGGGCATTTCGTCATCTCCGGTGTTTCGCCCCAGGTCCTGGCCGTGTTGCGCCGGGAAAATCCGGTGGCCTCGGGCGACGCCCTGGCCGTCATCGAGTGCCGCTGCGTGTCGGCCGGCATCAACGCGGCGGACGTCGCGGCCAAGCGCTCGGACGTGACCCTGGCCCGGCTGGTCGCGGGGCAGGGCATCAACGGCAAGTCATATTTCGTGTTGAGCGGCGACGTGGCCTCCGTGCGCGAAGCCGCGCAAGCGGCCGAGGCCGCGCTAGGTACGGAGCTCATTGAGGCGGTAGTGATCCCCAGACCGGACGCCTCGGTCGTAAACGCCCTTGTCAGAGGGGTGAGGTAGACAATGAAACGGACGCTTGTGGCAAAGGGCGATATCGACCCCTATATCTGTTCGGAAACAAAGACTTTCTATGCTGACGAGACCATCATCCTGACGCCGGGCGCCAAGGATGAACTCAGTCGGCGGGGCATCAAAATGGTTCGCGGCAAGCGGCCCGCCCCGACTCCGGCCCCGGCGTCCTGCGCCGGAACCGCCGGGCAGTGCGACGAGGGACTGCGGGAACTGCTGGTGGCCGTGGCCGCCCTGGTCAAGACCGAGTTCGGGGTGGAGGACCCCGAGGCGATCCGGGCCATCACTTGTCAGGCCGTGAAAACCATCAAGGAAAACATTTAGTTCGGGATACCCCGAGAGACAAAGGAGAACATCATGTTGAAAGCCCTGGGTATGATTGAAACCCGTGGACTGGTGGGTGCGGTCGAGGCCGCCGACGCCATGGTCAAGGCCGCTAACGTCGAGCTGGTCGGTCGCGAGCAGGTCGGTGGCGGTCTGGTCACCGTCATGGTTCGTGGCGATGTGGGCGCGGTCAAGGCCGCCGTGGACGCCGGTTCCGTGGCCGCCCAGAACGTGGGCGAGCTGATCAGCACGCATGTCATCCCCCGTCCCCACGACGAGGTGGAGATGATTCTTCCCAAATAGGGATTGAGGGGGACGTTCGTGACTCCCGCGGACGTCCTCCCATAAAATTTCGGTCCCTGTGACCACGGCGGCAAGGCCGCCAAAGGGCCCTTATGGACCCGGGAGAACCCCCAAACCGATTTCCATCAAGGGGAACGCAATGCGAGAACAGATTATAGAAAAGATACGTGAGGCGGGTGTCGTGGGCGCAGGCGGCGCCGGTCTGCCCACCTACGTCAAGGCCGGGGCCACCGTGGATACGGTTTTGGTCAACGGCGCTTCCTGCGAACCGCTGCTGATGAGCGATCCGTACCTCATGGAGGCCGAGATCGACACCGTGGTGCGCGGCCTCGAGACCGTCATGGAATGCGTGGGTGCCAAGCGCGGCATCATCTGCCTCAAGGGCAAGCACGCCAAGGCCATGGAAACGGTCCGCGCACGCGTGGCCAAGGATTCCACGGGCCGCCTGGAGGCCTTTGAACTGGCCGACTTCTACCCGGCGGGCGACGAGCAGGTCCTGGTCCGCGAGGTCCTTGGCGAAACCATCCCCGAGCGCGGCCTGCCCCTGCAGGTAGGTGCCGTGGTCAGCAACGTGGAGTCGCTGTACAACGTGGCCCTGGCCATGGACGGCGCGCCCGTGACCCGGCGCTATGTGACCGTCACCGGCGAGGTGACCAACCCCATGGTCGTCAAGGTGCCCGTGGGAACCCTGGTGTCCGACGTGCTCGCCTTTGCGGGCGGCCCGACCATCGACGACTACAAGGTCGTGGACGGCGGCCCCATGATGGGCCGGGTCCTGCCCGACACCAATCGCCCGGTGACCAAGACCACCAGCGGCCTGATCGTGCTCCCCCCCGACCACAACGTGGTCGCTCCTAAGATCATGGACCCCGAGCGCATCCGGCACATCACCAACACCATGTGCTGCCAGTGCACCCGCTGCACCGATCTCTGTCCGCGCAACCTGCTCGGCCACTCCCTGCACCCGCACAAGCTCATGCGCGTGCTGCACTCCCAGATTCTCGAGAACGAGACGGCCAAGGAGGCTCTGCTCTGTTCCGAGTGCGGCATCTGCGAAAAGTACGCCTGCCCCATGGGCGTTTCCCCTCGTGAAATCAACGCCCAGATCAAGCAGGTGCTCATGGCCAATCGCGTGGCCTGGGAAGCGGGCGACAAGGTCTACCGGAACAATCCCTTCCGGTCCAACCGCGCGGTGCCGACCAAGCGCCTCATCCAGCGGCTGAACCTGGTCAAATACGACGGCCACCCGGCCTATGCGGGCGAGATGCCCGTGACCCGCGTGTCCATTCCGCTGCGCCAGCACATCGGCGCGCCCGCCGCCTGCGTGGTGGCTGTGGGCGACACGGTCCGCAAGGGCGACCTGATCGGCGAGATGCCGGAAAAGGCCATGTCCGCCCGCATCCATGCGAGCATCGACGGCCGGGTCGAGTCCATTGCGGACGGAATAGTAACCATCAAGGCTTAAGGGAGATATATCATGAATTTGCGCACTATTGGCTGCGTGGAACTGAACAGCGTTGCCGTGGGCATGCATGCCGCGGACGAGATGCTCAAGGCCGCCGAGGTGGAGCTGGTCATGGCCCGCCCCACCTGCCCGGGCCGGTACATCGTCATCATCACCGGCGACGTGGGCGCGGTCCAGAGCTCCGTGACCGTGGGCTGCGAGATCGGTGCCGACATGGTCGTGGACTGGTTCACCATTCCGAGCGTTCACCCCGACGTGGTTCCGGCCCTGAGCGGCACTACCCTGGCCCCGCAGGTGGATGCTCTGGGCGTCATCGAGACCTGCACCACGGCCTCCTGCATCCTGGCCGCCGACGCCGCGGCCAAGTCCGGCATGGTGCACCTGCTGGAGATTCGCACCGCCGCCGGCCTGGCAGGAAAGGCCTTCGTGACCATGACCGGTGACGTGGCTTCGGTGCAGTCTTCGGTCGAGGCGGGCGTGGAAGGTGTCGGCGACGCCGGTCCGGTCCACAGCCACGTGGTCATTCCGTCCCCGAGCAAGGCCCTGCGGGACCAACTGCTCTAGGAACCCGCGAAAGGTATCGTCATGTCGTACAAGCCGGAAAACGCCAGCCAGCGGATCATCCAGGAATACGTTCCGGGCAAGCAGGTCACCCTGGCCCACGTGGTCGCCAGTCCCCAGCAGGGCATCTACCTGAAGCTGGGGCTGGACGACAGCGCTTCCGGGGCCATCGGGATCATGACCATCACTCCGAGCGAGGCCGTGATCATCGCTGCGGATGTGGCCACCAAGGCCGCGGACGTGGAGATCGGCTTCCTGGACCGGTTTGGCGGCTCCCTGCTCTTCACCGGCGACGTGGCCAGCGTGGAGGCCTCCCTGCGGGCCGTGCTCGACTATTTCGAGACCACCCTGCATTACGCCTCGGTGGACTTGACCAGATCCTAGGGCGGCCGTGAAGCGGGTCATGTTCATCGGCGAGACCGACTCGGGCAAGAGCGGGCTCATCCTGGCGCTGTCCGGCGAGGCCTACGCTCCGCGCCGCGCCATGGCCGTGGAGTACTTCGGCCGGTTCATCAACACCCCCGGCGAGTTCCTGGAAAACAGCCGCTACTATCACGCGCTGATCACCTCCTCGGCCGACTGCGACGTCCTGGTCATGGTCCAGGACGCCACCCGGCCCACCAGCCTGTTTCCGGCCCTGTTCGCCCCCATCTTCAACCGCCCGGTGGTCGGCGCTGTCACCCGTTCGGGCGAGCCGGGAGCCAAGCCTGAGCGAGCCGAACGGTTCCTCCGGAGCGCCGGGGCGAAGCGTGTGGTGCTGACCGATTTCAGGTCCGGTGCGGGCCTGGATGCCCTTGCGGATGCGGTGTCCTGACCGGGAAGCCATTCCCATGAAAACGCGAAGGCCGCGCAGCATCGAGCTGCGCGGCCTTCGCGTTTTACGGACAGGGAGTGGCGTTAGTACTGCTTGCGCTTGGCGATGGATCCGCCGACCACGCTGAAGGTGTTTTCCACGATGAAGATGGCGTCGGGATCGACTTCCATGACCGCCTGTTCCAGGGCGCGCAGACGCAGGTTGTCGGTCACCGAGAAGACCATGTCCACGTTCTGGCCCGTGTAGCCGCCCTTGCCCTGAAACACGGTGGCGTGGACCTTGCGGGTGTCGGTGATCTTGGTCACCAGCTCCTGCCCGCGCGTGGTCAGGATGCGCACGGCCTTGCGCTGGTTGAACATGGACAGGACGTACTCGGTCAGAACCGAGGAGATGAACAGCATGACCAGCGAGGCGATGATCTTGTCCGGGGTGTAGCGGCTCAGGGCAACGCCCATGACCGAGGCGTTGACCAGGAAATAGAAAACCCCGAAACGCAGGCCGTATTTCTGGTTGAGGATAACCGCGATGACGTCAAGACCGCCACCGCCGCCGTACGTCCGCAGGATGATGCCGCAGCCCGCACCCATGAGCGCACCCGCGCTGATGGCAGCGTAAATCTCGTTGTGGATGCCGAAATCAACGTGGACGTAGGGGGTCAGGATGGTGACCATGCCCATGGTGAACAGGTTGAGAAAGAAGAAGCGGCGGCTGACGCCTTTCCAGGCCACGAGGAACAGCGGCACGTTCATGAAAAAGTACCACTGAGCCAGGGAGAGGGAGGGGGCGTAGTTGTTGCCGACGACGGCCAGACCGTAGAGTGCCCCTGGCACGAACCCCTGATGGGCGGCTATGCCGTTGTAGCCGAGGACGTAGACAAACGCCCCCAGCCACAACAAAAAAACGTTCCAGGGTAATGAATCAGTGAGTGATCTCAGACGGTTGTACATACTGTTCCTCCGGGCGTTTCCTCTTGAATTTGCCACCATAGAGAGCGAACAGTATTCCTGCAAGAATTATTGCCCCGCTCATCACCTGGTTGCGGTTGACCGGTTCGTCCAGAACCAGCCACGCGCCCAGAGCGCTGATGGGGGGGAGGGTATAGTAGAAGAGCATCGCCTTGGGCGCGCCGATGATCTGCACGGCCGCGTTCCAGAAGAGGAAGCAGAGGACCGAGGCGAACACGGCCAGATAGACCAGTGAGATGACCACGTCCGAAGTGAAGGCCGGCATGAGCAGTCGACCGCCGGTTTCCCAGAAGTAGAAAGGCAGAATGTAGAAGGTGCCGTACAGGCACATGGCCATGAACAGGGCGGTCTGGCTGATCTTTCCGGCCACCTTGTTGACCATGGTGTTGTAGGCCGCGGACATGAGCGCGGTGGACAGGATCAACAGGTCGCCGCGCGCGAACTGCAGGGTCAGCAGGCGGCTCAGGTCGCCGTCGGTGACCAGCAGAACGACGCCGAAGGTACTGATGACGATGCCGTAATACATGGTCTGGCCGAGTTTCTCCTTGAACAGGAACTGGGCGACCAGGGCGGTGAACAGGGGAGACAGGGTGGCGATGAGCGACATGTTCAGGGCCTCGGTGGTCTCACCGGCCATGAAGACCACGGTGTCGTAGAGGGAGATGCCGGTCAGGGCGAGGAACGAGAGCTCCTTCCACATGCGCAGCACCTGGACCCGTTCGCGCCACAGCGCCCGGAACCCGAAGGGCAGGAAGACCAGGGACGCCCCGACCCAGCGCAACAGGTTCAGCGTGGCAGGCTCAACAACGTCGGCCATGCCTCGCGCGACCACGAAGTTGCCGCTCCAGTTGAAGATACCGAGGATGATGAAAACATAACCGGCGGTCTGGGTCGTCCTGAATTGATTCCAGTTCATGCTGTTTTCCTAAATATGCGGCCTGCCCGGAGACCGGGCAGGCCAACCCCAGGCAGGAAAGAAAAGTGCTTTCAGGCCAGAGGATGTCGGTCGAGGTTGTCAAAGAGGGCCCTTGGGAAGTGGTGCGACACACCGTTTTTACTCCGTCCCGGTTCGGTGTGGGGGCGGACGGAGGGGAGGTGCGATCGATATGGCTAGGTTCGCTAAAAAAGCGTGTCGCGCGTCGCTTCCGGAGGCTGCAGTGAAGGACGCATTCCCTTCCCAAGGGCCGGTTAATTTGAACAGATCCAAGCTACAGTGATCCGTTGTACTCTTCGGCCCCTTGAGCACAGGACGTGCCATACGCGTACCATACTGTAATTGCAGGGAATAATTAGGAGAGAGTGGTGTCTGGTGTGGTTTTACACGACAGAGGTGTCGCGGCATTTATGGTCTTCGCTTGTAAGAGCTTGTTATCGTGGGCTTAAATGAAGAAAGCGACAGACGCGTCGTGTGCGACGCGCCTGTCGCCATTGAGCGAAGGAAAAGTGGAAGCCGGTTCAGATGCCATGTTTTTTGAGCTTGCGCTGCATTGTGCGCATGTTCAGCCCCAGGTCGGCGGCGGTCTGCCCCTTTCGCCACTGATTGCGTTCCAGGGCCTTGAGCATGATGTGCCGTTCGACCACGTCCATGGCCTCGTCCAGCGTCGCGCAGGATTCGGTGGCGGCCAGGGCGGCGTCCATGTCATGGCCGCCGTCGGTGGTTTCGATGCCGAAGTCGCTGAAGACCATCTCTCCGAACGTCATGTAGCGTTCCAGCACGTTCTGCAGTTCCCGGACGTTGCCCGGCCAGTTGTGCGCGTCGAAGGCGGCCCGGATCTTGCCGGGGATGTTCGGAACGGGAGCCCCTTCGCCCAGGTAACGGCTCATGAACTCGGCGCACAGCAGGGGAAGGTCCTCCAGGCGATCCCGAAGGGGGGGGACGCGGATAGGCAGAACATGGAGGCGGAAATAGAAATCGGAACGCATCCGGCCTTCCTTGACCATTTGGCCGAGGTCGCGGTTGGTGGCCGCGATGAGCCGGAAGTTGGAGGTCTGCGGCTGGCTCGCGCCCACCGGGGTGAAAAGCTTGCTCTCCAGCGCGCGCAGCAGCTTGACCTGCAGGGACAGGTCGATCTCGCCGATTTCGTCCAGGAAGAGCGTGCCGCCGTCCGCCGCCGCCAGGTATCCCTTGCGGTCCGACGTGGCGCCGGAAAAGGCCCCGCGCTTGTGCCCGAAGAACTCACTCTCCATGAGGTTGGCCGGGATGGCGCCGCAGTTGACCGCCACGTAGGGACCGGAGGAGCCGGATTGTTCGTGGATGGTCTGGGCCACCAGATCCTTGCCCGTGCCGGTCTCGCCCAGGATGATGACGTTGGCGCAGCTCTTGGACGCCTTGACGATCAGCTTGAAGACCTCGCGCATGCCCGGGTCCTTGCCGATGATGGAGCCGAACTTGTACCGGTCCTCCAGCGTCCCCTGGAGTTTCTGGTTTTCCTGCATCAGCTCGAACTCGCGCATCTTCTGGGCGCTGATGTCGATCATGATGCCTTCCAGGTAGAGGGGCGTGCCGTCATCGTCGTAGACACATTCGCCCTGGTCCCAGATCCACTTTAGGCTGTTGTCGTCCGGAATGACCCGGTAGAGCATCTTGTAGGGCCGTTTGCCCATGATGGCCGCATCCTCTTCCCGGCGCATGGCCGCGAGGTCGTCCGGGTGGGCCATGGTCTCCATGACGTTGTTCTGCTGGTCGGTGAAGTACTCGGGCGCTACGCCGAATAGCTCGATGCACCCCTTGCTGACGAATTCCAGGGTCGGGTTGAGGTCTTTATCCAGGGAGCAACGGTAGGCCATCCCCGGAAGATTGTTGAAGAGTCGGGTCAGCTGCCGCTGACTGGCCTGCAGGTCCCGCTTGACGGTCTCGTATTCGACCAGCTGGCGGGTCAATTCCGCGCATTGCGCCTGCAGTTCTTCATATGTAAAACCGTTCATTTTTTACCTCCCTGAAAACCGGGTTGCGACACTCCTGTCGCAAAGCGGGTGACAGATATGTCACTTTCCCGGTTGGGGCAAGGGATTTCTATCGGCTTTCATGAAAGGGGCGCGGGAACCTGCGCCCGGCGGGCCTAGCCGGCTCTGTGGAGCTTGTCGAGCCCGTGCTCAGAGATGCGGTAGACCGACACCAACTGGTTGTCGTCGTCCAGATACGACCCCTCTTCGTTGAGGATGCCGACCACCTTCAGGGAGAGCAGCTGTTCCTCGATGATCGGGAGGGAGCAGTATTTCTTGTCGGGGTAGTGATCGCGGACGAGGTCGTACACGGCCTTGGCGTTCAATGCCTCGCAGTTGCTGAAGCACTTGGCGACCATGGTTTTCAGGGGGATGTCTTGCATGTCGGTCTCCTGTGGTTAAACGACGTTTCTCAGGCTCACCATTTCGCGGGGATTGCCCACCACCATGATCATGCCGACGGTGATGAGTACGGCCCCGTTGATGAGGTTCGCGGTGATGTCCACTTCGGTGAACATGGCGGAAAAAAGGATGCCCCAGAGGGAGTAGGTGATGTTCACGGCCATGCCGCGACTCACTCCGGTCATGTTCATGGCGCGGTACCAGCACAGGTAGGCCAGGGCTCCGGCAAGGGCGGCGGAAGGGAATATCCAGTTGATGGACGGGTCGGTCATTGCGGGGGCGAGCAATGCGTATCCTCCGGCCAGGGGCAGCAACAGGCCCAGGTAGGCGGCGGCGGAGGTGATCTGTCGGAGGTTCAGGGCCACATCCGGGTCGAGGAGGTCCATGCCGGAAGTGGCCAGCACGCCTTCAAGTCCCCAGCCCACGGTGGCAAGCAGGGCAAAGGCGATGCCGAGATAAAAATCGCTGCCCAAGGTTCCCTCGGGCGGGGTGTAGCCGATGACCACGCCGCCCGCCACACAGAGGGCGAGCCCTGCCCATGCGCGGGGCAGGATGCGCTCCTTGAGGAAAACGGCGGCCAGGATGGAGGCCACGGCCGGATACAGGGCGCTGATGGGGATGACGTAGGCGGGGCCGGCGAATTTCAGGCCGAGCATGTAGCAGGACATGGCCATGGGACCGCCGAACAGGGCGCCGAGAACGATGGGGCGGGCGATCCTGGAGCGCATTGTCCGGAGCAGCTCGCGGTTGCGGCCGGTGATGCTGTTGACGAGCAGCAGCCACAGGGCGCTGAAGGTGTCGTGAAGCGCTCCCACGGTCAGCGGAGCCAGGAGCCAGTATTTCTCGTCCAGAAAGGCGGCGGAGGCAAAGGACAGACTCAGGATGACGCTGTCGAATCCCCAGCCGATGCCGGAGAAGAGGGCCATGGCCAGGCCTTTTTTGGCGTAGGTCATGTCTCGCTTCAGTTGGAGGGCCGAAAGGGCGGCGGCTGCGCTCGTCGGTTGGGCGTTCATGCTGTTCTGCCTCGGGTCGTGTAGCTGGGGCGTTTATGTCACAAGGCCCGGAGGGCGGCAGAGCCGTCCTCCGGGCAGAATGGATATCTATGTCGGGAGCGGGTGACCGCTATGCGCAGTCGTGCTTGTCCCAGGGCTCGCGGGTATCGCGCTGCAGGGCGACTTCCATGCGGCCGATGGCTTCCTTGAGCTTGGTCACTTCCTTCATCTTCATGTTCGGGTCCTTGAGGGCCTGGTAGAGGACGGCACCCATGCAGTCGGCCGGAACCGGCAGGTCGGAGACGTAGCACAGGGTGGCGATCACATCGGAAGCGGTGGCGCCGCGATCCAGGGAACCGGCCTTCTTGTCCATGCCCATGCCGGACAGGTACAGGCCGCCGTCGCAGGCCAGGGCGATGAGGGTCCGGCGGTCGGCCGCTTCGGACAGAACGGCCATGGCCGCATCCAGAGCGGCGCCGTCCACATCACCGAGTTCGACAACGGCGAAAGCGCCGTCATCCTCGAAGACCTTGGCCACGCCCTCGGGAGCGACCTTGGCCGCGCCCTCGATGGCGGCGGCCATGCCGGCCAGGCCAGCGCCCTCGAAGTTGGGGAAGGAAACGGCCTTCTTGTTGAACTTTTCCATGGCCTGGCCGCCGTTGATGTCGGCCTGGCCGCAAATGACCAATATCGCTTTCTTGTCTGCCATTGTTCTCTCCTTGAGTGCAGGGCGCACGGCCCTGTTTTCTGGCTTCCGCAGTGGCTTGAGCGGGGCAGCCTGTTACGTTGCCTCGGCCGGTTTCAACTCTTCTCGGGTGAACCGGCCCGCCTTCGTCCCGATTCGGGGGACGAGGAACTTCGCGTCGGTGGACGCTGGCGAAATTTCAATATCCGGTCGGCGTATGTCCGGGGTGTCCGTCCCGGCCCTTTGGTGGACGCCGCCCGGTTGCGGGAACGGTCGCTCGGGGACCGACCGTTCCCGCTTCATGGGCGAGATGAATGTTATTCGTGGTCCGTGAACATCTGGTAGATGACGGCGCCTTCGGTGTCGGCCGGAACCGGGTTGCCGGTGGCGTAGCAGAAGGTCGGGACGACATCGACCAGCCAGCGGGGACGGTCGTAGACATAGCCCTGCTTGACGCCGGGGCCGCGCCACATCATGACGTTCTTCAGGGTGCCGCATCCGGATTCGCCGGTGGGGAAGCCGTAGCCGTGCTCGGCCATGTACTCGGGCTTCAGGACGTACACGACGTCACCGGCCTGCTCGCCGCCCATGCCGAAGACCTTGGCGTCTTCCTTGGGGATGGCGCACATGACCGGGCGTTCGCCGGTCTCGGGGTGCTTGTAGTCGTACAGGGCGTCGATGATCTCGTTGCGGACCTTCTCGTAATCCTCGTCCTCGACGATGCCGCCGGGGTACTTGGACTTGAGGTTGACGTAGACGAACATGTAGCGCTGCGGGACGGCCTTGGACTTCTCGGGGATGAGGTCGTAGTTGAAGCCTTCGGACTCTTCCCACACGGAACCGGCGTCCTCTTTGGAGCGGGCTTCGTAGGCGGTCAGGCCGGCCTGCTTCAGAGCCTCAGCGGTGTTGAGGATCGGTCCGATGGGGGTGGCGCCGTGGTCGGAGATGACGCAGGTCAGGGTGTCGGCCGGGAGCAGCTCCATCATGGTGCCCAGGAAACGGTCCTCGATCTGGTAGATGGCGCGCTCGAGATCCTTGGCGGGGCCGCTGATGGCCGGGTCCGCGTTGTCGATCTTGTCCAGGTAGCCGTGGTAGAACCAGTCGATGAGGTGGGTGTGCATGTACAGCAGATCCCAGTCGGCGTGGTCCTTCATCAGGGTGGTGATGATCTCGGTCAGCCACTCGGAGTGGAACTGGGCCAGCTCAACCATGGTCTCGTCGTCGATGACGCCGTTGACCAGGCCGACAAAGCCCATGTCGTTGGCCAGGATGTTCTTGGTGAAATCAACGTTCTTCAGGGCGTCGGCCGGGGCGCAGTAGCCCTTGGTGCCGGTGATGCCGGAGATGTACAGCTTGAAATCCTCGGCGTCGTCGGACAGCTCCATCAGCTTGCAGCGGAAGTAGCCCTTTTCCAGACGGCCGTCGGCGTCCATGGGGAACTCGGCCTCGACGACCTTGGACCATTCGCGGACCTTGATGGTGAAGAAGGCCTTGGAAAAGTCCTTTTCCGGGCACAGGGCGAACACGTCGTAGCCGTCGTCCTCGGATTCCCAGGTCAGGCCGTACCAGGTCTGGGGAGCGAGCTTCTCGACCGCGTGCGGGAACTCCATGGGGATGGCCATGTCCAGGGGCTCGAGGTCCTGGATCTCTTCGGGCAGGTTCTTCCAGCCCTCGGCCTCTTCGAACTGGGCCTGGACGCCGATGGGGTAGTAGTCGGAGGCGACGCAGGACTCGGAGCAGAGGTGCTCACGGTGTTCGTAGCCGGTGTACTGCCAGCGGCACTCGGCGGCGGACAGACCCTCGCCCTGAACCATGATGCCGTTTTCCATCTTGGACGGCCAGGAGGTGGGGTAGTTGACCACCAGGGACTTCTTGCCGGCCTTGTCCCAGCGGTCCCAGATGGTTTCGGCGGTCAGCATCTTGGAGCCGAAGGCCTGGACGCACTTGGAGAAGTGCAGGGACTCGCCCTCGTTGTAATAATAGTAGTCCTCGACACCGTGGGTGCGCGGGTAGGCGCCGGTGCAGATGGAGGCCCAGGAGGGCGGGGTGACGGTGGGCATGTTGTAGCCCTCGGTCATGTAGGTACCCTCGGCCTTGAACCTCTCGAAGTTGGGGAGCGCGCCCTCGGCGATAAGCACCTCAAGGCGTTTGGGAATAGCGCAGTCGAAACCCAGGAGAGCGATTCTCTTCGCTTCGTTTGACATGCTTTTCTCCTTTAATTCCAATAGTTTAAGTTATTTATAGCGATGCAAGTAAGGACCCGGCCCCAGACGCCGGTTTGCCGGGTCCCTCTTGGGAATGGCTAATCAGGATCAGTCTTTAGGCTTGCAGTATTTAACCAGGGCGTTGTCTTCCTTGGTCATCTTGAACCAGGCCGCGATGGCGAACGCGATGGGGATGAGCATCAACGCGCCCGAGAAGTTCGCGAATATCTTCACTGGTCCGAGGCCGCCCATGGTGATGGCTGCCAGGGCCAGACCCGCCTGGATCACGGCCCAGTAGAAGCGGTGACCGCGGGTGGGCTCGTGGCCGGGCTCCAGCTTGGTGGTGGCCGCGCAGGAGATGACGTAGGCGCAGGAGTCGACCGAGGTGGCCAGGAAGATGGTCGAGAAGACGCAGTAGCCGATCAGGACAAGGTGTCCCATGGGCAGGCTCTGCAGGGTCGCGACCAGTGCGGCGGGGCCGCCGCTGGCCTTGAGTACGCCCACGGCGTCAACAATGCCGTTGAGTTGGGCGTACATGGTGTAGCCGCCGAACACGGCGTGGATCATGTAGGATCCGGCGATGCCGCCGGCCAGGCCCATGGCAACTACCTGGCGCACGGAGCGGCCACGGGAGATGCGGGCGATGAACAGGCCCATGAACGGGCCGTAGGACGCCATCCACAGAGCGTAGAAGATGGTCCAATCCTGCGGGAAGGAACCCTTGGTGTAGGGGTCGGTCCAGAAGATCATGCCCCAGAAGTTGTTCAGCATGTGGCCGAAGGAGCTGGTGAAGTTGTCGACGATGAACACGGTCGGTCCCACGATGAAGCAGAAGAAGACCATGGCCAACGCGATGATCACGTTGGTGTCGGACAGCAGCTTGATGCCTTTTTTCAGACCCAGGGACACGGAGGCGGTGAAGATCACGGCCGAGACGGCCAGGACGATCAGCTCCATGGTGAAGCTGGGCTCGATACCCAGAACGGCTCCCAGAGCGTGGTTGACGATGGGCACGGATACACCCATGACCGCGGCGTTGGAGAACATCAGGCCGATGATGAAGAAGACCTCGATGCCCTTGCCGATGCCGCCGTTGGCTCTTTTACCCAGGATGGGCTCGGCTGTGGAGCTGATGCGCAGAACGGGTTTCTTGCGCTTGTAGTACATGTAGCAGATGGGCAGGGCGGTAACCATGTACCAGGGCCAGGTGACCGGTCCCCAGTGCAGCAGCACGTAGGACATGGCCCATTCGAAGGACTGCCTGGAGAGCGGTTCAGCGAATTTGGGCGGGTAGGCCAGGTTGAACAGCGGTTCGACGATGGACCAGAACATGACCGCGCCGGCGACGCCGGAGCAGAACATCATCGCGATCCAGGAGTAGTTGTTGAATTCGGGCTTCTCATCCTCTTCGCCGAACTTGATCTCGCCATACCGGGAGAACATGAAATAGCAGGAGAGAATCATCATGCCGACGGACGCCCACAGGTACCAGGTGCCTGTGGTGTGCGCGAAAACGCCGTACACGGTTTTGAGAAAATTTTCACTTTGCTCGGTAAAAAGAATCGAGCAAGCAATGATGACGATCAGAACCAGAGTTGCCGGGATAAGGATTTTCTTATCGGGTCGAAGATCTACACCTTCGCCGGTGCCGTTTTGGGCCATACCTCCTCCAATGTGGGTACTGGCGGTCCGCTGGCGCGCCATATGCACCTTTGGACCTGGTTTAGATTGTAGCTTGGTCTAACCTTGTTGAAACAGCGGATATCGGGTGAAGAAAACCCTCCTCTCCCGTCGAACCGCCAGCCCCCTTGAGCAATATGCAGGCCAAAGAGTGCCGATCGGCCAAAGTGCCCGGTTGAATTGTGAAAACCGGCGCAATAATGGCAAACAGCATCTTTCGGCGTTGGGCGACATTCTCGTCGCGATTTTTTGAAAATGAGAATTTTATTCATAAAACCGGCCTGTTGTACCGTGGCGACAAAATAGTCGTAAACGCGCTACAAACGTCCGCTTTTCATTTCGCCTCTAAAAAGGCCTCGAAGCGCGGCCTGGGCGACTTGCCGGCGAGGTCCTGCCACGGTCCGGCAATGCAGGCAAGCGGAATTTTCGGGACCGTTTTCGAGAAGAAGGCCTTCTATATTATAAATGAGGGAATTGCTCGCCCGAATCTTTTATAATTTCATCGTTGGCGCGGAAGAAGAGCGCTTGATCGCAGGCCGGGTTTCCGGGAGCCTTCGGACAGTTCCGTCGTATTTCTTTATCATTCTGATATTATTTAAAAATAGTAGGTAATGTGGCCCAATATCCGCCGATTTTTCGCCGGGTATGTCTGCGTGCGACAGCGGTGTCGTACTCCTCTGACACGCCGTATTTCGGGCAATTTTAGGAGAATTGTGTTCGGCATGACGACAGTAATGTCGCTTGTGGGCGGATTGAGGCGCCGTTCATGGCCCGGGATATTCTACGTGATTCGGCAAATGCCCGTCCTGGCATTGCTTGTGCGGATTGGCATGGACTGTGCTTATTGGTCGGCCCAGACGGATTGTCTAAAAAATCACAAGGGAGAACCTTATGGCTCAAGTAATAGTTTCCTACGACCGCGAAGGCGAGAAGCAGACCATTCATACCGGATCCCAGGTCCTGGGCGACATCGACATCAATTACGAAGGCGTGCCCGAGGACGAGCGCGGCGGCACCGCCAAGCAGTTCCTGGCATCCGCCGCCCTGTATTGTTTCTGCGGCGCTCTGGGTAAGGCCCTTGAGACCCGCGGCGCCACCTACGAGCGCATCACCGGCACCGCTACCCTGGAAACCGGCCTGGACGAAAAGAAACGCGCCCGCGTGACCGGCATCGCCCTGGAAGTGACCGTGCACATGGACGAGGAATACGGCTTCATCTTCGATCGCGTCGAGAAAATCATGCAGCAGGGCTGTCTGGTGACCGCGTCTCTGCACAACGCTTTCCCCGTCACCTACAAGCTCCACCTCGAAGACTAGCCACTAACACGCATACAGGAGATACAATGCCATCCATAACCATAATCGGCGCCGGACCGGGAGGCCATATCGCGGCCTTCGAGGCCGCTCGCCGTGGAGCCGATGTCACCCTGATCGAGAAGGAGCACGTCGGAGGTACCTGCCTCAACTCCGGTTGCATCCCCACCAAGACGATCAAGGCCTCGGCCGACGCCCTTGAGAACGCCCATCGCCTGGCCGAGTTCGGCATCACGCAGACCGAAGGTGACGAAGCCCGTTTCAGAGCCGACATGGCCGCCGTGGTGGCCCGCAAGGAGCGCGTCCGCCAGGTCCTGTGCGGCGGGCTGGAAAAGACCTGCAAATCCCTGAACGTCCGCCTCCTCCGTGGTGCGGCAGAACTGGGCCCCGACAAGACCGTGATCGTCCGCAACGAGGACGGCGTGGAAGAAATCAAGAGCGACAGCATCATTCTCGCCACCGGCTCCTGCACGGTGGATCTGCCTTCGCTGCCCATCGATCATGAATATATCATCAACAGCGACGACGCCCTGAATCTCGACCATGTGCCCGAAAGCATGGTCATCGTCGGCGGCGGCGTCATCGGCTGTGAGCTGGCCTTCATCTACCGCGCCTTCGGCTCCGCCGTGACCGTCGTGCAGGGCATGGATCGTCTTCTGCCCCTGCCGTCCGTGGACGTCGAAATGAGCCGCCTGCTGCAGCGCGAGGCCAAGAAGCGCCGTATCAAGCTCGAGCTCGGCAAGACCGTGAAGAGCGCCGAAGTGCGTGACGGCAAGGTCGTCTGCGAACTCGGTCCCTCTCCGTTCCTCGAAGGGGCCACCGGCCCGGATTCCACTGTCGTGACCGACATGGTCCTGGTGGCCGTGGGTCGCAAGCCCAACAACGACGGACTCAAGCTGGCCGAGGCCGGTGTCGAGGTCGACGGTCGCGGCTGGATCAAGGCCGATGCGGGCATGCGTACCTCGGTTGAAGGCATTTACGCCATCGGCGACGCTCTGGGACCGGCGCGTGTCATGCTGGCCCACGTGGCCTCGGCCGAAGGACTGTGCGCCGTGGCCAATTGCTTCGGCGAGAACCGGGAACTGGACTACAACGTCATTCCCGCCGGTATCTTCACCTCTCCCGAGATCGGCACGGTCGGTCTGTCCGAGGAAGAGGCCGTCAAGCAGGGCTTTGAAGTCCGCTCCCAGATCTTCCAGTTCCGCGAACTGGGCAAGGCTCAGGCCCAGGCCGAGCTGCCCGGCATGTTCAAGCTGATCTGCGAGAAAACGTCCGGCCGCATCCTCGGCGTCCACATCGCCGGAGCCCATGCAACGGACCTGATCGCCGAAGCCGCCCTGGCCATGGAAAAGGGCCTGACGGCCGCTGACCTGGCCCACACCATCCATGCGCATCCCACCCTGGCAGAAGGCCTTTACGAGGTCAGCGAGGGGTGGCTCCGGGCCAGCTAGGCCCGGCCGCGCAACAGCCATATCATCACCAAGGAGAAAACATGAGTGAACTGACTTTCCCCGAAGACGTGCTCTACCATGCCGAGCACACCTGGGTCCGCATCGCCGATGACAACACCGCCGTTGTCGGCATTTCCGATTTCGCGCAGGAGCAGTTGGGCGAGGTCGCCTTTGTCGATCTGCCCGCGGTCGGTGCCGCCTTTGCCGCCGGCGACGAGTTCGGCACCGTGGAATCCATCAAGGCCGTGTCCAGCCTGTACATGCCCATCAGTGGCACCGTGACGGCCATCAACTCCGGTCTGGAGGACGATCCGTCCCAGGTCAACACCTCTCCCTACGGCGACGGCTGGATGCTGAAGATCACCGTCGATGCCGACGCGGAGAAATCCCAGCTCCTGAGCGCCGCCGACTACGAGGCGCAGCTCTAAGAGCCCCCAAGACCCCGATCCTCACGCCGCCCTCGGCGATGAGGTTGTACAAAGAGCGGTTTCACCTGCCCTCGAAACCGCTCTTTATCGGGGAGGGGCATCCCCCGCTTCCCGGCCACGAATTTCTTTCAAGCAGGAGGTCCCAGCCATGCGCACACCGGAAACAACCAAGCCGTATCTGCGCCTGCCCCCGTGGCTCAGGGTCAAGATCCCCTGCAACCGGACCTACTCGGCAACTCGGGAACTGGTTCGCGATCTCGACCTGCACACCGTCTGTCAGAGCGCCAAATGCCCGAACATGTTCGAGTGCTTCTCGGAGCACACGGCCACTTTTCTGATCATGGGCGACACCTGCACGCGCAATTGCGCCTTCTGCAACATCGAGAGCGGAGACCTCAAGCCCCTGTCTCCGGATGAACCCGCCCGTCTGGCCGAGGCCGCCGAGCGGCTGAATCTAAAGCATGTGGTCGTCACTTCGGTCACTCGCGACGACCTGGAGGACGGCGGGGCGAGCCATTTCGCCGCGACCATCCGGGCCATCAGGGAACGCTTGCCAAAGGCCACGGTGGAGGTGCTGATCCCCGATTTCCAGGGAGACGAGCGTGCGTTGAATCGGGTCCTCGAAGCCGGGCCGGACGTGGTCAACCACAATGTGGAGACACCCCCGACCCATTACGGGACGGTTAGGCCCCAGGCCGACTATGCCCAGAGCCTCGAACTGCTCAAGCGCGTCAAACGAGCGGGTGGCGTGGCCAAGTCCGGCCTCATGGTCGGTCTGGGCGAGACGGACGATGAGGTTCGCGGCGTGATCGACGATCTGGCCGACGCGGGGTGCGATATCGTTACCATTGGCCAGTACATGCGCCCCTCCATGGCCCACCCGGCGGTGGAGCGCTATGTCCATCCCGAGGTCTTTGATCAGTATGCGCGCTACGGCGAGGGCAGGGGAGTCCGGCACATGTATGCCGCGCCCTTGGTCCGTTCATCCTACAACGCCGCCCTGTTCGCCGGGGTTCGCGCGGAGCGATAGCTGGCATGGAAACCAAAGATCGTTTTGAGACCGAAGAGGGCGAAGGCAAGCCCAGGTCCCACTATTTCATCGGAGACATGAGCCGGATCTGCAATGTCTCCAGAAAAACCCTGCGCTACTATGACGAGATCGGCCTGATCCCGTCGCTGCGACACGACTACAACAACTACCGCTACTACACGTACGAGTCGCTGCTCGCGGTCCCGGTAATCAAGTATTACAAGCAGATGGGCTTCAGTCTTGAAGAGATGAAGGAGTTCATCAAGGGTGATTCGAGTAATATCTACCGCTCGCTCCAGCACCGCTTCAGGACCAAGATCACCGAACTGGAGACAGAGCAGGAGGCCATTTGGCGCAAGCTTGCCTCGGTCAAGGACTGGAATTCCCTGATTCATGAGGCTGAAACGGTTCTCGACAACGACTTTCGGGAAGTGGGGACCAAGTTCGTCGATACCTCAACCCTGTTGTTCCACGACCAGACGTTCGACGACGACATCAAAGGCTCGATCATCAACCTGGACTTCACGAATTATGTGGAATCCCTTGGCAACGAGACTACCGGCCCGGTTCTGATCCGGTTTTCCTCCATGCGGGATCGGGTCGAAAACCGCGCGCAGCCGGTCAAGATCCTTCAGAAAGCCCTGCTCCCCGTCGGAGAGGAGCACTGCTACCGGTTTGGCGGGCAGATGATGGTCAGCTGCTATCACATCGGACCGCATGAGAACATTCGGGAAACCTACCGCAAGATGTCCCGCTGGGCTCGTGAAAAGGGGTTCGAATTGGCTGACGAGGTCTTCGAGCGCTACGTGACCGACTACTGGACCACCAGCAATTCCGCGAAATTCGTAACCGAAATTCTTATCAAGGCATCCCGCCCGAGGGCGGCGGAATAGACGGGCTCCCCGCCCGGCGATCCGTATTCGCCGGACAGGGGCCTGCGTCGGGCCGGGGCGTAGAAACTGCTCTCGGTCCTTCCGCCGTTGGTTCGGAGCCAATCCATGCGAGGAAGGTATGACAAAGCATATCATTGAAGAGGCGTCGCGTTGCCTCCAGTGCAAGAAGCCGCAATGCAGCAGGGGATGCCCGGTGTCGACTCCGGCCAACCTGATGATCGAAGCCTTGCTCGCTGGCGACATACGCAAGGCCGGGGCCATGCTTTTCGAGAACAATCCGCTGTCCGCAGTGTGCTCGCTGATCTGTCCGCACGAGAACTTTTGTGAAGGACACTGTGTGCTGGGCAGAAAGGGCGCTCCGGTCCACGTCAGTGCGGTGGAGCAGTATATCTCGCGTAATTATCTGGAGCAGTATCAGCCGGAACGTCCCGTCAACGGGAACAACGGCAAGCGTATCGCCGTGGTCGGTTCCGGTCCGGCCGGAATCACCATGGCCTTCATTCTGGCCGGACAGGGATTCGACGTCACCCTGTTCGAGTCCGAGGAACTCATAGGCGGCGTGCTCCAATACGGTATCCCGGATTTCCGCCTGCCCAAGGACATCCTGGCCAGGCTCAGGGACAAGTTGATCGGGCTGGGCGTGAAGATCAGGCCCAATACCATGATCGGCCCTGTCATCGGCATCGATCATCTTTTCGCGGACGACTACAAGGTCGTTTTCATCGGCACCGGGGTCTGGAATCCCAGGCCGCTTCGCCTCAAGGGCGAGTCCCTTGGGCATGTGCACTACGCCATCCATTATCTCAAGAATCCGGACGTCTACGCTCTTGGCAAACGCGTGGCGATCATCGGCGCGGGCAATGTGGCCATGGACGTGGCCAGAACGGCTCTGCGCAAGGGTGCCCGGGAGGTAACGGTTCTCTACCGGCGGGGCGAGGACGACATCTCGGCGACCCGTTACGAATATGACTATGCCAAGCTCGATGGCGTCCGCTTCCGTTTCTACGCTTCACCCGTGGAGATTACCGACAAGGGCGTCGTGATCATGGATACCCGTGTGGTCGAGGGCGAGGATGGCCGTAGCCGCGTTGAATCTGTGGAAGGCTCGGAGTCGCTGTTCGAGGCCGATTCCGTGTTTATCGCGGTCAGTCAAGCGCCACGCAGCAACCTCACTGGTCTGGAAGTGGGCAAGACCGGCCTGGTCATAACCGATGAGGAAGGCCGCACCAATCGTCCGGGCGTGTTCGCGTCTGGCGATGTCGTCACCGGTGCCAAAACCGTGGCCGAGGCTGTGAACTTCTCCAAGCGTACGGCCAAAGCCATCATCGACTACGTTTCCGGCCTGGGCGACTGATTCGCCCGCCGCAAGCCCAGGCTCGCAGTAATGGGCTATCGGCCTTTAGAACCCGATCTGGGGCTTTTGAAGTGGTTGTCCGATGAGGGCGGGACGATCGTTTGCATTCCCTGCGTTCCGTTTCGAGAGTGCCCTTGAATTCAGGATGACGCATGGCGCGCTCATTCCCGATCGGTAGGGCGTTTGCGAGAGTGGTTTGTTGGGTTATGTGTATCAGGTTCGAAGAAACCATGTAATTAACCGGGTATCCCTTGCGGGACACCCGGTTTTTGTTTGTTGTCTGTTCAGCCTACCAGAGCTGGTAGCTGAAACCCCTTGAGGCGGTGACGTCGGACATGGTCTCGTCGTCGCAGCCCTGGGCCCGAATGTCCTGGTTGCCGCCGTGGTCGGTGCCCAGATCGCGCGAATCGCCGAACAAGCCGCCGCCGATGCCCAGCCGCCCCGTTTCCAGCTCAGGCCCAGGCCGCTGTGCTGGCCGGGGTCGTACCTCCCTATGCAACCAAAGCGGAAGACCTTCGCTCAAGGAGGCCGAGTCAAGGCTCGCTCTGCGGTGGGAAAAGAAAAAGGCCCTACGCTTGTGGCGTAGGGCCTTTAGATCTCTTGGCGTCCCCAAGGGGATTTGAACCCCTGTTAACGGCGTGAAAGGCCGCCGTCCTGGACCAGGCTAGACGATGGGGACGCAATAAGTTGGCTGGGCTGCAAGGACTCGAACCTTGATTAACGGAGCCAGAACCCGTCGTCCTGCCAATTGAACGACAGCCCAGCAGCGAGAAGATGATTTAAGGGGTAAGCCTCTTTATGTCAACTTCTTTTTTGCAGAAATTACACGGCGCGTGCGAGACGGCGGGTGCGCTTCTTCAGTTTGGTGATCTGACGGCGCAGACGATCGCGCTGAGCGCGGCCTTCGGTCTCGTCCTTCTTCACGCGCAGGGCGCGGATCTGCCGTTTGATCTCGTGGATCTGCTTCTTGTACGGGGAGATCTGCTCCTCGTCCACGATGCCGAAGACTTCTTTGATCTCGGCAACCAGCACGTCCTTGTCCTTGCCGGAAGCGCCGGAGATCATGGGGAGCTTTTCCATGCACAGGGCACGCAGCTCCTTGGCGGTCATCTTTTCCAGCGGCTTGGTCAGGCCAAGTTCGTCAAAGGAAATTTCTTTTACTTCTTCACTCATGGTGTACTCCTTAAAAAATGCCCTGGGGGCGGAATTCGTTTATGAGTCGTCAAACATGCGCTGGTAAGCCCGGTAACATCTGCCAACCGGCGAATCCGGGTCCAGCTTTGCGTTCAAGCTGCCTAACTTCTCAGGTTTTTTAAGTTTCCTCGGAGGCTTAGGGGCCTCCGGCCGGATCTCTCCGTCCAAAGGAACTCTGCCGTTTAGCAGCTCGAATACCACTTTGTCAAAGACTTCCTTGCCTAAAAAACCATTAACCCGCTCCAGGATCATCGGGCCGAGAAACTGGGCCTCCTGCATGACGATGGGATCGTCCGCGGCAAGGACCAGACGTCCGCCACGATGCCCCAGGGGGCGGGCCATTTGGGCCACGTCGCCGAGCAACTCGTCCCAGGCCCGCCACAGCCGGACCAGATCGCGGCCGCCCGCCCGGTCCAGACCTCTCAGGAGGTCGGGCAGGGCTTCGCCCACGCTTTGGGTCTTGCGCAGCCGCCCCGGGCGGTCCGTTGTGCGTCGATAAACCATGGTTCAGATTCCCGTGCCCTTGGGCGTCAGTTTGATGGTCACTATGGACGGCGTAAGCACGTAGGCCTCGCCGCTGCGTTCCTGCTCGTCCACCTCTTTCGCCGTACGCGAGGCCACTCCCTCCGGACCGTCTCCCAGGATCATTCCGGAGATGAACCCGTCACGGATGGCCTTGTCCGGTTTGAACTGACGGTGCAGGACTATTTCCTCCTGCTCGTACCCGTCCTTGACGATGGTCAGCAGGTGGTCGGACTTGCGGTCCAGGCTGACCGAGCATGGCGTGGACGCGCATGTCTTCTTTCCGTCCGCGTATACGGTCGCGCCCAATGGATCGGTGGACACCGGAATCTTTTGCATGGGCACGCCGCAGGCACTGACCAGCAACAGGCAGGCGAGGCCTGCGACAATGGCTTTGGTACGGGCCATATACATATATACTCCTATATGCATGTGCGGGCGCGGTAGTTGACCAGCACGGCCGGGCACCCCGGCGACAGCGCCACCTGGATGGTGGTGGAGCCCACCGAAGCCTTGGCGTGGTCCTCGCTGGAAGAATACTGGGCCATGATGACCAGATCGGCTTCCTGCCAGCGGGCCTGCTTCAGGATCTCAACGTACGGCAGCCCCTCCCAACAGTGGAACTCGTGGCTGACATCCCTGAGCGCCTGCGCGTAGCGATCCTGCATGCGGTTTATGGCCTTGTCGATGAAAACCTGCATGGACTGCATGTAATAGGCCGGATTGGGCGTGATCTGCCCCACGTCCAGGACGTGGAAGATGTCCAGGTGCGCATCGAAGGACGAGGCCAACTGCACCGCGTAGCACAAGGCCGAGTCCGAGGGAGTGGAGAAGTCCGTGGCCATGACGATGCTCTTGATGTCCGCCCCGGCGGGCATGGGGTTGGTGACCACCATGACCGGGCAGAACACGTTGGCGCAGACCTTGCGGATGGTCGTGTCCACCACGCCCCACATGCGGTCCGCCCGATGCGGCGGCTGGGTGTGGTGGCCCATGACGATGAGATCGATGCCCTCCGCATGGATGATCTTGAGTATCTCCTCGTGGGCGTTGCCCGTGGTTACCCGAATGGAATGGGGAATGTCCTTGAGGTCTTCCTTGTAGAAATCCGCGATCTTGGCTTCGGTCGACGCTATCAGGCGGGCCCGGTCCGCCGGGTCGTCCAGACAACACCACGCGTCACGCTCCAGGGGGAGGGAGTGGAACAGAACCACTTCCGCATTTCGTGAGCGGGCCAGGTCGAAGGCCGCTCTGGGCGCGGTTTGCGTGTCTACCTGCGGGGTCGCAGCCAACAAAATCTTCTTGAACATGTCCAGCTCCTTGTCCGGCCGATGGAGTCCATGCCGCGGATTGCCAGCCGGCTTGGCGAATGTCCTAGCTTACTATGGCAAATATCGTCCGACCTCCGCAAGTATAATACAGGTGTGGGTGTGCCATGACAGGACCACAGGCTGTGGAGATGCAAACAAAAGGGGCTCCGCGCGAACGGAGCCCCTTTTTTGCTTATGGCGTGGGCTGAACGGTTATTCGGAAGATCCGCTGTCGCTTTCCTCTCCTTCGAGAAACTTGACGGCTTCAAGTCCGGCTTCCACGGGGTTGACGTGCACGCCGACGCTGGCCGAGGTGCTCGTGGTGGTCTTGGTGTAGGAACCGTCGCCTTCGTGTTTGGTGGATGAGTGGCTGCTGCTCCATTCCTTGTCGGTGCCGACGGTCGGTGCGGCAACGGCAGCGCCTTCAAGCACGGCTTCCGCTTCCTTGGCCGGATCGTCGGCGACAGCGCCACCCAGTGTGGCGGGTTCGGTGGTGCTGACCTGGCCCTGCTGTTCCTGGAGCCGTTTCTGATCGGCGGGATCAAGCTGGTCGCTGGAAATGACGATGGGCTGGTCGCCGGTCGCTGGCTCGGCCTGCGCCGTCATGCCGGCGTTTTCGGCCTGGAGCCTGACCACGACCGAAGCCGGGGAGAGCACATAGGCGTCGCCGGACTCTTCTTCGGCGCCGACACTCATGAGCGCGTTGGCCACGGCCCCCTCGGTGTTGGCTCCGTTGGAGCTCTGCCACAACCCGGATTGGGTGGCGTCCCTGGTCACGCCCGCAGTGTCGTATTTACGGGTGATCTGCACGTCGACCTGCTTGTAGCCTTCCTTCTTGATGGTCAGGATATGCGGTTGGGTCTTTTCCAGAGTGACGTTGCACGGCGTCGTGCCTGCGGCCTGACCGTCGGCCAGGACCTGTGCGCCGTCCGGGTTGGAGCTGACCGGAATGTTCTGGGTGGCGGCGGAGCAGGCGGAAAGAATGATACAGACCAAAAAGATGAGCGGGTACAAAGGTTTCATGGAAACTCCTGATGTGGTTTTCATGGCCTATAAAGGAGAAGAAATTGTTGTTCAATGAGATATTGTAAAAAATATCGCTTCCCTCCGGGCTTGACCGCTAGACCCTTCTTAGGTAGGAATGGGTTGTTCCGTATATCAAGATATCCTGATATAGAGCAAGAATAATGGAAATAATCAAGTATTGTAAAGCGTTGTCAGACGAAACTCGTGTGCGTCTGGTCAATGTCCTGTTGGAATATGAGCTCAATGTGGGCGAGATCGTTCAGGTCATGGAGATGGGGCAGTCGCGGATTTCGCGGCACCTCAAGATTTTGTCCGAGTCCGGGCTGATGGATGTCCGCCGGGACGGCCTGTGGGCTTTTTACCGGGTCAGCGAGGACGGACCGGGGCGGGCGTTCCTGAACGGCGTGCGCGAGCTCATGTCCGGGGAGCCGGAACTCAAACGGGACCGGAACCGGGCCGAGAAGGTTATCCTGGAGCGTACGGCGGCCACTCGCCAGTTCTTCGATGACATCGCGCCCGAGTGGGACCGCATGACCGCCGAGGTCTTGGGCGACCTCGACCTTGGCCGCGAGATACAAAACCGGTTGCCCGAGTGTGACTGCGCGGCGGACATCGGTTGCGGTACGGGCGACATGCTCGAAATTCTGGCCCGGTCGTCGCGGTCGGTCATCGGCGTGGACAACTCGCCCAAGATGCTCGAACTGGCCGAGGAGCGGTTCTCGGGTGACGGGCACATGAGCTTGCGTATCGGCGAGATGACTCATCTGCCCCTGCGCGACTGGGAGGCGGACTGCACGGTCATGTCCCTGGTCCTGCACCACCTTGCCATGCCGCTGGACGCCATCCGCGAGGCCGGACGTGTGCTCAAGATAGGGGGACGGTTGATTATCGCCGAGTTCGATCAGCACGACAACGAGCTGATGCGTTCGGAGTACGGCGACCGCCGCCTGGGCATCCCGCGCGAGAGCATGTGCGGCTGGCTGGAGGAAGCCCGCTTTGATATTCGTTCGGTTACGGAATTTACGGTCAACATGGGCCTCGTCGTGGTCCTTTATGAAGCCGAAAAACGATAATAATCCCTTAATTGGAGGTTTTTTATGTCTAAGAACGTCACCCCCGTCGATCCTACTTGCGAAAGCAAAGTAGCCGACATGTCCCTGGCCGAGTGGGGCCACACCGAGATGCAGCTGTCCGAGCGGGAAATGCCCGGCCTGATGACCATCATTGAGAAGTACGGCGAAGAAAAGCCGCTCAAGGGGTTGAAGGTCACCGGCTCTCTCCACATGACCATCCAGACCGCCATGCTCATCAAGTGCCTGTACGCTCTGGGCGCGGACATCCGTTGGGCGTCCTGCAACATTTTTTCCACCCAGGACCACGCAGCCGCTGCCATCGCGGATTCCGGCATGGCCAAGGTCTTTGCCTGGAAGGGTGAGACTCTGGAGGACTACTGGTGGTGCACCGAGCAGGCGCTGACCTGGCCCGACGGCTCCGGTCCCGACCTGATCGTGGACGACGGCGGCGACGCCACTCTGCTCATTCACCAGGGCGTCAAGGTCGAAGCCGACCCGACCCTGTGCGACAAGGAGTACGACGTCCATGAGTTCCAGATCATCATGGACCGCCTGGCCGCTTCGGTGAAGGCCAACCCGACCAAGTGGACCGAGATTTCCAAGAAGGTGCGCGGCGTGTCCGAGGAAACCACCACCGGCGTGCATCGCCTCTACGAGATGCAGCGTGCCGGTGAGCTGCTCTTCCCGGCCATCAACGTCAACGACTCGGTAACCAAGTCCAAGTTCGACAACCTGTACGGCTGCCGCGAGTCCCTGGCTGACGGCATCAAGCGCGCAACCGACGTCATGGTCGCGGGCAAGGTCGTGGTCGTGGTCGGCTACGGCGACGTAGGCAAGGGCTGCGCCCAGTCCATGCGCGGCTTCGGCGCTCGCGTGCTGGTCACCGAGATCGACCCGATCTGCGCTCTGCAGGCCGCCATGGAGGGTTACGAAGTGACCACCATGGACGACGCCGCCTCCCGTGGTGACATCTTCGTCACCTGCACCGGCAACTACCATGTCGTCACCGGCGAGCACATGGAGGCCATGAAGGACGAGGCCATTCTTTGCAACATCGGCCACTTCGACTCCGAGATCGAGATGGTCTACCTGGAGAAGACCCCGGGTTGCGTGCGCAAGGAGGTCAAGCCTCAGGTGGACAAGTGGACCATGCCGTCCGGCAAGTCCATCATCGTTCTGGCCGAAGGCCGTCTGGTCAACCTCGGCTGCGCCACCGGCCACCCCAGCTTCGTCATGTCCAACTCCTTTACCAACCAGGCCCTGGCCCAGATCGACCTGGCCAAGAACGACTATGAGCCCAAGGTCATGATCCTGCCCAAGAAGCTGGACGAGGAAGTGGCCCGCCTCCACCTGGGTCGCCTCGGCGTCAAGCTGGAGAAGCTGACCAAGAAGCAGGCCGACTACATCGGCGTGGACGTGGAAGGTCCCTTCAAGCCCGATCACTACCGCTACTAGTCGAACCATCGAGAATGATATTGAGAGGGGGGCCCAACCGGGCTCTCCTCTTTTTCATTTTGCGCCGGGGTACAATGAGGTCGTCGGAGGGGAGGCCCAACGACGTCTCGCGGCAAAGCGGACGTGGCGGGGCAATGGTGGCGTTTGCCAGGGCCGGAAAGAAAAGGGCTTGATTTGTGGGACTTGGTGGTCCACTATTGCAAAGTCCAAAATATTTTGACTCCGATTCCGGCTTATGACCGATTTCGGAGGAGGTCGGAATGGAAATCGCCTGTATCGTACTGCCTACTTACAATGAATCGGAAAACGTCAGGATTCTGCTGCCGCAGATATTCGAACAGGCGAAAAGAATTCGCAGTCATGAACTCCACGTGTTGGTAGTGGACGATGCTTCGCCCGATGGAACGGCTGACGTCGTCAAGGAGCTACAGGGTCAATTCCCCAATCTGCACCTCCTTTCCGGGCAGAAAAAGGGTTTGGGTGAGGCGTACAAGCGCGGTTTCGCGCACGCGCTGGACACATTGGACCCTGACCTCATCCTGCAGATGGATGCGGACCTTCAGCACTCGCCGGAGCTGTTGCCGCTGATGATAAGCCTTCAGGAATACGATTTTTCCTTTGTCATCGGTTCCCGCTTCACCCTGGGCGGGAGTACTCCGAATTTTTCCTTCAAACGGCGCATGATGAGCTTGGTCGGGAACTGGCTGCTGCGTAACATGGGCGGCCTGCCTGCCATCAAGGACTGCACCTCGGGATTTCGCTGCATAAAGGCCGAACTGTTGAAGCGTTGCGACCTGACCGGCTTGTCCACCAAGGGGTATTCCTTCCAGTCCTCGCTGCTCTTCGAGTTGGTCAGGAACGGGGCCAAGATCATTGAGGTTCCCATCACCTTTCCGGACAGGGTCAGGGGCGAATCCAAGCTGAGTTTCGCCGACCAGATCGAGTTCCTTCTCAACGTCACCAGGATTCGTTTTCGCAAGTCCAGCGAGTTCATACGGTTTCTCTTTGTCGGGGCATCCGGTGTGATCGTCAATCTGGGGCTCTACTACCTGCTGACGCGTCTGCTGTCCGTGAGTTTTGAAATCGCCGCGCCCATCGCCATTGAAGTGTCCATCATTTCCAATTTCATTTTGAACAACTTCTATACCTTCAAAGAGCGTGACGCCAAAAACAGCCTGCGAAGGCGTTTTCTGTACTTCCACGTTGCGGCCGGTATCGCCGGGGTCGTGAACTACTGCCTGTTCCTCATGCTCGTCAGCGGAATCGGCATGTACGACATCCTGGCCAACTGCATCGGCATCCTGGCCGGGACGATGGTCAACTACGTGATGAATTCAAGGATCACTTGGGTGGACAAGAAGAAAAATGGGTCGTTTTCCATCGACCGGCAGTCGATACGGTAGCGAGGCCGACGCACCGGGCGACATGAGAAGGGAGCGATGACCGAAACCACTTCTCGTTTTTGGGGAACCCCTTTCGTAACTTTACCGCTGTTTCTCGCGCTGACCTTCGGGGTCAGATTTTCCTGGTTTTATACACCGACGATAGATTGGGATGAGTCCACCTTCATTCTGTTCGGGCAGCACATCCTGAACGGCGGATTGCCGTATGTCGATTACTTCGATGTAAAGCCGCCGCTCCTGTTTTATTTTTTTGCCGGTGTCATCAAGGTGCTCGGCGCTTCCATACCGGCCATCCGTGTGGCCGGGGCCTTGTGCGTATTCGCGACGGCAAGCGCCTGCTATTTCCTGGCCCGGTATCTGTGGGATGCTACGGCAGGCTTTTTTGCCGGTGTTCTGTGCATCGCGGGTATGTCCGTTGGCGGCGGGATGGCCACCTTGTCGGAGACCGTGGCCATGGCCCCGCTGGCGGCATGGGCGTATCTGATTATCGTCCACAACCGCCGAGCCTGGAGCATGTTCCTGGCAGGAGTGTGCATGGGGGCCGCCGTGTTGATTCGGAGCAATCTGGCGTATGTCTGCCTATTGTCCGCTCCGTGTATCCTGTACATACTGCTTGGAAACAGGCGCGGATGCCTGCTTCGGGCATCGGCCTATGCTCTGGGCGGTGTGCTGGTTTTGCTTCTGACCCTGTACCCCTTTTATAGCCATGATGCCCTCGCTGACCTGTACAGAGCCGTTGTCATGACGCCCCTGCTGACCATGTGGGGGGCGGCCATGAGTGCCGCGGGGATAAAAGCGCTGATCTGGTCGTGGAACGACGGGATAAACTTCTTCCTGGTCTTGTCCTTTTGCGGGGTTGTCTTCTGTGTCTCGCAAATAAAGGCGCAGCCTGCCCCGTTTGGAAAATATTGTATTTTTTTGTTTTCCATTCTGGTGGGTGTGGGGTTTTCCTTCTTTGGTGGAAGGACGATCTATGCCCACTACATCCTGCAATTGGTCCCTGTCCTGGCGTTGTTCGGCGGCTATCTCCTGTCTCGACTGAATCAGGATTGCAGCAGGATGCGCATGCTTTGCCATGTGTTGGCTTTCTATTGCCTTCTGGTGTCGCTTCTTCCCCTATCGGGCACTCTCCAGCGGCTGATGGGTATCGCCCATTCCAGGGATGGCGAATTTCATGTCCTCATGAGTGATGAATCCAAAGCTGCCCGGTACATCAAGGAGCGTCTTCCGGAGGGCAGATGCATCTGGGTCATGAACAACCATATCCTGTACTGGCTTCTTTCCCTGGAGCCTCCGACCAAGTACTTGATTCACCCAAGTGTGATAACGTCGGATGCGCAAATTGCCGTCGCTTCGGGTCACAAGGCGTCGGCAACCGGGGAGATTGAGGATGTGTTCGCGCGAAGGCCCTACTTCATTGTTCGCCACGAGAGCAGCGCGTATTTAAGGGATGAAACGCCCGAGGTGGATTTGATCAATACCACCATGCGCCGAAACTATGAAAAGGTCGCGCAATTCGGCCCATTGGGCGTTTTCCGCATTTCGGATTCGTAGTGCGGTTGCGTTTTTCCCCCAGCTTGTTCCTGTTGTTGCGATACCTTGAGTCCGTCCTGTCATTTGTCCTTCATGTTTTATGCGGACGGGCGGCAGGCAGTTGTGATAGGTAAGCCGACATGGTGAACGCCCGATTGAAGAGACTCTCATTGTTCCTGTTGCCGTTGTTCACGGTTCTGGTTTGGGCCGGTACGGCTCGAGCCTTGAACGTGGATGTCAGGGTATCCAGCTTCAAAGCGGACCTGGCGCTTGCGTATGTGCCGGGGCATCTGATGGACGGAGATCCGTCCACGGCCTGGGCCGGGGGGAGCATCTCTTCCGGAGAAGGGCAGTGGATGGAGTTTTCCTTCGACATGCCGGTGCGCATAACCGGCCTGGGCATTTACAACGGGCACCAGGGCGAAGGGCAGTTCGAGCAGTTTCGCCGTATCCGCTCGGGGCGGGTGGTTTATCCCGACGGCTCGGAGTTTCCCTTCTGGCTGCGCGATGAAAAGGGTGAGCAGGTCATCAAGTGTCCGGGCAAGCCTGCAAAGTCGTTGCGTATCGTGGTGGATACGGTTTTCCCGGAAGGCGTGCCGCTGGCCCGAATGAAGCTGGCCGTATCCGAGGTCAAACTGTACCTCACGCTGATGTCCACACCCAAGACCGGGATCGAGAACGAAGGCGTGGCCGACGGCGGGTTCAAACCCCAGGTACCGCCCGCCGATACGGTCAATCCCGTGCCTGATGACATCAAGGATCTGCTCCGCGAGTTCTACGTCAGGCAGACCTCCCTGGACGACGACTTCTATCTGCTCTTCGCGCCCCATGTTCGCGATCGGTTCGACTTCCAGTTCGAGGTGTTCAAGGAAGTCCAGCGCCAACGTGGCACTTTCAAGCTGCTGCGCACGGCCAAGGTGGACCCGTCCGGGCTCGGTTTCGAGCTGGTCTACATGGACAAGGATGTGGCCGAGGTCCGCGTCTTCGGCAGCTACCGCGTCCAGGTGGGCAAATTGGACAAGAACCTCGAAGACGACTCCGTCTTCGTGGTCATGAAGGGACTTGAGGGGTGGAAGATCCTCGAGCTCGATGGGCAAGAAGAAGATTTCTAACCAAATAACAGCTAAATCAAGCTGTTAAATAATCCAGATATCAATCAACTCCGAGGCGTAGAGGCCTTCGGATTCGGCCGGGATCACGGCCAGTCCGTGGGCTTGGACAATGGTCCGCAACAGACCGGATTTGCCCAGCACAGGGTGGGCCAGGGGCGGCTGTCCGTCGCGCTCTTCAAGACGGATGCGAACGTAATCTTCTCGTCCGGGCTTGGAGGCCACATTACGGGCCAGTTCCGCCTTGCGCAGGCAGCGCCGGGTCAGGGAGAAGGCGCCTGCATCACCCATGAGGTGACGGATGAGCGGCAGGACCAGAAGGTGGACCACCACCAGGGCCGAGGTCACCTGTCCGGGCAGTCCGATGACGGGCTTGTTGCCCACGCGACCGAGGATGGTCGGCTTGCCGGGGCTGATGGCCACGCCATGGGCGAGAATTTTTGCATCGTCCATGGCTTCGATGGCCTGGACCGTGAGGTCGCGAACTCCGATGGAGCTGCCGCCGGACAGCAGAATCATGTCGTTTTCGGCGATGGCCCGGGTCAGCGCCTGGCTCAGGCTCTCCAGATCGTCCTTGATGATGCCATAGGGCACGGCCTCTCCGCCCACCTGTTCGACCAGGGCGGCGATGGTGTGGGTGTTCACGTCGCGTACCTGACCGGGCTTGGGCGTTTCGCCAACCTCGATAAGTTCGTCGCCGGTGGACAGGATGCCCACTTTGGGGCGTTTGCGCAGGGAAAGTTGTTCGAAGCCAAGAGCCGCGGCAAGGCCGATCTCCTGGGGGCGCAGGACCGTTCCGGGGAGCAGCGCCTCGGCACCCTGTTTGGCGTCTTCGCCACGCTGCATGACGTTTTCACCCGGGGCCACGGATTTTCGGATTTCGATGGTCCCGCCCACGGTTTCGTCCTGCATGGCCTGGGTGTGCTCAACCATGACCACGGCGTCCGCACCTTCGGGCAGCACGCCGCCGGTGGCGATGCGCGCACATTCGCCCGGCATGAGCACGGTGTCCGGCAACTTGTCGATAGGCAGGGCGGCCACACATTCCAGATAGCCGGGGTTGGACTCACCGGCTCCGAACACATCGCGGGCGCTGACCGCGAATCCGTCCATGCAGGAGCGGTCGAGCAGGGGCCAGTCATGGGGCGCGATGAGGCTGTCGGCCAGGACGCGCCCGGCCGCTTGGGCCAGGTTCACTGTTTCGGAGTCGAGCGGCACGAAGTCGCGCAGCAGCTTTTCGAACTCGGACCGGGAGATGATCGTGAAGAATCCGTGTTCCATGTTTCCAGCCTAGTAGATGATCTCGGTTCCGATACCGGACTTGGTGAACAGTTCGAGCAGGATGCAGTTTTCCACCCGTCCGTCGATAATGGCGGATTTCTCTACTCCGGCCACGGCCTCGAGGCAGCAGGTGATTTTGGGAATCATGCCGCCTGTGACCACGCCCGAGCGGATGGCCTCAAAGGCCTCCTTGGCGGTCAGGGAGGTGATCAGTTCGCCCTCGGCGTCCAGCAGGCCGGGGACGTCGGTCAGAAGATACAGCCTCTTGGCTCCGAGCGCGGTGGCTACGGCCCCGGCCACGGAGTCGGCGTTGATGTTGTAGGTCGCGCCTTGCTCGTCCACGCCCACGGGCGCGATGACCGGGATGAACCCGTCGTTGAGCAGCGAATGGATGAGCTTGGTGTTGACCGAGGTGACCTCGCCGACCTTGCCCAGGTCGATGATTTCGGGCGGTGCGTCGGTCTTCTCGACCGCCAGTTCCTTGGGCTCGGCCGTGATCAGCCGTCCGTCCTTGCCGGAAAGGCCTACAGCCTGGCCACCGTGCAGGTTGATCAGGTTGACGATCTCCTTGTTGACCTTGCCTACCAGAACCATTTCGACCACGTCCATGGTCGCCTGGTCCGTGACCCGGTAGCCCTCGCGGAAATGGGACTCGATGTTCAGGGCCTTGAGCATCTTGCCGATCTGCGGTCCGCCGCCGTGCACGACCACCGGGTTGATGCCGATGTATTTGAGCAGGATTATGTTCAGGGCGAAGGCGCGCTTGAGGTCCTCGTCGATCATGGCGTTGCCGCCGTACTTGATGACGATGGTCTTGCCGAAAAATTCAGTGATGAACGGCAGGGTCTCGATGATGGACTTGGCCTGAAGCTGGTACCGCTTCATGTCCCGTGCGCTGATGGACTCGTGTTTCATGGGTGGCTCCTGGTTGCCGGAAAAGTACCGGAATCAGGATGAATTGTCGTGGAAACACGGCGGGAAGTCAATTGTGTCCTTGGCAAAGGCGCGTCACATGGCGCGGATTTTATCAAAAGCCTTTCGCGCTGGAGGCAAACACGTACGAAAAATTGTCGCAACGCAAACAGATTGCGGTTGCAGGCACCGTTCGGAGTCTGGTAAATCCTCCTAAAGTCCGAGGAAATTAACCAGAGGATAACCGCATGCGACTGAGCTTCAACAGGATGGAATGGGCGGGCTCCATGGGCGACCTGGGGACCCTGCTGCCGCTGGCCTTCGGCATGATCATGATCAACGGACTGTCGGCCACCGGGCTGTTTCTGACCGTTGGGCTCATGTACCTCGTGGCCGGGGTCTACTACCGGGTGCCTATCGCGGTGCAGCCCATGAAGGTTATCTCGGCCTACGCCATCGGCCTGGCCCTGTCGCCGCAGGTTATCACGGCTTCAGGCATCCTGCTGGCAGTGATTCTCCTTTTTCTCGGCACTACGGGGTTGGTGGACAAGGTGGCCCGGATGGTGCCCAAAGCGGTCATCCGGGGCGTACAATTGTCTACCGGTATCCTGCTGCTGTCCAAGGGCGTTTTTCTCATCGTTGGCAAGAACCCGCTCCAGCTCATGACCGGTACGGCCGAGCCGTTCCTGCTCATTCAATCCATCGGTCCGGTGCCCATGTCCATCATCACCGGCGTGGTCTTCGGTCTCGTCACCCTGCTGTTGCTGCGTAGCAATCGTTTTCCGGCGGGGTTGGTCGTTGTCGTCGCAGGCGCTGTTTTCGGCACCCTGTTCGGTGCCTGGCGTGAGCTTGTCGACATGCAGGTGGGGGTGCACATGCCAGAGATAATGCCTTTTGGCATCCCGACCCTGCCGGATTTCAGCTTTGCCTTGCTCGCCCTGGTAGCTCCGCAGATTCCCATGACCATGGGCAATGCTGTCATCGCCAGTCGGGATTTGAGCTTCGAGTACTTCGGCAACGAGAGCCGCCGCGTTACGGACCGCGCCCTGTGCATCTCCATGGGGCTGGCCAACGTGTTCGCGGCCCTGGTGGGGGGCATGCCTGTTTGCCATGGCGCGGGCGGCCTTGCCGCGCATTATACCTTCGGGGCGCGCACCGCCGGTTCCAATGTCATTATCGGGGCGCTCTTCGTGATCCTGGCCGTGCTCCTCGGCCCGCAGGCCATCAACGTTTTGCACCTGTTGCCCATGGGTGTTCTCGGCATGCTTCTCTTCTTTGCAGGAGCCCAGCTCGCCCTGACCATCCAGGACATTCAGACCCGGTCCGGCCTGTTCGTCATGATGGTCATGCTGGGCATCACCATGGCCTCGAATCTGGCCTGGGGTTTCGGGGTGGGGCTTGCCCTGAACTGGATCATCGAACGCGGACGCATCTCGGTCTAAGCATAGTGCTCGAACGAGCCTAATCCCAAACGGCTTGCCATTTTGCCTCAGTAAGGTACATTAGTTGTGTATTTCTAATTCTATCTGGAGGAAAAGCGCATGGGCAAGCTGATAAAGGAAAAGGACGACAAGGGACGGCTGCACATCGACACGCCGCTCATGGGCGAATCACTGGTAGACCGGACCCTGCTCAAGAGCACCGAGGCGGGCGAGTATTTTCGCATGCAACCGGACGTCAACGTGCTCAAGATCGGCGGCCAATCCATCATGGATCGCGGCGCCAAGGCGCTGTTCCCCATCCTTGACGAGTTGGTAAAGGCCAAGGAAAAGCACAAGATCCTGCTCATGTGCGGGGGAGGCACCCGGGCCCGCCACGTTTACTCCATCGGTGTGGACCTGGGTATGCCCACCGGCGTCCTGTCCAAGCTCGGAGACAAGGTTTCAGCCCAGAACGCTGAAATGCTTTCAGTCCTGCTGGCCAAGCATGGCGGGGCCATGATCGGTCACGGCGCGCATCTGGAGCAGCTGCACATGTACTGCCAGCTCGGCTATCTGCCCATCACCACCGGCATTCCGCCTTACGGATTTTTCGAGCACCCGGCTGAACACGGCTCCATTCCGCCGCACAGGACCGACTCCGGCGCCTTCCTCCTAGCCGAGAACATTGGCGCGCGCTCGCTCATATTCCTCAAGGACGAGAAGGGGATGTTCGAGAGCGACCCAAAAAAGGCCAAGAACCGGGACGCACTGAAGTTTTATGACAAGATCCATGTGGACGAACTGCTCAAGCTCGACCTCGACGACCTCATCGTCGAACGTCCGGTCCTGACCTTCCTCAAGAATGCCAAGACCCTCAAGTCGTTCCAGATCATCGACGTTCTCAGGCATCCCGAACATCTGCACGCAGCCCTCGACGGCGAACACGTCGGGACGATCATCTATAAGGATTAGCCTCCGGCTTGCATCCTTTTCCAGACTTCTTGTCGCTGCTACGCAGGGTGTGGACACCAAAAAAAGCCTCCGACTCAAATTGAGTCGGAGGCCTTTCTTCTCCCTTAATTGACTGCTGCCTATTTGTCCCCAGGACAGGTTTCATCCCCTTCGTTCAAATCCTCTATCCGGCGGATTTGTCCAGGTGGTGCCGCTTGCCCTCAGAAGACTTTTCAGCACGCAGCGCGCTTGCCTTCACTTCCCTCACCGTCACGGGTGATGTAGACGATCTCGGCTCCGGTGTGCTTGGCAAGTTCGTTGAGTTCGCACTTGCGGATACGCTTGGCATAGATCTTCAGATCGCCGCCCTGTACGCCGACTACGCGAAACCTCGGCTTCTTGGTCCCTTCTTCGGAACGCATACGTTCACGCACGAAAATCTTCATGATTGCCTCCTTGGTTGTGCCTCATAGGATAATTGTCTATACTGTATATATATCCTCTAAGCACATATAGTCAAGAAGGACTTTTCAAAAATGTCGAAAAAAGTGGGCGGCTCCAAGCCGCAACGGTATGTACAGCCCTCCCTGCTCATGGCCCTCAAGGCCGGACCTTCGTACGGATACCAACTTATCCAGACCATCGGCGAGTATGGTTTCCTGAGCGGTGACGCGCCTCCGGGCATGATCTACCGCCACCTGCGCCAGATGGACGAGGAGGGGCTGGTGGTCTCCAGTTGGGACAGTGAGGGCGACGGCCCGGCCAAGCGGGTCTATTCGGTCACCGATGAAGGGCTTGAAGTCCTGGAGGCGTGGATCCTGCACATGGAAAAGCAGCGCGACCGGCTGGACGGATTCATACGGCGCTATCGGGAGTCGTAGGGGGATACCCTCGAATGGAGTAGGTCAGGAAAGGATGCGCCGGTACAGGGCGCGTTCCCAGCAGCCTGAAATCAAGGCGGCGATCCCATGGGCCATGCCCAGGGAGCGGAGTCTGCAATAGACATGCAGGGGATTGAGCCTGTGTTGCAGGCGGGATCGAATATCAGTCATGCCTTCTTATCGGCCTGACGCGTCAGGTCGATTAGGGGGCGGGGTTGATATTGACGATGTAAAAGCGCGCCAGGACCAGGATGGCCAGGGCGCAGGCGAAGCCGCCCCAGAACACGGCGTCCATGCCGCCCAATGCGTACAAGCCGCCCATGACCATGGGGGCCACTGTCTGGGCCAGGCGCAGGAGCAGTCCGTTGGCGGCCATGAACGCGCCGCGCTGCTCCATGGGCGCGATGGTCGTCAGCATGGTCATGACCGTGGGGATGTTCAGTCCCTGGGCCAGTCCGAAACAGATGACCGGCGGGATGGTCAGCAGCAGGGTCGGCGCATGCGGCGTGAAGATCATGCACAGGCCGTAAAAAATGGCGGCCGCCGTGAGCAGAGTCCGTTGTCCGAAACGCTGGGTCAGCCGCCCCAGCTGGAACGAGGCCAGCCCGGTGAAGCCCGAGGCGGCCAAAAAGACCAGCCCGATGGTCGCGGGTGAGGCCGAGAACCGGTGACTGAGCAGCAGGGGCAGGTAGGTGATCAGCGGCCCGTAGAGAATGATGAAGGTGAGCAGGGTCGTGGCGAACAGAGCCATTGCCTCGCGCGTCTTCATCCTTGCCAGGGCTGCCGCGAAATATTCCTTGAGGCTTCCGGACTTCTTGGGCTCCGGGGTGTGCATAAAGAACAGGATGGCCAGCCCCAGCGGGATGGCCAGCAGGGGCAGAAGGAACGGATAGTTCCAGCCCAGCAGGGCGAGTACGCCGCCGATGGCCGGGTAGCCCGCCGTGCCCATGGCCAGGACCGAGGCGTTGTAGCCCATGGCCTGTCCGCGTTCCGCACCGCTGAATAGGTCGCCGATCATGGTCGAGTAGAGCACGCCCAGCGGGGCCGCGCCTATGCCTTGGAAAAAGCGCAGTATCAGAAGCTGGTCCATGGTCCGGGCGAAAAAACAGGCGAAGCCGAAGCCGCTGAACACGAACAGCGAGGGGACCAGGAGAATCTTGCGGCCCATGCGGTCGGCCATGATCCCGACCAATGGCGAAAAGATCACGCCGGGCAGGGTGAAGGCCGAGATGACCAGACCGATCTGCACCGCGCTCAGGTGCAGCCCCTTCATGATGTCCGGCAGGGCCGGGATGATGGACGACACGCCGAGCACGGCCATGAGCGTCACACCGAAAACATATTGCAGATTGCGGTCGAGATAGAGTCTGCGCATCAGATCGCCGCGTCCAGGAGCATGTTGTCGCGGTGGACGGCTTCGTCCGAGACCGTGGGGCCGATAATGGCCGCCAGTTCGTCCGTGCGCTTGCCCTTGATGCGGGTCAACTCGTCGGCGGAGTAGTTGGTCTGCCCCACGCCGAGTTCGTCGCCGTCAGCGGTCTTGATGAAGATGAGCGCCCCGCGGTCGAAGCACCCTTCCACCCCGGTGATGCCGATGGGCAGCAGCGAGGTGCCCTTGGTCAGCAGGGCGTTGGCTGCGCCGCCGTCGATCAGGATCGATCCGGACGGATCGTCGCGGTAGGCCAACCAGAATTTCTTGCTTGAGACTACCCGGTCATCGGGCAGCACCAGCGTTCCCGCGTCTCCGCCGGAAAGGACGGCGGGGATGTCGAAATCGCCCTTGCCCGAGGCGATCAGGGTGGGTACGCCGAGCTGGGCCGCCCGCCGGGCCGCGCGCAGCTTCGAGTACATGCCGCCCGTACCCACGTTGGTCTTGCCGTCGCACATGCTTTCCAGGTCCAGGGCGGCGATATCCTCGATGAGCGGGATGGGTTTGGCGTCGGGGTTGCCGTCCGGGTTCTTGTCGAAAACCCCGTCGGCGGAGGTCAGGTTGACGAACAGATCCGCGCCGATCAGCCCAAGGCACATGGCTGCCAGAGTGTCGTTATCGCCGAATTCCAGCTCACGGGTGGAAACCGTGTCGTTCTCGTTGATGATCGGGATGACGCCCCATTCCAGCAGTCGTTCCATGGTGTTGCGCGCGTTCAGGAAGCGGTCGCGGAGCTTGAGTCCGCTGCGGGTCAGCAGGACCTGGGCCGTGACCTTGCCGTGTCGGGCAAAGGCCTCGTCGTAGTCGTGCATGAGCCGCCCCTGGCCCACGGCCGAGGCCGCCTGCCGGGAGATCATGTCCTTGCCGTTGCGTTGCTTTTCCTGGGTACGCTCATAGATGCGCTGCCTGCCGGCGGCCACCGCGCCCGAAGAGACCAGGACCACGTCCAGGCCGCGATTGGACAGTTCGGCCAGTTGGTCGGCCAAACGGTTGATGGCTGCGCCGTTCAAGCCGTCCCGGGTGGCCAGCACGGCCGAACCGACCTTGACCACCACCCGCCGTACATTCTCGAGCAGATTGTCTCTGTTTATGCGCGATTTCGTCATGGGGCGCACGGTACTCCAACTGGTTCCGGCCTGCAAGAAGGGACTTTTGGAGGCAAGGGAGGCGGGGGATGGTGCTGTTATTCAAAAATGAAATGGTATTCAAATGTCGGGTCAATATAAAGAAGTGTAAAGATATGTCGATATGAACTTGTAATCCGAGTCGCTTTCCACTCGTCAGGAACAAGGAGTGATCATGATCGATCCCGTCAGCAGCGCTTCTACCGCCTTGGCCTATACCGTCAACAGGACACGTTCCGATTCGGTTGATAAGTCGGGCGCGTCGGCTCAAGCCGACGTGGTCTCCATAAGCGATGAGGCCATCCGGAAATACGCTGCCGGACAGATCGAGACGGAAGGGGCTGGAGAAAGCGGGCAGGACACCAATCAGACCGGTGATTCGCCCTGGAAGCTGTCGGGCGGTTTGACCCATTCCGAACGCACGCTGAAAAACGGGCATACCGAAATCATCGACATCGACGGCGGCACGCTGACCGTGCACGAGTACAACGGGAGCAGGCTGGTCAAGTCCGTCGATGGGACCATGCTCGACGGCCGGGCTGTGCTGGACACCTCATACTACGACGAGAACGGCAAGGTCTCTCAGACCATCCACGCGGAAATGGCCCGTCTGGAAAGCAAAAGCGGCTGGTCGGGCGCGGTCATGAACCGTTCGGTCTCCTGGTACGACAACGGCCGGGTAGAGCGCACCTTGAGCGATGAAATGTACATGCGCACCCGTAATACCGGCTCGCCCACCATCAGTCTGTCCGGTAACGATTTCTCGCGCATGACCGGCGATCTGGACGGCGATGCGACCACTTTGGTTCGCAAGCTGACCAGCGAGGACCATAGCCTGAACTACCACGCCGACATACAGGAATTTTACGACAACAAGCAGCTTTCCAAGAGCTTTGCCATAGATCAGTCAGGTGACTTCAGCCAGGTTACCAATCGTCACGGCGTGGAAGTAGAGGGCATGGGGCCGCTTTCCACGGACGAGATTTCTCATGACACGCAGCTGTCCGTTGTCAGCGAGGAGTATGACCGGGACGGTAACCTCTTGCGTGAGGCCTCGGTCACGGACAAGCAGAAGGACGGGAAGGGAAGCAAGGACGGGAAGCAGTATCAGACCGTTGACGTCAGCTGGTATGAGGACGGCAAGCTGGTCAAACACGGCAATGGTTCCTTCAGTCTGGACGAGTTCGATGGTCATTCGCTCGCCAAAAGACCGGGAGTACTCGACCTCCTAGGCCTCAAACCAGAGGAATACAGCTCGCCGGAGGCGCAGGACTCCGCCGAGCTGCTTGGCTCCAAGTTGGCGGAAAGTTCGTCCGCACCCGAATTCTTCCTGGAGGGAGCGGGGCGGGCCGCGGCCAAGGGGCAGTACGGTTCGGCGAGCCACATGGCGCAGTATGGCCGCCTTGGACAGCCCTTTTCCGCAGACTGGACCACCGAACTATACGAGGACGGGGAGTTGGTCATGCGAAAGCAGGATAGTCATCAGGCCCGTAACGTCCTTAACCGCGGCGTTGACGATCGCCTGCCCTTCCGCACGGGCGGCGGACTGACCGACGGCGATCGACCGGCAATCCTCGAACGCACCGCCCACACCACCGAAATCATCGAAGACGGCAAGACTGTGGCCTCGGAGTCTCAGGAAGCGCGTGAATTCCTGCAACCCGATGAACACGGCCCGGACACGCTCATGACCCTGGTCGATTATGACCAGATGCAAAACAACGACGAAGACGGAATCAACGTCTTCTACAAGGGCGGCATCTCCATAGGCGATCCTGACTCGGGCGCGGCTCTGCGTTCATTGGGTGAGGAACTGGACCTGGTGATGGACGGCCTCTACGAACTCTACCGTGACGTTCGCGGAAGGGGGAGCCTGGGCGAAAAGGCCAGCAGCTTCCGGTTCGCCGGTCTGGACTAGCCTTATCAGTAAAGACGTGGTTGGATGCCACTTCGCAGGGTGGTTTCATTCCCCATGCCCTGACGAAATCTATTTACCAAGCAGTTGATCGAGGAAGGTCGTCAGGGCCGGGCCTGTGGCCTCGTCTCGGGTGACGATATGAAAGGTCAGCTCGGGCGTGGACCCGGCAAAGGGGATGAAGACAACGTCCTTGCGTCCAATGTCTGCCGTGGAGCGGGGGACAGGCGAAACGCCCAATCCGGCAGCGACCAAAGCCACAGTGGCGTGCTTGGTCAAAACCTCCTGCGCCACGCGAAGCCGTGCCCCGGCTCTGGAGAGCAGGGAGGTCCACTGGTCGTACAGCACCGGATTCAGGGTTCGCGGAAACATGATCAGCGGCTCGTCATCGAGCATCTTCGGTTCAATAGCCGTCTCCCGCGCCAGGTTATGTCCTGCGGGTACGGCAAGCACATAGCTCTCACGGTGGTAGACCTGGTGCGCAAGTCCGTCTGGCCCGGGCCCGGACAGCCGTACCACGGCGGCATCCAGCCCCTTGCCACGCACCTGCTCAATGAGTTCGGGAGTGGATTTCTCTGACAACTCCAGGGTGATGCCCGGGTGGTTCTCGCCGAACGCCTTGAGGTCCTGCCCCAACGGGCCGTCGATGGCCGGTCCGATGAATCCAACGCGTAATCTGCCCACACGGCCCAGTCCTGTGTCCACGGCCCGGCGCTGGGCCGCTTCCATGTCGCCCAGGATGCGGCGTACGTCCGAAAGCAGGCTCTCGCCAGCGGCGGTCAGGGTCACGGACCGCCGGTCGCGCACGAACAAGGCGACACCCAGCTCCTCCTCAAAAGCCGCGATCTGCATCGACAGGGGCGGCTGGGTCATGTGCAGCCGTTCCGCCGCCCTGCGAAAGTGCAGGGTTTCGGCAACAGCCAGAAAGTAGCGCATCTGTCGGTCGGTCATATGTGATACTTAAACCATATCACAGCGCGTGAAAAGCGATATTGGACGTGTCACAGCCCCGGGGTCACAGTGTGAAAAAAGGAGGTTGTCATGGACAACGAACGATATGAACGAGGCCTGAAGATGCTCGTCCGCGTGGACGGCGAACAGGGAGACAGAGTGGTTGAGGCGTTGGCGGATATCGCCCCGGATTTCGGACGGCTGATGCTCGAATTCTGCTTCGGGGACGTCTATGCCCGGCCGGGCCTGTCCCTGAAGGACAGGGAGTTGATCACCATATCGGCTCTGGCCGCCAAAGGAGGGTGCGAGCCGCAACTCAAGGTGCACATCCACGGCGCGCTGAATGTGGGCTGGACGCGTGAAGAGATAGTCGAGACCTTCATGCAGGTCGCGGTCTATGCGGGGTTCCCGGCAGCCCTGAACGCGATCTTCGCGGCCAAGGCAGTCTTTGCCGAGCGGAAAGAGGGCTAGTCCTCGTCGAGTTGGGCGAGCTGCAGCCACATGGCTTCAAGCAGCTCGTCCACGCCTTCACCGGTCAGGGCGGAGATGAAGAAGACCTTTTCCCCGGAAGCCGCGATCTTGGCCTTCATGTCGGCCAGCTCGTCTTCGGACAGGGTGTCGATCTTGTTGATGACCTGGATCTGCGGCTTGTTGGCCATCTCGGCGTTGTATTCGCGCAGCTCCTGGTTGAGCATGGCGAAGCCGTCGGCCGGAGCGTCGCGGTTGACGTCCTCTGCGGCCAGGATGTGAACCAGAAAACGGGTCCGCTCCACGTGCTTGAGGAAGGTGATGCCCAGGCCGCGCCCTTCGCTCGCTCCCTCGATCAGGCCGGGGATGTCGGCGATGACCATGCGTTTGAACTCGTCGTTCTCAATGACGCCGAGGTTGGGCACCAGCGTGGTGAACGGGTAGGCCGCGATCTTGGGCCGTGCAGCCGAGACCTTGGAAATAAAGGTGGATTTGCCGGCCGAAGGCAGGCCGAGCAGACCGACGTCGGCCAGAATCTTGAGCTCCAGACGGAGCTGCTTTTCCTGGCCCGGGAAACCGGGTTCGGCATAGCGGGGGGTGCGGTTGACCGAAGACTTGAAGTGCAGGTTGCCGCGTCCGCCATCCCCGCCCTTGCAGATGACGATCTCGGTGCCGTCTTCCACCAGGTCGGCGATGAACTCCTCGCGAACAGTCCCGTCCTCTTCCTCTATGATTTCGTAAATGAGGGTTCCCACAGGCAGGTTGACGATCAGATCGTCGGCGGCCTTGCCGTAGCGGTCGCGTCCCATGCCCCCCTGGCCGTTTTTGGCCGTGTAGTGGCGCTTGAGGCGGAAGTCGTAGAGCGATATCAGCCGACCGGAGCCGCGAAAGATCACATCGCCGCCCTTGCCGCCGTCACCGCCGTCCGGGCCGCCCTTGGGCACGTTGGCTTCACGACGCAGGCTCGCGCAGCCGTTGCCGCCCTTGCCGGACGCCACCTTGATGGTCGCTTCATCCACGAATTTCATAATATTCCCTCACCCGTTTACCGGTTTGGCAGTCCTTCGTTCAACGCAAAAAACGGGCAGGGAGCATGAAGTCTCCCTGCCCGGCAACTATGCTTGCGTAATCGAAAACTAGGCCTCGGCGGGCGTAACACTCACACGGGTCTTGATGACCTTCTTGCGGGTGTACTTCTCGAATTTGACCACGCCATCGACCAGGGCGAACAGGGTGTAATCCTTGCCCATGCCGACGCCGTCGCCGGGGTGAAATCTTGTACCAAGCTGCCGCACGAGGATGTTGCCGGCAACCACTTCCTGACCACCAAAGCGCTTCACGCCACGCCGTTGTCCGGCGCTGTCGCGACCGTTTCTGGAGCTACCACCAGCTTTCTTATGAGCCATGTTATCCTCCCTTCCTGGCGCTAGGCCGTGATGGAATTGACTTTAAGTTTGGTGTAATCCTGACGGTGACCCTGGGTCTTGCGAGCGTCCTTCTTGGACAGCTTGTGAAAGACCACGACCTTGTCGCCGCGGAGATGGCCCAGGACTTCGCACTCGACCTTGGCGCCGTCAACGTACGGAGCACCGATCTTGGTGTCGCCGTCTTTGTCGACCAGGAGTACGGAATCGATGCTCAGCGAATCGCCGGCATCAGCCTTCAGCAAATCTACATTGAGTTCAAGACCTTCTTCAACGCGGTACTGTTTACCGCCGGTCTCGATGATAGCGAACATAGTTAGAACCTCCAATTCGTAAGAGGAGGCAACCTAGCCGCAACACCGGGTGGAAGTCAAGCCCCGATCCCGGTTTTTTCGCTTTTTTTTGCGGTTAGCCCCCAAGACCGGACAATACATTTCATATAGGCCGTTTCGCAAGCCAAATTTCAGTCCCTAACACTCTGAAAAAGGGGAAGTTGTAGAGCGCTAACCCCACAGCCGCGCCATTCGGGGCTTGTCACGAAGAGAGGCGGGGAATAGGGTCCGCCCGTTGATTCAAGAAAAGCATAGGGTTGTTTACGTGGGAAAAATCCAAGGCGCGCTGCGAGTTGCGGCGCGTTCGTTGTTGGCAGGGTGCAGAGGCATGGCGGTGCCTACCGGCGATTTGACGGGTCCTGATGTCCAGACGCTGAGAAAGCAGTCCAGAGATGGTACGTACGTACTGATCCGGTATCGTCTGGAACAGGGGGTCGGCGATGGATGGACCATTCGGGGAAACGCCCTTTTTCAGGGCGTGGGGCGAATCAGTCAGGTACAGATACGGCTCAATCTGGTAAATGGGGATGACGTGATTGCGACCGTACCTCTTCGCGTGAGGGTCACACCTGCGGATAAAAAGGTCCATTTTTACGGGGAATTCAAGACCCAAGCTCTCTTCGAAACCGTGGATTTCGGCTGGCGTCTGAAATATCGGTACTAGCTCCAAAAAAACAGCTGACCTACTAGTCCAGCACGGTCCGGGCCAGGACGAGGACATCCACTTCAATGCAGCCCGCCCGCTTCAGGGTTCGGGCGCATTCCCGCAGGGTCGAGCCCGTGGTGTAGACGTCGTCCACCAGGAGCAGCCGCTTTCCTCTGACCAGGGCCGGGTCCGCCGCAAAGGCCCCCTTGATGTTGGCCTGCCGCTCCTTGAGCCCGAATCGTGTTTGGGGCGGGGTGTTGCGCGTGCGCCGCAGTCCGTGGACCAGCAGGGGCCTGTCCTGGTGCCGGGCCAGACCACGGGCAATCTCCAGGCTTTGATTGAAACCCCGCCAGATCAGCCGCCGGTCATGCAGGGGGACCGGGACCACCGCATCGGGAACGCTACCGGGGCGGGCCCTGAACGCGGCCACGGCCAAGGCGCCAAGGAGCCGGTTGCGCTCGAACCTGTTATGGAATTTGTACCCGATGATCAGCCTGCGCATGATCCCGGTGTACTGCCCGTGGAAGTAGAGTTCGTTCCAGGGGGGCGGGGCTGACCGGCACTCGGGGCACAGGGACGGTAGGTCGTTCTCTCGACCAGACATGGCGCCGCAGGCCGGGCACAGGCCTCCTGTCCTCAGGGGCAGGTCCTGGGCACAGGTCGGGCAAAGGGGGCCGCCTTCCGGCAGGATGGCCGCACAGACCGCACACCGTCCGGCCCGCAGGCCGAGCCGCCAGGCGAGGGTCAGGACCGGCTTGAGCACCTGCTCAATCCGCACGCTTCGGCGCAGTTTCCCAGGCCGTTGCCCCCAACTCCACGATACGCTTCTCGAAGTCGGACTTGGCCCGGAGATCGTTGCGCGTGTCCACCCCCCGAAAGACCAGAGGGTCAGCAAGCTCCGCGTTGAAATTCTTCACGAAATATTTGAGCGTCAGGCGCGCTCCGTCAAAGAGCTTCCGGCCCGAAGGCTGACCCGCCAGCAGCACGGCATGGGCCGTGCGCTCCGGCAGGTCGGCGATCCACGGCTCGGCGTCGAGCTTCGCTTTCCAGAACTGTTGGCCCCGGTCGATCCAGGTCTTCAGCCGCGAGGGCAGGTGATAGAAATAGATGGGCGAGGCGAACAGGATGGTCCGGGCGGACAGGCAGTGGGCGAACAGGTCCCAGGCCTGGTCCGTGGTGCCCAGGACGCAGCGCTCCTGGCCGGTCCGCTCCGGCACGTCGCAGTATCCACAGGCAAGGCAGGGCATGATCTTGAGGTTGCGCACGTAGAGCACCTCGGCACGGCCACCAGCCTCGCGAACCCCCTTGGCCAGCAGTTCGGCGGCGTGGTCGGAGTTGCCCCCGCGTCGATGGGAACAGGCGAAGATGGCTGCGTGGTCCATTAAGGCTCCTTGTCGTACACGGGTTGCTTGCGGGTCATCACCGCCCGGGCGTGGTCCTCAAGTTCTTCGACCTCGAAGTTCCAGTCCGGGAAGGTGTGTTCCTCATGGCGCACCTGGGCCGCGGCCCTGAGTGAAACCAGAGCCTCGACGCGGTCCGTCCGGGCGAAACGGAGGTACCAACCTACCTCCAGTCCCACCCCTCAACACTTGTCGCGGATATCGATGCGAACGGGTTCGCTCATTATCAGAATCCTCCGACAAACGGGTTGTGGTTCTGTTCGTCCGCGACCGAGGTTTCCTGGCCGTGTCCGGACAGCAGCCGGGTATCGGGCGGCAGGGTGAAGATATGTTCCCTGACCGAGCGTTTGAGCACGTTCAGGTCGCCTCCGGGAAAGTCCGTGCGGCCGATGGAGCGGTAGAAGATCAGATCGCCAACAAAGGCGGTTCCAGCGTCGGGGAAATAGAAGGTCAGGCTGCCCGGCGAATGGCCCGGGGTGTGGAATACGGAGCACGGGGCCCCGGCAAAGGTTGTCTCGCCCGGCCCGAGGTTTTTCCATTCGTAGAGGTCGATGGACGGCAGGCCCATGTCGCCGCCCTTGCCCAGCCAGGTGTCCAGAAGGTAGCCGTCCGCCTCATTGGCCAGGATCGGTGCGCCCGTGGCCTCGGACAGGGCCTTGTTGCCCCCGGTGTGGTCGAAGTGCAGGTGCGTGTTCAGGATGGTGGTCAGGGTCAGCCCGTTGGCCTTGAGGTGTTCGAGTACGGGAGCCGGATTGCCGCCCGGGTCCACGGCCACGGCCTCGGTGCCGTTGCTCAGGACGAAGCAGTTGGTCTGCAGGGCGCCCAGCGGAAAAGTCGCTATATCCATTAAAAGTCCTCCAGCATGAGTTCGGAAAGGGGTTTGCGCTTGGAGCCGCCCTTTTGGTCGGGGTGGCCCAGAACGACGACGGCCTGCAGCTCCAGTTTGTCTTCGGACAGCCCCAATGAGGACAGGGCGGCCGACTGGTCGTTGATGATCTGGCCGAGCCAGACCCCGCCCAGGCCCAACGTGTGGATGGCCAGGAGCATGTTCTGTATGCAGGCACCGGCCCCCTGGTGGTCCTTTATCTCGCTGTATATGGTTTCCTTGTCCAGAAACACGCAGATGCAGGCTGCGGAGGAGCTGACCAGAGGGGAATACTTGGTGCATTGGGCCAGTTTCTCCACGCGGGGGTCGCCGCGGGTGATGACCAGAAAGCGCCATGGCTGGTTGTTCATGCCGCTGGGGGCCCACTGTCCGGCTTCAAGAATGGTTTTCAGGGTCTGTTTGTCGACCGGATCCGTTGTGAACTTGCGGATGGAGCGGCGCTCGCGTATGGCCCGGAGCACTGGATTGTCATGGGAATCCACGGTTGTTTTCTCCTTGTTTATTCGTGTATGTTGATAGCCTAGTACGAAACTCCGGGCAAGGGCTGTGACCCGAATCGGAGCTGGCGCGTATAGTAGTGTGCAGATGAGTTGCGGTCCCCTTCGGGGCCGTCGGAAGGGCAATGAAAGAT